>CAYTCD010000008.1:0-34410 GCA_964436335.1 uncultured Bacteroidaceae bacterium
GGAACGGCGCCGCCGGACCCGGCTTCGGCATCGCCAACGAAGACGAGACGCTCTACAAATGGCAGGACAACGACCAGGACGGCGTTTTCTCCAGTGCGGGCATCCTTACCAACCAAGACGGCACGATGTTGAAAAACCTCTATGTGTCCTGGGAACGCAACGATGGTTCGATGTCGCACATTTTCTATAAGCTGCCCTTGAAAAATATCGAACTTCAGGGAGAAGGAACGGAGAGTTCGCCCTATATCATCACCTCTCCCGGCGAACTGGATATGGTGCGGAACTATCCCGAAGCCTGGTTTGTGCTGGGCAACGACATCGACATGGCTTCCTTTACGGGCGTGAACCAGTCCGGATTCATCCCGATTCCACAGTTCAAGGGAAACTTTGACGGCAAGGGGCATTTTATCTCGAACATCACCCTCCACGGCAGCGGTATCTTTAAGGAAGTGAACGGCGGAACGATTGCCAACCTTTCGCTGCGCAACGTGGTTCTTTCTTCCACGGACCGCGCCGATGTGGGAGCGATTGCCGGTACGCTGATGATGAACAGCAGGTTGATCAACTGCCATGTGGAAAGCGATTTTGAGGTGACCGGTTCCCGTGTGGGCGGTCTTGTCGGACAGGCGGTGAATTCTTCGGTGATAGACCGTTGCAGCTTTACGGGCTGTATTTCGGGCGCTTCCGAAAGCATAGGCGGCATTGTGGGCTATATGAGGTAGAGCTGCACGGTTTACAATTCGTATGAGAAATGTTCTGTTTCGGGAAAAGAATATGTGGGCGGTATCGTGGGGTCGATGCTGAACGGCGCTATAGTGGACAACAGTTATGCGTTGAATTCGGTATATGCGTCGGCTTATATGGCGGGCGGCATCGTGGCTGAAAACAGCGGCGGACAGATCCGCCACACCTACGCCACCGGAAAAATCGAGGTGGACACCCTGTTCGAGTCGAAGTGGTTCAAAGGAACGGCGGGCGGTATCGCCGGATCTACCGTACCCAATACGTATGCCGGCCAGATTAAGTATTCCTTTGCCTTGAACGATACCGTGACCGCCCCTGAACAGTTTTTCCGGGTGGCGGGTACCGAGTATTATGTCTCCGCCGATTCGGTTAAATCCCTGGACTCCAATTACGCCCTGACTTCGATGAAAATCGGGGCGAGAAATGCCTTGGCTACGGTAAACGATGCGAATTGCGTAAAAGATAAGAACAATGGCGAATCGGGTTCGTTGGAGGCCTTCAACCAGGCGTTCTACGAAAAGAATACCTGGCGTTTCGGCAACGACTCTGCCGCGCCTTGGAAGATGACCGGCAGCATGCCGACCCTATGGTGGGAATACCTTGTGCGCGGCGTGGAACTCTCTTCCCGTCATGTTTCGGTGGCCAAAGGAAAAACGGTTGCCTTGACGGCCAATGTGCTCCCGCAGAATGCCACGAATACCACCTTGATTTGGACTTCTTCGGATATGCTGGTGGCCACGGTGTCGCCCGAAGGCGTGGTTACGGGCAACAACAACGGCACGGCGGTTATTACCGTAAAAACTGTTGAAGGCGGCTTTACGGCTACTTGTGAGGTGACGGTAGTGATTCCCGTAGAGAAAGTATTGTTTGCCGAAAAGGAAATCGTGGTGGAACCTTCTTCAACTAGAGCGCTTTCCGTTACGGTATTGCCCGAAGATGCCACCAACAAGAATGTGGTGTATCTTTCGTTGGATCCCACTGTGGCCATAACGGGAGGTCCGAATGTTTACGGGGTTGAATTCGGGGAAACGAAGGTTGTGGCTATATCCGAAGACGGCGGCGTTTCCGATACCTGTATAGTGTATGTAAGGGCGATGGCAACAGATATTGTGCTGAATAGTTCCAGTATTACGCTGAACAAAGAAACACCTGCCTACCAGTTGGAGGCAACAATCTATCCCGTGGAAGCGGAAGGTACCAAACTGGTTTGGAAAAGTCAGGATCAGGCTGTGGCTACCGTTTCCCAAACGGGTTTGGTTTCGGCCGGCGTTAAAGGACAAACCATGATAGAAGTATCGACAGTAGGAGGAGAGGCTACGGCCTACTGTCTTGTAACCGTAACCGAAGATGTGCGCAACGAAGTAAATGAAGAGAATAAGGTGTTTGCCGGCTTTGTTGAAGGCAATATCGTGGTAAAGGCTTCTTGTAGCATGGAATGGATTCGTCTCTACAATGCGGCCGGCAGTTGTATTTCCGCAGTAAATGTAGGACGGGTGGAAAATGCGGTGCTTCCGGCTGCGAACCTACCTAAAGGGGTGTACGTGCTTCATGCAGGTTTTGTGAATGGGCATACGGCAACATTTAAAGTGATCCGCTAAGCAACGTGTATATACATATGCAAGAGGAGAGGGGAACCGTCATGGGCGGTTCCCCTCTCTTTATATTATCGGTGTGCATGATTTAGCTGCGCTTTGCTTCTCTTTTATCTTATTCGGGGTTGAAATTCGGAAAACATAAGTTGCTAACGTTGTCTGCGGATTCTAAAAAAAAGACGTGGTATATTTGCAAAAATCAAAAAGGAGAGAATGGCCGGCAATGAATTTACCATCCGCCGAACTTTGTTGTCGGACTTGGATGCCGTGATGGCGGTGTATGAGGTGGCGCGGAAATCGATGCGCGAAGCCGGTAATCTGCACCAGTGGATTAACGGCTATCCTTCCCGTAGGCTTATTGTTGCGGATATAGAGGCATCAAACAGTTACGTGGTGGAATACAGCGGGCAGATTGCCGGGGTGTTTACGTTTATTGTGGGAGAAGACCCTACCTATGCCAAGATTGAGGGAAAATGGCTGAACGATGAGCCTTATGGCACCATTCATCGGATAGCTTCTGCCGGTATTGTTCGTGGCGTGGCGGATACCTGCCTCGATTTCTGCAAGCGGCAAGGCGTGTCGATACGGATAGATACCCACGCGGTCAATATTCCCATGTTGAACTGGATAAACAAAAGCGGTTTTACGTATTGCGGAATCATCTATGTAGAAGACGGATCGCCCCGGAAGGCGTTTCAGTTGGGGTGACATCCTTCTGCGTTGGACGCTTCTTCTGTTGTAGATGTAGATAAACTTCAATTCAACGCTATTCTGATTCGTAAAGTAATCCGGCCAGTAGATGGTGGCGTTTGATACGGTGTTGTAATAAAGCCGGTTCCAATACTTTTACATGTTCGGCGTAACCTAATATCTCGCGTTCCAATTCCAGGTTGAGGATAACGTTTATGGAAATCTCAATGGAGCCGTCTTCATAATGTTTCAGCACTTGCTGGCTACGATGAAGAGGTTTGGTGAGTACATACGGGGCTTGGGCGGCATCGAAAAACAATTTTACCCATTCTGCAACTTGTCCTGGCGTTTTTGTTACACCGATAACATCGTAGAAAAATGTTTCTGGATTGAAATTCGGATTGGGTATGAATTCCAAGGTTTCATCATGTTCTATCGACAATATTCTGTCTATGGCCAAGATCCATAAATTATGTGTCTTTTTTTGATGGGTGCACAATAAGAACCAACGATTTCGATATTCTTTCAGCAGATAGGGCGACACTTCCAGCTTTTGGGACTTTACAGCTTTGAACGATTGATAGTGAATTATCAAAGGTTTATGTTCGCGTACGGCCACATAGAGTTCTCCCAAGAGGTCAAGTCCTTTATAATGCTCGTTACGTTCTAGGTCAATGGCCGGTGTATGTTTTTGTATTGAAACGGCAATGTGTTCCTGTAGTTTGTTGATGACATCGGTTGCAGGGGAAAGTTGGGGAAAAATCTGGAAATGTCGCAAAATATCCACGGCACCGTTAAGCGTGGCTATATCATCTTCAGTTAAAGGAATCTGCGTGATGGAATAATCAGGGTCTTCGTAAGTGTAATACTTTTTATTTTTAACAACGATAGGGGCATTATAGCCTAATTTATCACTTCGCATCAACTGAATATCTCCTTGAATAGTACGTCGGCTTACACCGGAATCTCGCCCTTCCAATTCGTAAAGGGCATCGCTGCAAGCTTCCATTAAATCGGCCAATGTCCAAAGTCGAAAGCGATTTTGAAGACAGCGGTCAATGGTCTTTATTCGGATTAGGGTTGCGCGGTTGAGTGGCATATTGTTGCTTATTAATTTATTGTGCGAATATATAAAAGTTTTTATTAAGTGCGCAAATAGATTGCGTACATTGAGATTTATTTTGCCTCATCAATATAGGAAATCATGAAAGTAATAACAGGAAACAGAGTTCCCATAAAGATGTGGGCGGAGCAAATAGAAACCCATGCTATGGAGCAGGCTATGGATTTGGCATCCTTGCCTTTTAGTTTTCATCATGTGGCCTTGATGCCCGACTGTCATACAGGCTTAGGTATGCCCATCGGTGGTGTATTGGCAACTACGGGTTGTATTGTGCCCAATGCTGTAGGGGTTGATATTGGATGCGGCATGTGTGCGGTAAAAACCAATTTAAGGGAGGAACGGCTTTCTCGAAAGATTCTATTAAAGATAGTGGAGAAGATAAAAGAGGTGATACCTCTTGGGTTTGATCATCAACAAGAAGCGCAAGATGAATCGTTGATGCCGCAAGGCTATAATCTCGATGATTTGCCGAAAACAAAAATTCTCTATCAATCGGCGCGTAAGCAACTCGGAACGCTTGGCGGTGGCAATCATTTTATTGAGATACAGCGGGAAGTTGAGGATGGTATGGTTTGGATTATGATACATTCTGGCTCCCGTAATCTTGGCAAAAAAATCGCTGCCGAATATGGAAACAGAGCCAAGTTTCTTAATAATCTTTGGTTTTCTCAGTCTTTGCCAGGATTGGAGTTTCTTCCGATGGCAACGCCTGAAGCAAGAAATTATTTGAAGGAGATGAAATATTGTGTCGATTTTGCCTTGGCTAATCGGCAACTGATGATGCATCGTATATGCGAGATTATGCAATCATTTTTGCCTGAAATTTCTTTTGAGCCGATGATTAATATCGCTCATAACTATGCTGCATGGGAAAAACATTTCGGTCAAGATGTGATAGTGCATCGTAAAGGAGCCACGAGTGCAAGAAAGGGGGAGATTGGAATTATTCCCGGCTCACAAGGAACGCCTTCATATATTGTGGAAGGTCTTGGGAATCCGGATAGTTTTATGTCGAGTAGCCATGGAGCCGGACGTGTGATGGGGCGAAAGGCGGCTATTTATAACCTTAATCTTGCGCATGAACAAGAATTGCTTGAATCACAAGGAATCATTCACTCTGTATTCGAGGCGCGGGATTTGGATGAGGCTCCCTCTGCCTACAAAGACATCGAAGAAGTGATGCTTAACCAACGGGATCTTGTGAAACCTTTAGTCAAACTTCGTGCCCTTGCGGTTATCAAGGGAAAATGATAGGGAGGTAAATGATGGAACTCAAAAAATTTTCGTTTTACCCGCCTCTTGACAAGGATTGGCATGAACGATATTATATCGCCATAGGAGAGATGGGGTTTGAAACGGTGCTTTCCCATTGGGATAATTCCTTTGAGTTAATCCGGCATCAAATGGAAGGTTATGTTTATGCACATCATGAAGCAAAAGAAATTACGGTTGCCTTGAATTTCGATAATTCGCCGACCTTGATAAAACTTAGGCCTATTAAAGTTAGCCCTGCAGAAAGGTGTCGCAAAGATGGTACGCAGACGGTGCGGATTGAAATTATACCGGATCGTTTTACGGATGCTCATGTGCTTATGGGGATTTGTGAGGAAAAGCAAGCGATAGAAGAATTGTATTGCGGTATGCTCGCTTTAGTGTTGACGCATAATCTCGAAGAAAATAAGCTGGAAAGGGATGAGGTTCCCAGAATGGTGGCGTATAATCAACTCAAATCTCCGGTTATCGAAGACTTTTTAAGAGGGAAAAAGCAAGATATAGCGTTACGGCAGCGGTCTATAAATATGGTTATCAAAATCATACCTGATTATGATACTTGTTTTTGGAATTTGAATAGCGATACACCGCCATTTTCGGTAGAAAATGATTGGATAGATGACAGTCTGCGGGATGAGAAAGGTGAAAAGATTTATATCAAAGGTTATTCGGAATGGCTTAATGCGATTGCGCCCGTGGTGATTGCGGGTGCCACGGGAGAGGAATATCCGTTTGATTGGGATGCCTATCATCGAAGAGGTTTGGTGTTGGCAAAAGAACTCAGGTCGAGACTTGCCGAAGATATTGATTTGTGGTATGAAGCGCCTTTCGAAGACCATTCAGGCATTCTCAAACGGGCTGTTTTGGTGATGTTTGAAGATTGAGGACTATAGTTATAGTGCCGGCTTTCGCAGTTGCTGGGGTATTGCCAGTGTTTACACGAGGGTTGGCACTTTTGTGTAAATTTGTAAAAGCGTTAAGAGTATAGCCAGCTGCGTTGTATTCGGATAACGTGAGGATACGGCCACCCTCCTTAGCGCTTATAGGTCCTTTAGCAGCACCCAAGCCATCACGAGTACGTATAGGGATGGTTTGCATAGCGTTGAATAGGTCGCTACCCCTATCATCTGCATCTGTTACAGGATCTACCTTTGAGAAAGACATAATAAAGAAAGGCGATACCCTTCAAACCGCAGCGTCTAAGCCTCACGGAGGTATCGCCCTCTATAAGGATATTTGGGAAAACATCCTTATAAAAAAATAGAACTATTTAGAAGGAACTGGAGCACCGCATACACAAAGTGCTGACTTTGCTCCCACATCTAACAACTCTATTTCTGCCGCAAAGTTACTGCAAGGCGTTAAGAAAAGCAATAATCAGCCATTCCATCTAAAAGCACGTCGAAATCCTTTTTCTTCGGCTTCTTCGACGGTCCAAGCATAAAACTCCCCAGACTTGTTTATTATTGTTTTATCATATTGTTGGTCGAAAGGAAGGTGATAAATCTTCTCTCCCGATGTAGATATATTGCATTTGATTCTTGGAAATTCCTCGAAAGGGACTTCCCATATATCAACACATAAGCGCCTTGCAAATCGTATGGCCGTGTTGGATAATTTTGTAGTTGTTATAAATACGGGTTTTACATTCGGTTTTCCGCTTTCTAACGAATAGGCAATGGTTGTACCATATAGTTGCGCTATATGGTTTTCATGAATTTCTTTCTTTTGCGACCAGATTTTGCATTGAACTATGTAGGTGTAGCCGCCTTTATCGGCTATAATGTCGCGCCCCATATCTTCCAGTCTTTTTTCAATGCCAAATTGTCGGATATTGTAAAATCCTCTATTTTGCATCCAATAGCCACAATACAATTCGTAATCACGTCCGATTTGCCAATCTGTTTTTTTGCGATCAATATATTTATGGAGAGCAAGTTGATTGCGTTCAGTTCTTGATAATTTACTATAATCTTCCTTGGAAACATAATCCTGAACGTGATCATAGTTTTCCTTGACGTTATCTATATTTTTGTATTGTAATAAAGTCTTTAAGTCTTCAAAGCTATCAATATATCGTGATAACTCCGGGAAAGCTTTGAAGAGTATTTCGTATTTGTAAATGAGTATTTTGTTTTGTTCAAGCAATGCTCGTTTTTCTGCTCGGAGTTCCTTGATTTCTACTGCTTTTTTAGGGGCAGGGTGGCTCTTGGTCCGTAGATAAATTTCGGTATGGTAGTCTTGGATGGTGCATAAGTCTGAATAAAGCTCTGTCAACCCTTTTATGGCACTGTCATCACGTTTTTCAAAAGATTTATATGCTTTGTCTTTTTTGTCAGCATATTCTTTTGTGCGTATTAGTTCTGATTCTACAGCCTTTTTTTGAGCGATTAAAAATTTCTCTTTCTCTTGAAAAGCTTTTTCAAATTTTTTTTTCTCTAGTTTTAAATCTTCTTCTTTGTTCTTAAAATCTATTGCAATCTCTTGATTATATGCTGTTATATGAATAAATAGTAATAGGGTTATAAAAGAAATCATCAATATTATGCCTTTTATCCAAGATAGAGATAGTCCAAAGAAACTTGCTTTGTCGATGCTAATAAAAATAAAAACACAAAGTGAAATAATCAACAATGTGCCACAACCAGCTTTGGTTTCGTGATGGTTCTTCATATTTCAGTTTAATGTTCTACGGTTTTGGGGCATACGCATTCTCGGAGTAGTTGTCAGAATCCGTGTTTCAGGCAATGTGGATGATAAGGATCTTAAATATCATGGCACTGAAAGGTCATCTGCGGCTACCAATGCTCGTGCAAAACACGCCCCTGATACCAACGTCCAAAACGCTATCCGCAGCACTGACATTGCAAAGATACGGAAAGATGTGAACCTGTCAAAAAATGAAGAAGTAATCTATCGAAGCAAAAAAATAACCCCCGACCAATCGTCACTTCTGGAGCGCCCCAATTGCGCTCCATATCCGACTAGTCAAGGGTTGTATAAACAAATGTAATGCATCTGAAATAAAAAAACAAACGGGAGAACCCGGATATCCGTTTCCGTTTTGTCGGGGAGATGTTTGATGCGGACGGGCGGCCTGTTGCGCTTTCTTCAAAAGAAAATTGTAACTTTGCAAGCAGTTATGATACAGAAGATTGAAAGACAATCTGTTACACATCCGAAAAGCAAGAGGGCTACGGTGATTTATTCGATGTTGCCTATAGCGAAGAAAATAGAAGAACTGAGGCAGATGTGCGCACCGGAACCGATGATGTACAACGGAAAGAAAATCCAGGAGACAGGCTCAATCAGCGTGATAATAGATTAGATTTCAAGTCAGGCGAATTCAGTGTAGTAGAGCGCATATTCACAGAGAACGGTTCTTTCAATTTCACAAGCGGTGAGAAGATTGAGAGTGCCGAAGATGTGAGGCGTTTGAATAATCATCGATTTGCCGCACCATTAATCAAATTCGCAAGGTGGCCGCCATGTGGTAGGTCGTTTTGAGATTTTACAACCCGAGCATGGCGGCGGGCTCGATGTCGAGAATGGAACACAAATCGTGGGCGATGCGTAAGGAAGGTTCGGAACGCCCCGAGATAAAGTCGTTTACACGGGAGGGACTCACACCGAGTTCTGCGGCGAGTTGTTTTTGGGTCATCCCCCTTTCTTCGATAGACAGACTTATCAACTCGCCTACCGTCGGTTTCTCTATCGGATGATATTGCATTTCGTAATCGCGTACCATGTCGGCAACGATAGACAATTCGAGCGCGTAACGGTCGTTGGCCGGCGTGGTGTCTTGTACGACAGGTAGAAGTTCTTCCACTCGGTTCAAAGCATATTCATATTGTTTCTTCGTGATTTCCATAGCTTTTCTTTAAATGGTTGAACAATCAATTTTGTTGTATTCGGCATGTGTCCCCACAAAGCGAACAAATACATATCCCATTACAAACTTAATCACTACCACCAAACGATAGTTGTTTCCCCGTATGTTGAAAACATAGTGTTGGTTTCCCACATAATCGGTGGCGGGAAAGTCAGCCCTTATATCAGCGAGGCTATGCCATTCGGCACTTTCCGCGATACTGTACCACCGTTCCAAAGCTATCCTTGAATCCTCCCTGCCGGGAGTTTCAAAAAAGTCTTTGATTTTCTTGTGAGAAACAACGCGCATACAAAATAAGTTGTCTGCAAATGTAGTAATAAATTTTGTATTACAAAATATTATGCTACTTTTATTTTGGATCACAGAATAAAATAACTACACAATCCCCCCGGAATGCCTTATTTTCATTTATTTTGTAATACCTTTGCAACGCCTTGCAGTTGGGACGGTTGCTTTTCTTCCGAGACCTCCGTACCTTTGTCGGTAATCAAGCCTAACGGAAGAGCGGAAAGGGCTGCCGCCGACCCGAATTCCTTTTCGGGAGAAAGTATGAGGAGTTGCCCGTCCTCCCGTTCGGCTTGTCTTTTTGTTTTCCTCCGCAATCTCTATGCCTTTTCAACAGATAACTCAGTGCCCCGTGCAGCTTGGACTTAATTGATGTCGGTTGTAGTACCCGTGCTGGCATCTGCTGAGTTTCTTCGTTGCTATTGCTTTTCTTAACGCCTTGCAGTAACTTTGCGGCAGAAATAGAGTTGCTGGATGTTCGGGGGAGAGGGCTTCGGTCGTCACCATGTGTCCCATCCAGTAGCTCTATTTCTGTTATTTCATAACTGTAAGCCTTTGTTTTTTCATTATTGCTATTATACCGTTTGACGGTCGTCTTTACCCGATACTCTTTCCCATCTATATCAATACACCCGAACAGACGAACAATATCACGGACATGCGGATCGTTTTTTTCATCGGTGTGTATTTCGCCGACAATAGAATTTTCTATAACGCTCGGCAATACCCTCAGAGTAATTAGATGAACATCTTTATTGTCACTCTTATTTACTGCTTTTTTGCTCAAATATTTATCAACAGCGTTACTACTTATGTTGATTTTTCCAATCTCATCGTGAGTAACCTCTTTTACGATATTCTTTTTCGCCCAGGCTCTTGCCTCATCAAAGTTTTTGAACCCATGTTCAGTAATAATATCGCCCTTTTGTTGGTCTTTATTTACTATCTCAACGGTCTTTGTCGGCAACTCCCAATCCCCGAACCAATCCTTGAAAGCCTTGGTACGCACCTGCGCCCACTGCTTCGGGCTCAGTTTGGTAGGCTTCCCGTTGGGCGTTTTCAGATACGTCCCGTCCGCTTTGGCACGCTCCACGATACCGCGCTCCTCCTCGGATAAGTCGTTGTCCTGCCTCGGCTCTCCGCGCCGCATACGCACCTCCTCGCCGCCCTCAGCCTTTTCCCTCAGATACGCCTCATGCTCCGCCGCAACTGCCTTGTCAACGGCGGCTTTCATCTCAGCTCGGAGCTGTTTAAGGCGCTCATCTTTCTTCATGGCCTCGCGTTCACGCAGACCCTGTTCAGAATTCGTGGTGGCAGAAACAGTGGCCTGTGTCGGATAATGCTCATAGATGTAATCCATTATCCTTTCGTTCCACTCTGCCTCAATGTCATCAAGCTTTTCTCCTGCCTCCTCAAAACTCATTACTCCGCTTTCCGACGCTGGCGCAACCCGTTTCGGGGTTCCGTCCGTGTTGAACATCTCGCCAACAAACTCCGGACGGCTCAACGCCTCGTATTCCTCATCGCTCATGTACTCAACGCTGGCTTGCGCTATATCGGCGGCGGCCTCCTCTCGGGCTCTTTCCTCCCGCTCCGCTTCCTCGGCTTCCTCCTGCGCCTGCGCATCATAATCGTTTCGGTTGTGCAGCTCCTCGGCTCTCGCCATCAAGTCGGAAAAACTCTGTTCGCCCACGCCGATACCCTCTATCACGTCAAGAATGTCCGAAGCCGTAACGTTCCCGAACTCGGGATAGTTGTCGCGGATATCCTGTTCCATATCATCGGCCACCACCTCGGGAACCTTGCCCAAATTCTTGTCAACATATTGCAACATAAACTGCTTGCCGCCTCCATGCTCGCGCAAACCGCCCGTTCCCTGCGAGGTGCCGTCCCAAAGAAACTTGGTCGCACCGGTGGCGATACGCCGCAGAACATATTCCTCCAAACTCAACGGCTCGCCCAAAGCCTTGTCCCTATCCATAAGGCGTAGGCGCTGGGGGTTGTTCCTGCGCGCCTGCTCCGCACGCTGTTGAGCATCAATCCTTTTCTGCAACTTCCGTGCGGTTTCCTCGGCCTGCCGCTTGGCTTCGGGATAGGCGGCCACGTCTTTCCAAAACTTCACCTCGGTTTCGAGGGCGGTCACCTTCTCACGCTTGGCACGCTTGGCCGCCTGTATCGCATCAATCGTCTTACCTTTGGCCTGGATCTTGCGCGCCTGCTCCAATTCGGCAGTCTTGTTGGCAACCATTTGCTGGGCCGTATCAACCGCCTCCGTTTCGTTGCCCTCGTTCTCCGACAACAACGATTCGTACATAACCGCCACCGGGTTTTCCGGCAACCGCACTTGCTTTTCTTCCGAAACCTCCGTACCTTTGTTCTCAGAAGAAGCGTTATTCTCTTGCGTAGGAAGGAGGTCCGGCACACCGTTTTGGTGTTCAGCTAAGTGCCCGTCAGAGCTGTTGGAGAGTAATGCTTCTTTTGTGTATAGCACTTTCCCATTCTGCAACTTTCCTTTAAGGGCCGATTCTTCCAGATAGTGATTGCTTACCACAACCTCCATTCCCTCTTTCTGTACGGTTACGGAGGCATAGTGTTTTACTTTTTTCCCGTCCCTTAAAAAGGTTTTGACGAACAGATAGGAAGACGGGCGTTCTTCTGAGCCATCTTTTGCTGAGCTTTCTTCTTCTATGATTAGGTCGGGATCTGTTAGTGTCGGAAAAATCATACCGAACTCTTTGTCCCGCTTTCTCAAAAACATCTTAGCCAACTGGTTTTCACCCATCTTAACCGTACCAATCGGCGTATTAGTTTCACCTTTCTCCCCGAACTGCTCCGTCCAATTCTCCGGTGTCAGTTCCACCTCGGGGGCTTCTTCCGCATTAGCCTCCATTTGGGATATAATGCCTTCTGCTTCCTCCTCCGTGGCACTCCGTCCGATAATCCCGTTTTCTTCCACCGTTGCGGTTGCGGCAGGTTCTGCCTCTTCTGCAACCGCATTTTCGCCCTCCGCTCCCTGCACTTCCTCTGTTGCTCTCGCCCCTTTCACCGATTTCCAATATTCGGCCTTGGCCTGCGCCGCATCCATCTGCTGTTTCCACTGCTCGTGTGCGCGTTGGTATAGGGGTATCTCATCAAACGTATCTATCTGAGGCTCTTTCTTGGCCAACTTCTCTACTTCCGAACGGGCGGCGGTCAGTTTCTTGTTCACAAAGGCATCGGCCTGTTCCGCACTCAAGCCGCTCTCTTCGTAGATGCTCCGCACGGTATCTTCCAACGGCGCCGCCTCATATTGCGTTCTTCCCTTATCGTCCTGCGGAATGGACGTGCCGACACCTTCCGCTTTTTCCTCCGCAACGGGGTTGCCATCCGCGTCCGTCTGAACATCGGTCGCCGTGTCCGCGTCCGTCTGCTCCTCGGCGGCGATATACCCACGCTCCACCATATTCTGAAACTCCGACAGAGACATAACCCCCGGCATGGAGGTCGAGCCGCCAGGCTTGGTAATGGCAACCTGAACCATCGTATTCGGGTCGGCACCGGCCTGCACCGTCTCGACAGGCACGATACGGCTACCACGGGCCACAGTCTTTAAATTACCTTTCGGGTCGGTATAGTTGAACTCATGGCCTGCCACATAAACCTTTTGCGCATCGGCATCGGGGTTCAGCGCATTGTCCATTTCGGCTTCAGCAACTTGGTCTTGTTGCTCGTTTATCTGTGCGTCATGCTGCTCCTTTTCGGCAATCAGTTCATCAATGCTGACAAATTTGGCGCCTACAAGGTTAAACGCGCTTCCGTCCATAACGCGCGGCTTGCCGAACTTATACATTCCGTCAGGTTGCAGTTCGGCAGGGTAGGCTACCATGGCGGGGTCGTTGGGCGATATGTTTTTGATAACGTACCTATTGCCCGTGCTCTTTTCTTCTGCGAAAAGAACATCACCCTCCGTGTCGGCCGTTATCTGCATAAGGGTGTTGCGGTATGCGGCCATGTCGTTTTGTTGCGCCTCCGCCTGCTGGTAGGAGGTCATCATATTCTGCGCCACACGGGAAACCACATATCGCACGATACCCTGTCGTTCCTCTTGGGTCGTTCCGTTCATCATGCGGGAAAGGGCTATGGCACGCTGGTTGTCATCGTCCATCTTCATGATTTCTTTCAGGGCGACCCGTTGCCGGTCGTTCAGCATCTGCAATCCGGTGTGCATTCCGAGTGCGTTATGCGCCATATCCGCGCCTTTCGCGCTGATGCCGGGCAAACGGAAGAGCATCTGCATAAGGCCGATAGTTCCCAAGGTCTGTCCCCAAAATTCCCGGTCATACATGCCGCTCCAACGCCCCGTCCCGTTCGCTTCGGCGTAGTCCTTTTCAACGGCTGTCATGGCTACCAAGAGGCGTTGCAACGGTTCTTCGGCGATTTCTTCCACCATTTCACCGGCAAAGTTCTGCATGTTGAAAGCCTGCATGGCTTCTCCCGTAAGACCGCCTTTCGATTTCTCAAGAAACTTGCCGATATTTTCGATGGCATCTTTGGCAAACTTTACCTTGCCACCTCCCGTAACCAACCATTTGGCACCGTTTCCGATGCCGCTTAGCATCTTTTCCGCTACTGGGCCGACAACGGTTTCCACGCTACGGGATATGAGGTTTTGTGCAAAGGCATTCAGTGCGGACGAAGCGACACTCTCCGCATTTTCGGATTTGCTTACGGACACCTGCCCGTCCGGGTCGTATCCTGCATGGTAGTTCTGAATCTGCCTACGCTCTATATCCAAGTAAGGGGCAGGCGAAATGGGGAGGGTGGCCGCCTGTGCGGCAAGCCGTTCGGCACCTCGGATAACTTCTTTCTTTATCCCGGCTTTCATAAGGCCTTTGGCCGCACCTTCCCCAATCTTAATGAACGAACCAACCTTGCCGCCGATAACCATATCAACCATAAAGGATAGGCTTTCCAGCGTACCCATCGCCAATTTACCGGCGAATCCCTCATTATATAGCCTTTGGGCGGTTTCTTTGTCGAGTTGGGAGGCTACGAGTTCTTTATCCGCTTCCGTTCCTTCTCCCGATTCGATTCTGCCAAGTGCATTCCGGTAAGACATCAAGTCTCTGAGTTCAAGAAGGTTCAGGTAAGGAAGCACGCGCCCTCCGTCCCATGTTGTCCGTACGCCGCTCAAAAATTTGCTCCATCCTCCTGCATCGTTGTCAAGTTTAGACATGCGCAACGCCTTATTGAGGTTGCGGACGGTCATGTCAAGAATATGATCATTCTCGCTGAACATTGTTGCATCTTCATCATTCATTGAAGATGCAAGTTCCTTTGCCCTTTTCAGAACAAAGTCGCTAACCTTTTTCTTTTCGTATCGGTAATATCCTGCCCCGGAATCGAGGGTCGGTATAGGCCTGGATATATCGACAATGGTTCCGTTGTCGTCAATCTCGTAGCGACCGGTCTTTATTCCTGCCGCAATCCTTTTAATCTCTATTTCATCCAATCGTGTTTGGAAATCCTCGCCCATCAGTTTTCGTGTATCCTCATCCAAGGCCTTTTTGCGTTCTTGCAGTTTGGATAGCTGAACGTTTCTGTTCAGATTGTCGGCGCTTAATATTCCCTGCCGCTGTTTCGCCCTGTATTTTTCGGGGTTCTTTACGTAATCCTCAAAATCCTCCTTGGAAGCCTTTTCTTTCAGAGATTTGTTCAATTCCTCATCAATGGCATCGGAAAGCAATTGGTTCTGCCGGATTCTCTCTTGTAGTCCGAGGGTTGTATCTGTATTATGCTCGCTCAGAGCTTTTGAGGTGAAATCCTCCAACCTCTTTTGTTCGGCATCCCTTTGTTCCTGCAAGTTCTTTGCTGCGTTTTTTGCTACCTCAAGTGGGTCTATCATGGAAGAACGGGCCGGCGCATCGGCATACGGCACACCCTTGGGCTCTGAACCATACAAGGCATTCATGAAAGATTCTATGCCGTCTTGCTTCACATATCCTTTTTGGCTCAATGCGTTGTAAAATCTTTTGGCATATTCAGGGTCTTTTGCATTTTCAAGAAATGCATTAAGCCCTTCTTGCTTTACACGCCCTTTGTCTTTCAATCCATTATAAAAAGCTGATGCCTTATCGGTATTGAGGCCGTATTGCTGTGTATTTTCCATTGTGGTTGATTTCTTTTATTTAGATAATCAAACTCATTACATCATCATTTTCGTCAGAGCCTTGCTGTTCTCCGGCAGATTCGCCATAAGCCCTGTAGTCAAGGCTTGCGCCTTTCAACAGGTTGCTATACGCTTTCAGCGCGTCTTTGGCCTCTTTCGATTCCGATTTTTCCATGAATTTCAGCATCTTGTCGAGGTATTCCACATAACGCTGCTGTAATTTCTCCCTTGAACCCGCGTCTTCGGCACCGGCTATATCCTCCTGCAATTGGTGTAAGTCCACCCAGATATTGCCGTTTTCGTCCTCCACTTGTCCATCGACTGTTTTTACACCGGGAAGCGTCTTGAAGATGTCGAAAAGGTTACCGGTGGCATTGTTGAAAACGTCAACGGTAACCTTGTGTGCACCGGACGGCATACCGTTGCGATATATGTCAGGAATGATATACTCCCCGTTCTGCAACTTACCGAAAAGGCCTTTTGCGCCGCCGTGGGATTCAATCCAATCCTTGTAATCAATCTTTTCTTTCTTCTTCTCCACGGTCTTTTCCGTTCCTGCGGTGGTCTTGTCGGCTTGTGTCGTCTTGCCGGTCTGATAAGCCGCCCCCGATTTCACAAGGTCAAGCTGCTCTTTTTCGGCGGCTTGTAGCCTGGCAAGCGGCTCGTTGATTTTCGCCTGCCGTATCTCATCGTAGGCGCGCAGGAGCTCTTCACGCTCCTTGTTGCTGATGCGGACATCCTCCATGATGCCGTCCGAAAACGATTTGGTGGGCAACAGGATGCCGCTGTTGGCAGCGGTTACGGTCTGTCCGGCCATGGTGCCGAGTTTGCCGATAGCCCCGATGATGGTCTTGATGTTCTGCTCTCGCCTGAAATCCTTGGCGCTCTTATAGTTCGGGTCGAGTTCCTTGTAAATCTTATCCAGACTTGCCTCATGCTCGTGCTCTGCCTCGCGTTTGAGCCTTCTGCGCTCGCTTGCAGTCAATGGGCTGCCTTTCTGCGCCTCGGCGTCGGCTATCTTCTGCTCAACCATAGACTGCGCGGACGGCACCGAATACTTTTCCTGCGCGGCGGCATAGGCTTGCTGTGCGGCGGCTTTTTCAGCCTCCTGCTGGTCAAAAATCTTTTGCGCGGGGTCGGTAAGTGTCTTGTTTTCCTGCTCCGTCTTTTGAGCGGATTCCACCGCGCTCTTTTCCGTTCCTTTCACGCTTGCCGAATCGGTAGGCCCCACACCGGCGGCCACGGCGTTATAGTCTTCGTTCACCCGTTGCGTCAGGGTAGGGTCTTGTGCCGGTTCCTGCCCTCCGGGTTGCGGTTCGGCTGCGGGTTCGGCGAATTGGTCCGGCTGAATATCGGCCAATTGCTCCCGTTCCTGCGCCTGCAATCCTGCGTTGGGGTTTCCGGCAGGTGCCTGTTCGGGAGTGGAATAGCCTCCCCCCTGAATACCCTGTACCGGAACAGTTCCGTTTCCGGCCGTCTGCTGTTCCTGCGGTTCTTCAGGAGCGTTGCTTCCTCCGCCGAAATTTCCCCGGAAACCCTGCGCCACGCCTGCGGCGAACTTATCTACCGTTTCGGGGTCTTTGTCCTTGAGTTTCTGTATTTCTTCTCTCGCCTGCGATACCGCCCCGGCATTTTCGGCTCTTCTCAGTTCCCTGCGTTGCCGTTTTCTGGAAAGTTCCACGGGGTTCCGGTCTGTCGTCTCGTTGTTTTCCGAACCTTGGTTCTCTTTCTCTGTATCGGGTGTAGAATCCTGCCTTTTGGCTTCTTCCGCCTTGGCTTCTTCTTTTTCTTCTTCGGTTGTCATTGTCTTGTGCGTTTATGGTTACTTTCCGCTCGACTGAGCCAAGGCCGCGAAAGCCTGGTTGGATTGGTCGATTTGTTTCAGCTTCATGTCGTTCACCTGGTTGTCGAGCGCGTCCGTCTGAGCCAGCATCTGATTCTGTATGGCATCCTGCCGGGCCGTTCCCTGCGCCGCCATATTGCTTATTGCACCGGCATTGGCCTCCTGCATAGCCCCTGCCGCCGCCACCGCCGCTTCGGGAGAACCGCCGGTCCGTATCGCGCTGTTCATTCCCTGCTTGGAGGCCTTTTCCGCCTGATTCTGCATCATGCGTACCGCATTCGCCCCCTCCGCCGTGTTCGTGTAGTTCGTGGCCATCTTCTCCTTGTACATCGATTGCAGGTCGGATTTCTTCTGTCTGATGCCCTCCGCGAGCTTGTCATACTTCTTTTTGTTCACGGCCGCACCGATACCCTGGATAGCCGCTCCCAACATCTGCGTGCCAGCCTGGATAGCCGCACCGGCCGCTTGTCCCATTCCTCCGATGAAGAAGCACATGTACGGATTCTTGCGTGTAAATCTTTCTGTCAGTTCCATTGCCTTGCAGTTTTATAGACGACAAAACAAGACAATCATATCCTCTTTGAGCCCCGAAATATTCCTTATTTTGGGAATGTTTTATAATTAATTTATATTCAATTTGTTTTATCGCTTTTCTTTCTGCAATAGGCCATACCACCCTAAAAAGCAAAATCCTATCCGAAATCCTTGGCTACCCCCTATGTATTTTGGCACAAATTCGCACATGCATGCCAAAGTAGTACCTTAGGCGACCGACCCGCCCCCTGTCGTCCTTGGCTACCCCCTCGGAGTGTCTGAGAAAAAAGGCTGGGGCGTCGGACAGAGGACACAAGAGCGGAGGCAGAACGGAAGGGGATAGAACGAACCGGAGGGAAGAATCTGCGAACCTCGGTCTGATGATTGAGAAAAAGAAAGACAGGAGGACATCGGACATCTATCTGTTGGTTGACAGTTGTGATAGTTGACAGTTGTAAACGAGAGAGTTTAACAAAGGGCAACAGCGTGATGGGGAGTTGGTAAGGAATGAAAGAACACGACCGTTGCAGGAATAGCAACCGTCATCAGTCTCTGAGAATCGAACGTACGGAATCGGGACGGACAGAAGACAGGCGACGAAACGAACCACGAACCACGGAAAGGGATAAACGGCAAATTAAAGGCAAATGGCAGGCAAATGAACGGGCAAGGCTAAACCATGGCATCAGTTATTAAGCAATCCTTAACAACTGGATAATTTATACGGTTTCTTTAAGGAAAACGATTTTAAGGCCACTTAAATCGGTTATCTTGGTGCGTTATGGATAAGTTTACGGGATAAGGTGTGAAAATAAAGCCATCGGTCTAAAAATAGGCTTAAATCGGTAAAGTATAGTTTCGGATAAGGTGAGGCGTTTCGGGTCGGAGAATTGGAAAGAGAGAATGGAATCGAGAGGGAGGAGAAAGAAGAAAGGGGAGAAAGGAGGAGAGGAAACGGGAAAGGTCGTGTGTGCGAGAATAAAAACCCACAGAGGTAGCATAGCAAGATAATCAGCAAAAACAACATCGAGAAGTAGAAAACGATAGAAAGAAAAATCGAAAAGTAAACATAATCAACAGTTTAATTGATAACTTAATATTTAATCATAAGATTAACAATTAATTGTAGAATCAGCAGATTGAAGTAGAGATAAAAAGAAAAAAAAGAGACAAAGATGATAATCGAAGAAGAAAAAAAGAAAAGTGCTTGATTAAGAAAACTTAACTCATTAATTAAGCGTTTAATTTATAAGTCGATAGCTTAATTATTAATTAATGGTTAAGTTATTAATCAATAACTTAACTCAAAAAAAGAAAAACAAGTAAAGGGATTAATGGATAACTGTAGGAGTTAAGAGTTTAATTATATAACTCAACAGTTAAGTTATAAGTTAATAATTAAACTATATAATTAATTACTTAATTAAGTAAAATTAAAGAAGTACGCGCGCGAAGTTTTTTTTGCCGCTCCGCTCGCCCGGTTTTATGGCGAATTCGCCATAATTGAGGCTTTTCATTCGGGCTGTTGTTCGCCTTCCAAAACCCAACGCAGAACGGCTTGGTTCACCTCGTCCACTATCGAATAGTCCTGCTCCACGTAGCCGTCCGTCACTCTCATCAGCGGGACATGGCAGAGGCACTTTCCCACCGCTTCGAGGGAATAACGCAGGCGGTTGTGGGCTATCGAGGCGAAGCTGTGCCTGGCTTGGTAGTAATACAGCCCGTCTATTCCTGTTTTGGAGCCTAGCTGTTTCAACCCTTTGTTGACGGCCCGGTTGAACTCGCTCCCGTTTGCGTAGCGTATGTGGAAGTTCAGCAAGCGTTGTCCGGTTCTGTCGCGGTACTTGTCGAACAGCGGGCGCAGGTATTCGGGAACGGTTATCCGTTGCAGGGCCTTGTCCCGCCGTCTCATCTTGGTCTTCGTCCGCTCGAACTCCAGCACCCAGCCTTTCGACAACTTGACGGCATTGTAGAGGTCGGCGCTGTTGATGCCCGCAAGAAAAAGCGACAGCACGAAGCAATCGCGGGAAAGTTCCTCGCGGCTTGTGGTCGGCTTGTGTTCGATTACAGCAAGCAACTGCTCACGGCTCAAGGCGCCCACTTTCTTCGCGGGAGGCGCGAGCGGAACCTTGTATTTGGCGAAAGGGTTGTTCGGAATAACGATAAGGCCGGTGTCTTCGTCGTTCTTGAGCGTTTTCGCTTCGTTGAAGACACGTTTGAGGTGTGTTAGGTATAAGTTGATGCCCCGTACGCCTACGCCGTCCCTGCGCAGCCATTCTTCGTAATCCCTGATAAGCTTTAGGGTGATGTGGGAGGTGTTTATGTCTCCCACCTTGCCGATGAAGCGGGCGAACCGGTTCAGGGAGGTCGTGTACAGCTTGCGCGTCCCCTCGTGACGGACGGTCGGCAGAAATTCTTCCCGCCAGAACGAAAGGAAGTTGATGCCCTGTTGGAGTGGCCGGCTCTTTGCCTCCTCCCGGCGCAAAAGGAGTTCTTTGAGCTCGGAGGCTGAGTGGTGATCCACCGATACGCCCAGGCTGAGCAACTCGGCCTGCATGTCCATGATGCGTTGGTTCAGCGCCACCAACATGCGCGGGTCGGTGATTTCGCCTTTCTTGTTGACTTGTTTGGGTGACACCTGTACGGGGATTGGGAGATATACGTTCCTGCGGTTGTGGGTAAGACGTATGGATACGGAGTAATTCCCCGATTCTGTCTTTCGGTCGAAGTGGGGCAGGACGATTTTAAAGGTTGGCATAAGTGTACACTTTTAGGTGTATTCTGTTTCACCAAACTTCAATTTGGTGAAACATTGGTGAAACAAATATGCCTCAAAGGTACGCAAAAGTGTATGCCTTTTGCAAACAAAAAAGCCGCATGAAAAACATACGGCTTTGATTTTGTGGAAATTCCATTTGTGATTCCGGAGCGATTCGAACGCTCGACCCACAGCTTAGAAGGCTGTTGCTCTATCCAACTGAGCTACGGAACCAATGAAGCAGCGAGCGCAGAGCCTTCGCTTTGCGAAGGCTCTGTACCTGTGACGAAAGCAAATGCACAAATTCATTTGCGCATTTGCTTTCGCCACAGGTATCGGCAAAGCCTTAGAGAACTAAGGCTTTGCCGAGTCGCGAGCATTGGTCGGACGAAGTCCAACCTTTTTCATTCTACCCTCAACTCCGCAAGACCTAAGGCTTTGCCGAGTCGCGAGCATTGGTCGGACGAAGTCCAACCGCACAAAAGTACATCGTTTACGCGACACAAACAACCCCGCCTTAGGCAAACAGTGCCGAAACCTTTTCCAGCACTTCTTCAGGATTGGGATCGAGCGGGAAAACAAGATGCGGTTTGAGCATCCACGGCTGCTTGCCTTGCAGGCAAAGTTTCTCGCCGCCGCCGGTAATGTTGAGCATCACCATATCCTGCGGTTTTACCGTGCCGTTCTGCACCGATTCGATCAGTGAATGGAGCGCGACACCCGCCGCCGAGTAGATGTCCACGCCTTCGGTTTCCAGAAACAGCTGCTGCGCCGCTTCCGCCTGGGCGTTGGTAACCTTGAGAATATCGCCATTGGTGTCTTTAAGCGCATCGAAAAGACCGCCCGCCAAGCTGTACGGCGGTTTGCGGTTCGAAAGCACCTTGGCGTTGATGGTTTCGGCATCCCGGCGGGCCTGTTCGTCATCGTAGGCGAGCAAGGCGCGGGAATCGGCCTTCCAAGCCTTGTACATAGGCAGGAACGGGTCGTTTTGCGATACCATCAGCCGCATTTTCTTGTGGCCGAAACGGCCGTCTTCCAGCAAGCGGAGGTTGGCTTCCCATGCGGCGATCGCGCCGGTGCCGCTGCCCACCGCCTGAAAATAGAAATCGGGAATCCGCCCGATAAAGGTAACCGCCGACAGAACGGTGGTGGCCATCCCGTCGCGGCGCGCGATATTCTTGGCGCCGCCTTCGGCTAGGAACTTATCGGATTTGAGCACCAGGTTGCTCAGATGGATGGCGTCGAAATAGTCGCCCCCTTTTTGACAGGAAATCAGTTTTACGCAATCGTTGAGCGGCGCATCGAACCAAAGCGCCGAGATATTGTCTTCGGGAACGCTCAAGAGCAAGGGAATACGGTTGTCGGAGCAGACTTTGGCAAAGGCACGCGCCGTATTGCCGGCGGAAGCCACCACCAACACCCTGTCGCAACCGGCATCCAGACGGCCGCATACCGAATAGGCTTCCGTTTCCTTAAAGGAACAGGTGTTCATCGTAGCCCCGATTTTCGGGAAATAGCCGTTAAAGGTAATGTAGAGGTTCTGCAAGCCAAGTTTCTGCGCCAGTTTTTCGCTCTTGTAGGTGATGGGGGCGCAGGAACCCTTCAGGGTTCGCTTTATCGGAAGCCAGTCGGCAAAACGGTAGATGCCGTGGCTCAGGTCTTTGGGTTCAATCTGTTTCTTTTCGTAAAGGGCGCGTACCAAAGAAGGCACATCGCATTGCGGATCGTCGATTACCCAGCCTTCATCTTCGAAAACACGTCCGGTGGCGATGGTCTGAAGTTGGTAGCCGGTAGCCTTGAAGTTTTCCATAGGAATGATTTTTAGATGCACGGCAAAGCCTTCCGAAGCCGGTGTATGGAGCCTCCGGGAGGGATTTCCTTGCAAAAACGGCTTCAAAAATAGCAGTTTTTTTTCGTTTTATCCCTATCTTCGCCGTTCAAAACAAAGCGCCATGTCCGATTATTTTCAGCATCCCACCGCAATCATCGATACGCCCTGCCAAATCGGGGCAGGCACCAAAATATGGCATTTTACGCATATCATGGCCGGATGCCAAATCGGCAAGAATTGCAATATCGGGCAGAATGTGGTGGTTTCCCCGCAGGTAAGGCTGGGCAACGGGGTCAAGGTGCAGAACAACGTTTCGGTCTATACCGGCGTGGAATGCGAAGACGATGTGTTTCTCGGGCCGTCCTGCGTGTTCACCAATGTCATCAATCCGCGCAGCGCCGTGGCGCGCAAAGATCAGTTCAAGCTCACTTTGGTAAGGCAGGGGGCGAGTGTCGGGGCGAACGCCACCGTGGTTTGCGGTCATGTGATCGGCCGGTATGCGATGATAGGTGCCGGCAGCGTGGTGACGAAAGACGTGCCGGATTACGCTTTGGTGGTGGGCAATCCCGCCCGGCAGACCGGTTGGGTGAGCGAATACGGGCACAAATTGGAATTTGATGCGAAAGGCGAGGCGGTCTGCCCCGAGAGCGGTCAACGCTACCGTCTCTCCCAAGGTCAGGTAAGCCGCCTATAATCGGAAACCAAAACTTTCAGCAAATCGCCGTCCAAAATTATTTTTGCGATTCCGTCGGCGTCTATTCCACATTCTTTATGAAGTTCCGCCACACTGCCGTGCGTAACGAAGCGGTCGGGCAGTCCGAGCGGAATGAGTTGCTGTGTATAGCCGTTCTGTGCCGCAAACTCGCACACGGCGGAGGCGAGCCCTCCGTTGATCACACCGTCTTCGAGGGTAATGATTCTCTGGTATCGTTTAAAAACTTCGTGCAGCAAGGCTTCGTCCAGAGGCTTGAGGTAAATCATGTTGTAGTGTCCGAAATCCTGGCCGCTTTGGGCGCGCGCCATTTCGATGGCTTTTTGGGCATTGTTCCCTATCGCGCCGATGGAGAGGATGGCGGTGTCTCCGCCTTCGCAAAGGCATACGCCCTTGCCCACGGGCTGTATCTCGAGCGGCGTTTTCCAACGCGGGGTGACGCCCCGTCCGCGCGGATAGCGGATCACGAAAGGCGTCTTTTGGTCGGGCAACTGGGCGGTGTACATGAGGTTTCGCAATTCCCGCTCGTTCATGGGGGCGGCGATGATAAGCCCGGGAATAGGGCGCAGGAACGCCAGGTCGAACGCCCCGTGATGGGTCGCTCCGTCTTCGCCCACTAATCCGGCACGGTCAAAACAGAAGATTACCGGCAGTTGCTGCAAGGCCACGTCGTGGATAATCTGGTCGTAGGCGCGTTGGGCGAACGAAGAGTATATATTGCAGAATGGCACCAGGCCTTCCGCCGCCAACCCGGCGGCAAAGGTAACGGCGTGCTGTTCGGCGATGCCTACGTCGAAAACCCGTTCCGGCATTTTCTTCATCATCATGTTGAGCGAACATCCCGTAGGCATGGCGGGGGTGATTCCCACGATTTTGGGGTTTGCCTTGGCCAACTCGATGATGGTTTTGCCGAAAACGTCCTGATATTTGGGCGCGAGGCTCAGGTTGATGCCCGAAGGAATCAGTTTGCCCGTCCGTACATCGAATTTTCCGGGGGCGTGGTAGAGGGTGGGGGATTCTTCGGCTTCCTTCAAGCCTTTGCCTTTCTTGGTGACGATATGCAGCAGCTTGGGACCCTGGATGGTCTTGAGGTCTTGCAGCACTTCCACCAAGGTATGCAGGTCGTGCCCGTCGATAGGGCCGAAATAACGGAAATTCATCGCCTCGAACAGATTGCTCTGTTTGGGGGAGATAAGGGATTTTACCGCTCCGCCGATTTTGCTGACAAAACGCCGGTGTGAATGGTGGCGCGGGGTGTTGCCTCCCATCATGTCCCACACACTGTTGCGAAAATGGTTGTACGATTTGGAGGCGGTCATGCGCGTAAAATACTTGTTCAACGCGCCGCTGCTGGCATCGATCGACATACCGTTGTCGTTGAGCACCACCAGGATATTGCTGTGGGAGACACCGGCATTGTTCAATCCTTCGAACGCCAGTCCGCCTGTCATCGCCCCGTCGCCGATTACGGCGATATGCTGACGGTCGGTCTCACCTTTGAGCACCGAGGCGGTGGCCATGCCCAAGGCTGCCGAAATGGAGGTGGAGGAATGGCCTGTCCCGAAAGCATCGTACTCGCTTTCGGCCATGCTGGGAAATCCGCTGATGCCACCGTAAGTGCGGTTGGTGGCAAACAGCTCCTTGCGCCCCGTTAGTATCTTGTGTCCGTAGGCCTGATGCCCCACATCCCAGATGATGCGGTCGTAGGGCGTATTGAAAACATAATGCAGGGCCACCGTGAGTTCCACCGTTCCCAGACTCGCTCCCAAATGGCCGGGATGATTGGATACGACTTTGATGATGTGTTCCCGCAATTGATCGGCCACTTGTTTCAAGAGGTCTGGAGAAAGTTTCTTGAGGTCTTGCGGGAAATGTATTTGATCTAAAAGTTTTTCCACACCAAAGGTCTAAACAGCGGCAAACTCCGTTTTATGGAGAAAAGGCCGTTTGAAAAAAAGTTTTTTATAAACCAAAGGAGAGTCCGTTTGCAAACGGACTCTCCTTTGAGGTAGTAACTAAAGAGCTGGTTTTTTATTGGAACAGGCGGCAGGCCAAATCGGCCACGCGCATGGAATAACCGTATTCGTTGTCGTACCAAGCCACCACTTTCACGAAGTTGCCGCCCATCACCTTGGTGAGTTTGGCGTCAAAAACGGAGGAGTGGGGGTTGCCCACGATATCGATGCTCACGATCGGGTCTTCGGTGTATTCGATAATGCCTTTCATCGCGCCTTGGGCGGCTTCCTTGATGGCGGCGTTGATTTCTTCGGCCGAAACTTCGCGTTCCAGTTCCGCCGAAAGGTCAACCACCGATCCGTCGGGCGTGGGAACGCGCATGGCGAAACCGTCCATCTTGCCCTTAAGGTCGGGCAACACCAAACCTACGGCCTTGGCGGCACCGGTGCTGGTGGGGATAATCGACACGGCGGCGGCGCGGGCACGGCGCAGATCCTTATGGTTGCCGTCCAGAATCACCTGGTCGTTGGTATAGGAGTGAATGGTATTCATGAATCCGCGGCGGATGCCGAATTTTTCGTGCAGAACCTTGGCTACGGGAGCCAGGCAGTTGGTGGTGCAGGAAGCGTTGGAAACCAACTTGAGGTCGGGTGTGATGACGTGTTCATTGACGCCCATCACGATTGTGGCGTCCACATCGTCGGCTTTGTCGGAAGGGGCGGTCAGCAACACTTTCTTGGCGCCGGCGGCCAGATGTTTTTCCATGCTTTCGCGTTTGCGGAAAACACCGGTGGATTCGATAACGACATCCACGTCGTGTTCCGCCCAGGGAATCAAGGCCGGATCTGGTTGAATATAGCAGGGAATGGCTTTGCCGTTAACCACGAGCCGATCGTTTTCCAAATGCGCTTCGCCAGAGAATCTGCCGTGCACGGAGTCGTATTTGAGCAGGTGAAGCCGAGATTCCAAGGGCATCGTACCATTAATGGCTACGACTTCCACTTCGGGTTTCTGCAAAAGATTTCTG
This sequence comes from uncultured Bacteroidaceae bacterium, assembly GCA_964436335.1. Taxonomy (GTDB): domain Bacteria; phylum Bacteroidota; class Bacteroidia; order Bacteroidales; family P3; genus Pullibacteroides. The sequence continues at coordinate 26,408 of CAYTCD010000008.1, forward strand.
AACGTGATGCGGCCGATACGGCCAAAACCATTGATGGCTACTTTAATCTTGGACATAATGCAAAATTGTTTGTTACGGTTTAAAAGCCGCCATATTTTGCGTCCCATACGCAACGGCAGCGAAAAACGCTGTAAAGTTACGTAATTTCCACCAATTGTATAAAGCATCGGGCTCCATGCTTGATTTATATTCAATGCAAGACTTCAAATTCTGAGCCTAACTCAACTTCAAAACCTTCTAATAGATTAACTTCACCTGCTGCCTCCAATATAAGTTTAGCTCCATTTTTAACCTTTACATTTTTTACATTGATACCCCCATAATAATTTAATACCCGTGTATTTTCAGTAATAACCTTATCAAAAAAATTGATGACATCTGCATATGCCGCCTGAACAGCTGCATATGCATCCACTAACCCATAACCCATCTCTTCATTCCATGAACCATTAGTTCTATCATCAACTCCCTGATAATTATATCCTCCAACTTTTTGTGCTGTGCTTTCTATGACATTCCTTACTTGTAAAGCTGTTAAGTTGGGATTTACAGACAATACTAATGCTGCGACTCCGGCAACATGAGGACAGGCAGAAGATGTTCCGTTAAAATCTTTCTGATAATTTCCATTCCATGTCGTTGTGGGAATACTCACTCCAGGTGCCACTACATCCAATGCCGTCCCATAACAACTCCCCCAATTTTCATTATCACAAGATTTTTTACTCTTTCTTTCTTTCTTTCTTTCTTTCTTTCTTTCTCCTTTAGGACTGATGGCTCCAACTACCAATATATCAGGGTTACTATTGCCTGGATAACGAATTGATGTATTATTTTCGTTGCCTGAAGCAAAAACAACTATGGTTCCCTTTCCGTTACGTCCTTTAGATAGGGTGTTTCTGATTGCATCATCTACGATAGAAGAAGGAGCGTATCCGCCCCACGAATTACTGATGATATCCGTCCCATTTTGCCATGCCCAATTGAAACCATTCGCCAATTGCTGCGCTGTATTTCCCAAGGTTAGATTACAACTTATGGATATCAACTTAACATCTGGTGCAACTCCACTAATGCCTTTCTTGTTTTGTTGGGCTGCAATAATTCCCGCGCAAGCCGTTCCATGTGAACCTCTTAAAAGAGACTGACATATGGCTGTTTCTAAATCATATCCGGTTCCATAAATGTTATCTTTCAAATCTTCATGTTCCATGTAGATCCCTTGATCAAATACGGCGACTTTAATATTCGAGGACCCTGTAGTTAACGTCCAAGCACTTTCTGCTCGAATATCAATGTTCGATGTGTTACAATGTTGCCCCGTATTTTTTAACCCCCATTGCTTATCAAAATATTTGTCATTAGACAAAAGTAAATCGCTGTATAAAAGTTCAGGTTCCGAACACTCAAACATACCTGTCTCATAAAATAGATTTGCTGCTTCAAGTGCATTCAAGGCTGTCTCTTTTCCGCAAAATAAGGTTATCCATAAGGGCATATGTTTATTATAGCCAAGAACTTGTATCCCGTGATCTTCAGCAAGTTCAAACAATCTATTCTTGTCTTCTTCTTTGAATAACTTTACGTAAAATTTGCTTGATGTTCCTAATGATTGACCGGAAACCATATAAGTGGGCAAAATCTTTACAACTTTCTTTTGGGCAAAAAGTTGTTGAATATATTCACTATATTCTTGCTGTGATATGTCGTTTGAGAATTCTATTTTCGATATAATAGCAGAATCTTGTATCGTTTTTCTTTTGTCTGTCGAAACATAAACCAGACCGGCTTGCTCTATTTTTGATTTTTTTATACCAACAACAGGAAGATCTTTTTTGAGAATCAGTTCACTACTGTCTATATCCCCATTGGAAATAATAGATATACGCGAATAATCTACAACTAGATAAAATGTTCGTTTTTATAATAATAAAATGGTTTTTCCTGTGCGTTAAGCATTTTACCTATAAATAGAACTACAAATGCCAAATATAACTTTCTCGTATATCTAATTATTTTTTTGTTTTACATTCAATGTTATAATATCCGTGTTCTTAATTTTGGGTGTGACGATGGATATTAACCATGTTGGAGCCTCCATAGACATATTGGTTAAAACTGCTACATCCATGACATATTTATCGGTATCTTCTTTGGATAGGCTGACCACTATGTCGCTGATGCCACTGCAGGAACTTCCCTTGACCAAAAGCAATGAATGTTTTGTAAAGTTAACTTTCGGCAGATTGATATCTTCACAAACAAAGTGACTTTTCAGTTGTTTCTCACTATTGACAATGCAAACTTCATTGTCGGTAAAGTCAATACCTTCGCAAGTCGTTTCATAGGGCAAATAGGTCTCAAAAGAGACTTCTATCGGATAAGTTTCTTCCGATTTGCAACTCAACACAACGATTGACAGCATCAGGCACAGCCCCATCAATTTTACTTTCATCATTATAAACATATTTGAATTTGAGGGATAAATGTATTCCAAAGATACCAATAAAAATCTTATTTGAGCAATCGAAATACCAAATTTTGATATGAATACTTTTGTTATTAATGCATAATTGTAATATTTTTAGGTTTTTGTGATTGTATTTTAAAAATTTTTGCGGTTGGATTCCCCAAAGTGTTCGAGTTTAAAAAGTTTTAGTGAATGAAATCCAAAAAACTTTTTATTGTCTCAACATATCATATAGTAAATATTTTTGCTATATTTGCCATATTGAATGATGTATTGATAAGGCGATGGCAAAGAGTACAATGGGGACTAAGTTGCCCCGTAAATTGGAAGAGAAAATGGTTCAGATGGGTGAGCGGATTAAGCTTGCCCGGTTGCGTCGAAACCTCTCGATGGCGCAGGTGGCGGAACGGGCCACCTGTTCACCGCTTACGGTTAACCGTATAGAAAAAGGTTCTCCCACTGTGGCTGTCGGCATTTATGCCCGTGTGCTTTATGCCTTGCAATTGGATGAGGATTTGATGTTGATAGCAAAAGAAGACGCCCTTGGCCGTACCTTGCAGGATCTCAGTCTCAAATATCGCCAACGCGCATCGAAAAAAGAGTAGGCCATGCAGAAAGAATGGAATAAATAGAGACAGTTGCAAAAATGTAATTAATGTTGGCGACTATTCTAGTTCCAGCATGTCGAAAAACATCAGACGTGTGTGGTCGTTCTCTATCTTTTCGGAGAGTATTTTAAAATTGTTTTTTCGATAGAAGTCTATAGCGGAAAGATAGGCATCAACAGTCAGATATCGGAATGCTGAGTAATTGGGATTCTCGTTAAGCATTCCTTTGAGAAGATTCATCAAGTCTGTACCGATATTACGTCCTTTGTATTCTGATGAAACGGCAAATCTTCCGATTTTTATCGCAGGATAGCTGCTGAATTGTTTTCTTTCGGGAAAACCGCCCTTTATCTTCTTCCATTGACCATTGGTAACGTCTTGTCGATGGAAATGTATTGCTTGGCCTTCTTTACCGCCTCTTGGAGCTTTCGCGAGTTCTTTGCTCGCTGTTCCTTGCTGAGATTCTCGACTTCTTCTCTGAGTTTCTCAAAGCGAACAGCGTCCTGTCCCGTTAACACCGGAGTCTCTGCTATTGGTCTTGCCATGATTCTTTCCTCTGTTTGTTGGTAGTTCACAAATCTACAACAAATTTCCTAACTACACAAACTTCGCCTCGCGGCGGAATATCTTGCGGAGGTTTTTCCATTTGGGGAAGATGGCGAAGGGGCGCACGGGGGCGTAACTAACCAGGACGATAACCAACGCGCCGATGGCGGCAATCAGCAGCCAGCCGTAGATTTCCTTGAGCGATACCGCCAGGGCTTGCTGTTGTACCATGCCGTAGAGGTTTCCGAGGGGAAGATGCGCTGCTTCGGGCTGGGTGGAGGTGATGGCCGAACCTAAGAGGGAAGCGTTCTTGGCGAGCGTGTGCCGCAGCCATTCGCCTATCAAGGCAGGGCCGAGCGTGGCACCCATCACCGCGCCCGTAAAGCCGTTGATGGTGAGCGCCTGCGGAAACACGAAGAAATGCAGTCCGCTCTGCACAATCGAAGTCAGGAAAACAATCGAGATTACCACCGAACCGAAACCCCGGATAAAGAGCGGAAAGAACAAGCTTTCCTTTTCCACGCCGTAATCGAGACTAAAATAAAACCATGCCAAGTAAACGGCGGCGAAGGCGAAGCCGATGGCGGTCATGGTCTTGTAGCGCCACTTGCGCAGGGCAAAGGTGGCGTAGCAGAATCCGCAGCCGGCAAGGATGCCGATAAAGGCATACAGGTTCAGGTCTATCGCGTTCGTTTCGTCAAAGCCTAGAATTGCAAAGGCATAGGTGTGTTCAAAGACGTGTTCGGTGGCCATGAGCGTAAAGAATACCAGATAGACGAGCGTGGCGCGTATCACGTTGCGGTTGGTCATGGCTTGAAACGTGATGTAGGGGTGGTGCAGGAACGTGGCGCGCCACAGGTTGAGCGCAAGGGATACGAGGCCCAATATCGTTGCCCCGATGATTTCTTCGGATTCCCACCAGTCGTAGAAATTGCCGTAAACACAGACGAAGGTAAAGCAGAGCATGAATACGCTCCAAAGCCCCGCGCCGAGCCAGTCGATGCCTAAAAGCGGTATCTGCGGCATCCCCCGGTGAGGCTTCACGAAAAGGAACACCATCAACATCATCAACAACAGCAGACCGGCCATGAGGTAGTGCATGTATTCCCATTGCATGAAAAAGGCGGTATAGACGGTGGCGATGCCGCTGAGCTGTATCACGCTGTCCACCACTAAATACACGTAGCAGAAGAATACCGCCATGTCGCGCGTTGGCGTGAGCCACAGCTGAATCGTAGAGTTGCAGGCCAGCGTGGCTTGCATGCGGAAGAATCCGGAGATGAAGCAGGTGAGCACCAGCACGGGAACGGAGGAGGTGTGGGCGCAGATAAGGGTCGCGGCCAGCAACACCGCCCCGCATACGAGCAGGGTGGTGCGGTTGGAGAACCGGAACTTGATGCGGAACATCACGCAGAAGTTAATCGCCATGCCCACCAAGGAGGCGTAGCCTGCCATCAGGATGTCTTCCTGCATCAGCGCGGTGGAACCCGTCATATCGGAGGCCGCCGCCAGATAGATGCCCCCGGAGAACTGCACAACCAACACAAAGAAGATGAACAGCCAGGGTTTGAGCCGGCGCGGAATGTAGTTGGGAACGTCGGGAATGTCGAAAGGGCCTTGCGGCGCGTGCCAGTCTGCCATATCAGTATTTCACTTCACATTCCACATTCATGCCGGCACGGAGACGCGCCATGTCGCAAGCCTCGTTGTCGGGAGAGAATTCGATGCGCACAGGAACTCTCTGGCGCACCTTGACGAAGTTGCCCGCCGAGTTGTCTTGCGGCAGGAGCGAAAGACTTGCGCCCGTGGCCGTGGAGAGCGACACCACCTGACCTTTGAAGAACGTGTGGGGAACGGCATCCACCTTGATGCGCACTTCCGCGCCCGGGGCGATATGGCGCAGCTGGGTTTCCTTGTAGTTGGCCGTCACCCAGATTTCATCGGCATCCACCACATCGAGCAAGGTTTGCCCGGGTTGCACCAATTGCCCGGTCTGTATTTCCTTGCGGGAGGCGAATCCGTTGCAGGGTGCCAGAATCACCGTATAGGAAAGGTTGAGTTGCGCCGTTTCCAGCAGGGCTTTGGCTAATTCCACACCGGCTTCGTTCTGCGCCACACGCTCGCGCGAGGCGGACACGGCCGAAGAAGAGGTGGCGTGTTGCCGTTGGCAGATTCGGTAGCGGGCTTTCTTGGCTTCGTAATCGGTTTTGGCGGCATCGTACTGTTGTTTGGTCACCGCCTGCTGTTCCCAAAGTTTTTCGTAACGCGCCAGTTCGGTGGCGGCGTTTTCCATAAGCACCTTGGCTTCGGCCACGGCGGCTTCGCTCACTTCCACATTGGCGGAAGCCACGTTTACCTGTTCCCCTGCGGCACTGTGCCCCGCCACCGCATTGCGGTAGTCGGCATTGGCCTGCGCCACGCGGAGCCGCATGTCCGCGTCGTCGATGATCACCAGCGTGTCGCCTTTCCTTACGGCCTGATATTCGTTGAAACGGATTTCCTTGATATATCCCTGCACGCGGCTGATGACCGGCACGATTTGCCGGCATACCTGCGCGTTGTCGGTAAATTCCACGCGTCCGAGGTGGATGAATTTTCCTGCTATCCATACGGCGGCGGTTATCGCTACGATGAAGATAAGCGTGTAGGACAGTATTTTTTTGCTACGGTGTCTCATATCTTTCCGGTTGTAAATAAAAGTTTGTAATAATAATATATGATATCGATGCGGGCGTTGACAAGTTGTTGTTCGGCGTCAAGCCGGGCGTTGGCGGCATCGAGCATATCGGTTATCAAGGCCATGTCGGCCGCATAGCGGGTGGCGGTGGTGCGGTAGTTCCGTTCGGCCAGTTCCACGCTTTTCTGTTGCGTGTTCAAGGCTTGGAAGGCTTCCATGTAGCGGATGTAGTCGGCATGAACCGCCAGGGCGATGTTTTCTCGCTCCACGTCTAACCGCTGCACGGCTTCCTGCGTGGAAAGGCGGCTTGCGGCAAGTTTCTTGTTGCTTTTGTAGAGCGAGGAGAAATTATAGTGGATGCCGAGCCCCACATACCAATAGCTGAGGTTGCGGTCTAAGGGCGGAACCTCCACGAGGATAGGCCCGTCGAGTATCCATGCGGCCTGAACGCCTATCTGCGGCAGCCGTTCCGACTTTACGAGCGATTCGGCTTTGCGGCTGATGTCCACGCCCGTTTGGGCAAGTTGCAGGGCGGGGGCGTTCTGTTCGGCTTCGGTCTGCCACCATGCCGCGCCGTTATCGGGCAGGGCTTCCGTAAAAATGGCGGAGTCGGGCACTACCACCGTGCCTTCGGGCAGGCCTGCGGTAACCACCAGATTTTGGTTGAGGATAGCGAGGGTGTTCTCTATCCGCGTGAGTTGCAGTTCCAGATTGGAAACCAACAGCTCGTAGCGTGTGATTTCGTTCTGCAAGGCCGTTCCCTGTTCGTAGCGCGCGTTCATTTCGTCGAGCACCTTGCGGGCTTGGTCGATGTTGTTCCGCACCACTTGCCGGAGGTTGGTGTATTTGTAGAGGTCGAGGTAAAATCCGGCCAAACGGAAACGGATGTTGTCGCGTTGGAAATCGGTGGCGTAACGGGCGGCGGTGCTTTGCAGGCCTGCCATGTCAATGGCGTTCTTGATGGCACCTCCCGTGTAAACGGCCTGTTCCAGCTTTACGGAAATTCCGTTGCCCAGATGCGGGATAGGCGCGGGCGCGTAATCGGAAAAATCGCGTTTGGTGGTGAAGCCGTTTCCGATATAGCTGAGCGATAGTGAGGCATCGAGTTCGGGAAGCCGTCCGTTTTTGGCAACAGAGATTTCCTTTTCCGCCTGTTTTTCGGCGGTCAATAAGGGGCGGAGATGCACACCGTTGGTTTCCGCCGATTCAAAGATCTCCTTGAGCGTGAAAATCTTTTGCGGCGGTTCTCCGAATGCGCATGCTCCAAGGCTCATCAGGGCCGCCGACAGCAAGCCCATGAGCAATCTTGCATGATTCATAAGGATGGAAAATAAAAAAATATGAAAGGCCCGGTTGGAGTTGTGCAAAATAGAACCGGGATACCGGGAATCCCGAAAGAAGCCGATTACTGGGAACTCTTCCAGCTTTCCTTAAACGCTTGGTTGAGGATCTTAGGCATTTCGCCTGATAGAGAAAAACTTAAAAGCTTCATCAAGTGCGCGGCTCTTTGTGAACCACGGGGCAAAGGTAGGGAAAACTTTGGAATGACGCTCAAATTTATGCGGTCGCAAATATTTCGTATGTTTGCGAAAAAGTGAATTAAGTTACCCCCCTATGCCCTGTTCCGCCGATTTCATAGAATTTGTTTGCGAGGTGCTTTCTCCGTTGGGAGAGGTGCGCAGCCGCAAGATGATGGGCGATT
>CAYTCD010000009.1:0-32887 GCA_964436335.1 uncultured Bacteroidaceae bacterium
GCATATATTCATGTGTGTTTTAAAACTTGGTGTATTTCTTATATATTACTACCGTCCGTTTTACGCCCTATATCCCCGTCACCGTCTTGAAAATAAAATTCAACCGCCAGTTTCTCCACTGTATCGCCGCCCACGCCCACCTCATAAAAAAAGTGGTTTTGCCGAAATTCGATATACGGTTCTATCGGAAACTTTTCCGGCTTGACACAACTTCCGAAAAAAATCCCGACAAGGATTACCGGCAAAATTCGTACTTTTGATATGGTATTCAAGTTTGCTCTTTATTAAAAACATGTAAAACAAATTTTTATAAAATTCGTTTTCACATTGCAGCGAACTTGTAAAGTTATAAAAAATGTTGACAAAGAAAGCGGTAGAGCCGTTGATTCCCCAAATTTTCTCCCTGCGTTCGTCCGATGACTTCAATCGTTTGGCGTTGACGCTTTTCCGGTTGCATTTTGAACACAACCCCATTTACGGCCGCTTTGTCCGCTATCTATATCCTGCACTCGACCCGCAGGAAATACGGCATTACACACAGATTCCCTGCCTTCCCATCGACTTTTTCAAAACACAAACCGTTTTATTGGACGGTTTCGAAGCCGATGATTTCTTTATGAGTTCGGGCACGGTCTCGCAAGGTGCCGTGCAAAGCCGCCACTATATTGTGGATGCTTCTCTTTACGAGCAGTGTTTCCTGAAGGCTTTTGAACTTTTTTGGGGCAAGCCCGAAGACTATGTTTTTCTGGCCCTATTGCCCAATTACGCCGAACAGCCCCATTCTTCGCTGATCTGCATGATGGAAAAACTCATCGCCTTGAGCCGTAGCCGACATTCCGAAAGCGGTTTCTATCTCTACGACAACGAAAGACTGGCCGAACAATTGCGTTTTTTGGAACAAAAAGGCATAAAAACCATGCTCTTTGGTGTAAGTTTCGCCCTGCTGGATTTAGCCGAGCAATTTCCCATGCCCCTCTCCCATACCGCCGTGCTGGAAACCGGCGGCATGAAAGGCCGCCGCAAAGAAATGGTGAAAGAAGAACTGCACCACATTCTCCGCTCCGCCTTTTCTCTCCCCGTGGTATATTCCGAATATGGTATGTGCGAACTTTTTTCTCAAGCCTACGCCACCGGAACCGATCTGCGTTTTAATTGCCCGCCTTGGATGAAAGTTCTTGTACGCAGGAGCAACGACCCATTGCAGGCAGAAAAAGAAGGCGTGGCAGGCGGCATCAACGTAATCGATCTGGGCAATCTCTACTCCTGCCCTTTTATCGCCACGCAAGATTTGGGAAAAGTGTTTTCAGACGAAAGTTTTGAAGTGTTGGGAAGGTTCGACAACAGCGATATCCGAGGATGCAACCTGATGATTTCCTAATCGGATATATTCCAAGTTTCCTCTATGCGCCAGTCGGCCTCCACCCGCAGTGTCTTTGGAAAAATCCACCGTCTTTCAGGCTGTAGTCCCTGCTCGTAATCCCCCTTGTCCCAAACACCATTGCCGTTATTATCCTGTATCAGCACAAATTGCACATTGCCCGGCATCACATATTCAAATTCTGCCGTACCGTCTTGTTTCACGGCACAAGATTGCAACACGTTGTTATTGGCATCACAGCATTGCAATACATAAGCGCTTTTTTCTTCGAGTTGGCCGATTTTAAAAAATATCTGTCCGTAATTTTCAAGCGGCGTACAATTTAACGAAACAACCGTGGTGTCTGCACGGCGACCGAAACCATCGGTAAAGCAAGCCGAGGGGAACAAGAACCGGTATGTATCTCCCGGTTGCCAGTCATGATGCAATTCCATACGGTAAGGCCTTGTCTGTCTGAAATCGATTGTGGCGATATCTTCCTGCACGGTGTCTTTGCGGCCTTCTTCGTCGGAATGGATACGCCACAGCATGACCGTTTGCCAATCGGCCTCCACCACTGGAAAACTAAAATCCAACACCAGGCTGTCGGTATAGAAAAGAGACCTCTGACGCGCCGAAAAAGAGAATGCCGCCGTATCTTCCTTGGCCGCCACAGCCTGAGACAACATCAGTTCGGCCGTATCGGAAAAACCCTTGTAGTGAAACACCAAACGCAAGTTCGAAACTTTGTAATCATCAAAAAAAACTTTTCCCGTAAGCGGATTATCCTGTTCCATATAAACGTAATACAGGGAATCCGGCCATGAAATATCGGGCAGTTCCTCTTCTTTAAGGTGATGCTGCCGCTTGTTCTTTGCAGCAGTTTCGGTAACGGTATCGCTCAGGGAAGCCATCCATTGCCGCCACGTTTCCATATCTTGATAAGACGGGAGAAAACACAGGCGAAGGCTGTCGGCCTCTATAGGATAATACCAACTTATATCTATTTCCCCTTTCTTGTTCCAGTTGGCCTCTTTCAAAAATTTTTCCCGTTCCCTATCCTGATACAAATACAGGCAACGCCCCGCTTCGGCAATGGCCGCTTTCTCTTCTGCCCTGCGGGCATCCTGCAAAGAATCGAAAGCACGCCGCGCGGAGGTATCGCTTTCTTTCACGCCCGGATGCTTAATAAAAAACAAGGGTGCACGGAAACTTTCCGTTTGCCAGCAATCCGACGAATAGGCGATTCTTTCTTCGGTGGGTTCCACCTGATAGTTTCTGTTTTCATCACTTCCGGCAATCAAATAGTAGCAGCCTTCGCGCATATATTCGGCGGAAAAAAGGCCGGCCGTATCCGTAACGGCCACATAGTCGGGTGGCGTTGTTACAGGATAGCCTTCCGGTTTATGGGCATAGAACATTACCGAAGCTTCCGATACCGGTTTCAGCGTAAAGGCATCACGTATCATGCCGGCTATACGCCCGCTGTCGATAACCGGACCGGTAGAAAAGAAATACTTGTAATTACTCAAAGGAGTGGATTCGTGCAGATCGCCGATAGCATTCTTGAAATTGATGGAATAGGTAGTGCCGGCCTGCAAGGAGTCTTCGATAAGCACCGTTACCTTCTTTAGGTTGGACCGGTAAGAAATTTTTGAAAGCGGTGGTGAGACAACGATTTTTTCTATATTCTGCAACACCACATATTCATCAAATTCCAACACTATCTGACGGGAATCCTCATTGGGGTTCACATTCACACTTCCCTCTTCCGGCAAAGCTTTAGTAAGCACCGGAGGGGCTAAATCCTTAGGTCCTCCCGTAGGCGCCGTACCGTAACGGGCGCAAGAGGAAACAAGCAAGGCACACAGAAACCCCGTCAAAAAAACTGCCTTTTTATTTTTCATCCACATGATTCCGGTTTTAATCCTCATAAGAACGCACCTCCATACGGCACTCTGCACAATCGAAATGCAAAGCGAATTTATTTTTACCGTAACATAAATACAAATCCTGTGCATAATCGGGCGTGCAAACGCCTTTTTTAAGACATTGCCCCAATTGGTGACGGATGCAGTGCTTGCAAAGCATCAGCAACTGCCCCTTTTGATGCTGTTCTTGCACCGAGCGCAATTCAAATGCTTTTTGAACCGACCCGACACCATGCTTGCGATAAAAGGTTTCGGCCCAGGAATTGGCTACATTACCCGTATAATCCAAAACACCGTTCCGCAGGCCGGGATAAGGCAAGGTGTCGTCTTTGTTCAACGGAACAGGCCGGGGAAAGTATTGTTTTTCTCTTGCCACGTTCATGGCCGAAATCAGAGAACGGCGGCATTCGTTCAAAACCGCCGCCGGTACAAAAATCTTGCGTTGACCCGTACATTCGGCTTCAACAACCTCGTAAGCGGTTCCGCCCATTTTTTTCAACTGCCGTAACAACGCAGCATCGGCCATATCGGCATGGCGTGCCTCCTGCACTTGCTCCGTCTCAATCCAAGTCTCTACCCGTGTACCCAACCCGTCTTTCATTTCTACACGCAAGGTATCCATATCTACCGTTATCCACACGGGAATTTTACGGAACACATGGGCTCCCTTCCAATCCTTTTCAAAACGGATGTCGCGGTTTCGGTACAGAAAGCCACCGGGAATCGGCAATTCCGATTCGTTTTCGGGTGCCTGCATATACACAAAAGAACCGTTGCGGGTCTCCTGCACTTTTTCCACATTTCCTCCCCGCAAGACACCCGCCGCATCGTAATAACATAAACCGTCGCCGCTTTCAAAAGCCGTTTTTCCCTGTTCCGGATCAACTTGCAGACACAGCCCCGTGTAGCGGCCGGGCCGGTAGTCGCGCACCGCCTTGAGCCTGCCCATCCGTTCTCCCATGGCCTTGGGCGTGCCGAACACCGCCCAAAACGCACGATTTCCCTCTAAATTAAAAGAGGTGTATTCCCGATGATAGGTTTTTTCCACATCGGGCCACACATCGGTATATATCTTTCCCTGCGAGGCTTTACGCCAATCGGCATGATCTTCTAAAACGGCATCTATCCTGCGGCGGTAATAAGCGGTAACGTTCTTTACATAAAGCGCGTCTTTGAGACGCCCCTCTATCTTGAGACTCGACACACCCGTAGCCAAAAGGTTCTCCAGTTGCGGAGCGGCATTGAAATCCTTCATTGAGAGCAGGTAACGGTCTTTCTGCAACACCTTGCCCGAAGCGTTTTCGAGCCGGTAGGCAAGGCGGCAGGACTGGGCGCACTCGCCCCGATTGCCGCTACGGCCGTTCATATAACAACTCATGTAACACTGCCCGCTGTAACTCACACACAAAGCCCCGTGTACAAAAGTTTCAACGGGTACATTCACCGATGCGGTGATTTTCCTGATCTCCTCTATCGAAAGTTCCCGCCCCAATATCAAACGTCTGAAACCCGCCTTTTCAAGAAAACGCGCCTTTTCGGGTGTAGTGATATGGCATTGGGTGCTGGCATGGAGTTCGATGGGCGGCAAACCGGCTTCCAACAGTCCCATATCCTGAATGATAAGTGCGTCAACACCTGCCTCGTAGGCCTGACGGGCAAGCCGCAAGGCCTGCTCCATCTCGTTTTCGTAAACCAGTGTATTGAGGGTCAGAAAACATTTGGCCGCATAACGGTGGGCATATCTGACGGCCTGTTCCACGTCTTCCATGCGGTTCCCCGCCCGTGAACGCGCCCCAAAGGCGGGTCCGCCCATATACACCGCATCCGCTCCCGCATCGATAGCCGCACAGGCCACCGAAAAATCGGCCGCCGGCGCCAGCAGTTCCACCTCTCGGATGGCAGGTTTTCCGTTTTGCATGCTTGTTTGATTCTCTTTGCCTAACAAAAAAGGGCTGCATAACCGAAATCATACAACCCTTTCTGTACCGTTGTCAACGGTTATCTTTAAAGCGTTTAACGTCTGGATGTGCCGCCGGCATTGGCCGCGCCTACCCTCGACATAGCGCAACGGAAGCCAACCCAAGAAGCGCTCTTATCCTGATCCATGAAACGGCGGGTAGCCGGAGAAAGGTAGTAGGCCCTGTCTTTCCACGAACCGCCCTTAATCACACGGCTTTTGTCGGAAATAAGCGAACTTGTGCCGTATTCATACAGAAGCGAAGTGGTGGATTTTGAAATGCCGCTTGCGCCGCCTTCTTCATCTTCCTCGCCTTCTTCTCCTTTGGCCAACCAATCGTCCACGATGGCCGAAGCATAATCACCGTCGAGATAGTTGCGGTTATCGGATTTCTGGAAGTTTTCCCTGCTGGCCAGTTCCTCATCGGCAAACTGACGGTAAGTGATACGGCCCAGACTGTCTTTTTCGGCAATCATACCGTCTTCATCACGCACCTTGGTGGTATATACGTTGCCACGGAAAGGGTTCAGTTCATCGGCATCTTCGCCCGTAAGCGGACGATATACATCCAGACACCATTCGGCCACGTTGCCGGCCATATTGTAAAGACCGAAATCGTTGGGCACATAGGAATACACTTCCGCCGTATAGTCGGCGCCGTCGTTGAGGGCACCGGCCGTTCCCATATAGTCGCCCTTGCCTCTGGCAAAGTTGGCCATCATGGTACCACGGTACGGAGATTCCGGGTTACGTACCTGCAAAGGCTTGCCGTTCCAAGGATACACACGTCTTTCGGCCACACGTTCCTGATTGCTGTTGCCCATCAGGGCCAAAGCGGCGTATTCCCATTCCACTTCGGTGGGAAGACGCAGTTTTTCTATCAGAATACCGTCTTTTATCTGCGCCGAGCGGGTCTTTTCGCTCGCGTTGGGATTCATATCGGTAAGGCCTTTGTTGATGATACCGTTGTACTGACCGGCCAGATAGGCGTCGGTGTTGAAGTTGTTGTCGGCCGTCTGTCCCAAATCAAGCTTGAGAATCTTGGCCTGCACAAGAATGTATTCGTTTACGCGGTCGGTTCGCCAATCGCAGTAATCACGCGCCTGTTCCCAGGTAACCCCTACCACAGGATAGTTGTTGTAGGCCGGATTTTCAAAATAGTCCTGCATGGGGTCGCGGTAACCCGCAACCGAGTTCCACACCAAAGCGTCCGGACGGGCACGTTCCACCACTTCCGGATAATCCTGCCCATATACCCGTTCCAACCAATAGATATATTCGTTGTAGTCGGTGTTGGAGGTTTCCACTTCGTCCATATAGAACGAACTTACCGTTGCCGGATGCGGATTGTTGTGGTGTTGGAACTTCAAATCTTCCTGATTTCTTCCCATTGTGAAAAAACCGCCTTGTATAAACACAAAGCGAAGGGGAACCGGTTGGTTATAGTTTTCCGTACGCTGAAAACCACCCCATTTGGGATCATTCACGCCCCAACCCGTGGATTGGGACTGACTCGTAGGCGTACTGCAAGATACCATACCGGCCAAACAGCCGGCCGCAAGAATTGCTTTTACAAATTGCTTCAGCATGGATACTCTATTTTTAGCAAGTGCAAAGATATATTTTTTTCTTCACAATATCAATGCCACCGCACCGGATAAGGCAAGATAGACAAAACAAGGATTCCCTTAGAATTTGGGACAGGGAACCGGCATTATTTCCCTGCGCACGGAACGTTGCTTGGCGCAAGGCAGACGGAAACCGAGCGAAATCTCATGGCTTCCCCCGCTCCGGGCCGTAAGTTTGGAAACCGTAAGGTCGTAACTGTAGGCAAGTCTGATCCCCTTGAACTCTCCGCCGAAAAGGAAAATGACCGCATCGGGATTGGAGAAACTCTGGCGGAACCACAAACCGGCCACAAACGGATAGAAATTACCGTATAAACCATAGTTCAATTCGGTAAACTTGCCTTGCTGGATATAAATGATATTGGGCGAAAGCGAAAAATCGCGTTCACCGTGTCTTTCGCCATAACTATTTCTGAAATAAATCATTCCACCCGCCTGTGCACTGAACTTCATATCCATGCGGTACTTGGCCATAAAGCCTATGTCGGGACGGGTAAGATGAGAGGCGGAGAACCCCACATAGAAATACTCGCCATAGAGCATCAGCCCCGCCGACACATCGGCATGATGCTTGCTCATCGGCGTATTGGGCAGATTCTCCTGCGTGGGACGGCCCTGCACCAAGCCCAGAAACGGATCATACTGGTCGGGAAAAGTCAGGGAGTTCCAGTTGACGTAGCGGTTTGAATAAGAGCCCTCCACCGCCAAAGTCAAGAACAACTTACCCCCCAACTGGGCACGGAATGCATACATAAAGGCCGCCGTGATATCGCGGAAAGTGCCGCCGCCTTGAAAATCGGCGTTCACATACGCACCTATACCACCGTGCAAAGCCTTTATATATTGGTCGTAGGTAACAGTTGCCAGAGAAAAGCCGCCTCCTATATTGGGCCATTGGTTACGGTAAGCCACGCCGATACGTCCGCAATCAGACGTTCCGGCAAAAGCGGGATTGATATACAACGGATTGGAAAAAGACTGGGAAAGATGCATATCCTGCGCACGCACGCCACCCAAACAGGCCCACGCCAATACACAGGCCAATCCATATCTTATCAAGTGCATACTGCGCATAATTTCTTCCTTTTCCGAAATTGCAAAGATAAAGTCTTTTTCGGTTTGAACCAAGTTACCCCCTTCTGAGGGTATGATTCACGCTTCCCTACACATCATTCCGATTCCATAAGGTATGTTTTGCCGAAACTTCGGTAAAAAAGCATGTTCTCTCTTTGCACGGATTTTGCTACCTTTGCCTTCTAAACGAATTTGCCGCTTTATCTCTCTTAAAACCCTTTAAACCGAAGCGGACAATGTTAACCGTCGGAAATCTCCGGCATCAAAACCTTCTTTCGATATGCGCAGAAAAACGCAGTTGTTCCTCCTCTTGCTCCTTACACCTTTTTTGGCGATGGCCCAGATAGGAAATTCCACCCCCATCTATAGACAGGTGTTAGGGCAGATCAATAATCCCATTTCCACCGCCGTGCCATTTCTCTCCCTTTCGCCCGACGCCCGCTCCGGCGGTATGGCAGACATCGGGGTGGCCACCTCGGCAGACCTCAATTCCCAACATTACAATGCCGCAAAATACGCTTTCTTAAAAGATCGGCTCGGACTTTCGCTCACCTACAGCCCTTGGCTTATCAATCTGGTACCCGATATGTCTTTGGCTTATCTTTCAGGCGCGTATAAATTCAAGGACGAACGCAATGTGCTGGGTTTCTCTTTGCTTTACTTCTCTATGGGTTCGGTAACCTTTACCGACGAACAGGGCGGCGGGGCACAGACCTACAAGCCCAACGAGTTCGCCATCGACTTGAGTTATTCGCGCAAATTAATCGATGTTCTTTCGATTGCCGTTACGGGTCGTTTTATTTATTCCAACCTTACGTTGGGGCAATATGTATCGGGCGTAGATACCAAAGCCGGTTTGGCCGGTGCGGCTGATATCGGGTTGTACTACTGTCAGGATTTCGACTTAGGCAAGAACTACAAGGGCGGTACACTGAGTGCAGGCTTGAGTATCACCAATATCGGCAACAAGATGAGCTATACGCAGCACATGGAAGAAGAAGCCGAAAAGAATTTTCTGCCCGCCACCCTCCGCCTCGGAGTGGGGTTCAATTGGCATATCGACGAATATAACTCGGTGGGATTCTATGCCGAAGCCTACAAACTGCTGGTTCCGACCCCACCGCTTAGAGGTTTCGACTCGATTACACAAGAAGAAATAATCCTAGAAGGCAAAAATGACCGTGTGAACGTGATGCAAGGTCTCTTTCAGTCTTTTGGCGATGCGCCCGGTGGATTTAAGGAAGAGATGCAGGAAATACAATGGAACCTTGCCGCCGAATACTGGTGGCGGGATATCGTAGCCATCCGCGCCGGTTATTTTCACGAAAGCAAATACAAGGGATGGCGCCAATACGTTACTTTGGGTGTAGGCTTGCGCTACAAGATGGTCGGCCTTGATTTTTCCTACCTTATCCCCACTTCCACCATTTCGGGTTCCAACCCGCTCAAGAACACCTTGCGTGTAGGGGTTTCGTTCAATTTCAACAAAATCGGACAGGCCAAAACCCAAAAACAATCCAAAGACCGCATTCAATAATGACGGACTTCAGAATCGGATACGGCTATGATGCCCACCGCCTTGTTCCCGACAGGAAACTGATATTGGGCGGGGTGGAGATTCCTTATGAAAAGGGGCTTTTAGGCCATTCCGATGCCGATGTATTGATACACGCCATCTGCGATGCCCTGCTCGGAGCGGCGGCCTTGGGCGATATCGGACATCATTTTCCTGACCACGACACGGCTTATAAAGATATTGACAGTTTGGTTTTGCTAAAGAAAGTGGTACAGTTGCTGAAAGAAAAACTGTACCGGATCGGCAATATCGATTGTTGCCTCCGTCTTCAAAAACCTAAGATAGCTCCCTATATACCGCAAATGCAACAGCGTATCGCCGATGCACTGGGCCTTGATCCCGATAGGGTTTCGGTAAAAGCCACAACCACCGAAAAAATGGGGTTTGAAGGCGAGGAACTCGGCGTCTCCGCCTCCTCCGTGGCTTTGATTTACACTTAACCGCCTCGGCATAGTCCAATCGCATCTGACCTTTGCGCCCGGCTCACGAAAAAACATTGATTTTCAACTCTCCCATACTAAAAAAGAGGGATTGACTTATTCCGTCAATCCCTCTTTTTTAATCCCGATGTACCCGTCAGTCTGCCTGGTCTGCCAAGAAAGGAGGTTCGTAGTTCACGCTGCCGTCTCGACCTATGCTATGGCGACCGGCTTCCGAAACAGAAGAAGGCAATATCGGATCTATCGATATGTTCTGACGCACACAGGCCGGTTCTTCTTCAATGCGGCGCAAACCTTGCGGTGAACGTATCATGCCCGAAAACTCACGCAAACGTTTCATGCGTTCCATCGTTGCTTCGCACCGACCTTTCAG
The DNA here is from genome assembly GCA_964436335.1 of uncultured Bacteroidaceae bacterium. Taxonomy (GTDB): domain Bacteria; phylum Bacteroidota; class Bacteroidia; order Bacteroidales; family P3; genus Pullibacteroides. The sequence goes on from CAYTCD010000009.1 coordinate 10,337, forward strand.
CAAACCGTCGGAAACCGTTTCCCTTACTTCAAAATCTTGCACAGGTGCCGTTTCCACCATCACTTCCCGCACGGCTTCCACATTTTCCGACATCGTACCCACCTGCCGCACCGTTCTCACCTGCATGGCCGGTTCTCCGTAATTATCTTCCGGGCTGAAGTCTGTCTTGTTTTCGATGGCGGTCCCGGCGCTAAGATCTTCGAACCAACGGTCCGCTTCATCGCAAGATGCCGTCCGATCGGCCACTTGGGTTTCCTCCTGCACGTCTTGCACCACGGGCTGCGTTTCAAAATTCAATTCTGTCTGTCCTGGCACGTCTTCGAAAGAATCCTGGTGATCATTGTTCCAATCAAGCACCACTACCTGTCTGTTTACAGGTGCAGGAGTCTGCATGACCGGTTCTTCAACCGTAACCTTCTGTACAACGGGTTGCGGTTGAGGCGCGGGCGTTTCAACTGCCACGGGTGCGGCAGCAACCGGTGCCGCCGGACGGGCCGGAGCTTCGATCCTGCCTACGATTTCGGGTTTGCGGATACCGAAAGCCCTTTTTTCGTTGAATCCGGTTGCAATCAGCGTGATATTGAGACTGGCACCCAAAGTGTCGTCCTGACCGGCGCCCCAAATCAAATCCACGCCGTCGCCGGCTTCCTTGAGAATGGAGGTGGTTATGATTTCTATTTCGTCCATGCACAGCGGTTCATCGGGACCATAACTCAGATAGAGCAACATATCCTTGGCACCCTGAATGCTGTTGTCGTTGAGCAAAGGAGAATCCATCGCCATCAAGGCCGCGTCCTTGGCGCGGTTTTCGCCGCTTGCCGTACCGAAGCCCATCAAGGCCACACCGCTGTTGTGCATTACCGTATTCACATCCTTAAAGTCGATAGCCACATAGGAGCGCACCGTGATGATTTCGGCAATACCTTTGGCGGCCGTGGTAAGAACGTTGTCGGCCATAGCGAAAGCTTCCATAAGGGTCATCTTGCCGAAATCGCGCAATTTGTCGTTGTTGATAACCAAAATGGCATCTACGTGCTTGCGGAGTTCTTCGATACCGGCCTTGGCCTGTTCCAAGCGTTTACGGCCTTCAAAACTGAACGGAGTGGTAACGATGGCCACCGTAAGGATACTGGTAACCTCATCATCGGCCAATTCTATCTCCTTGGCAATCGAAGCCACCACAGGAGCCGCGCCTGTACCCGTACCACCTCCCATGCCGGCGGTGATGAACAACATACGGGCATCCTTGAGGTTTTCCTTGATTTCCCCGCTTTTCTCAATCGCCGCTTCCCGCGCAACCTGCGGAACATTACCCGCCCCCAAGCCTTTTCCTAAATGAATCTTTACCGGAACGGGACTGCTTTCCAACGCCTGGGCATCGGTATTGCAGACAATGAAATCCACGCCTTTGATGCCGGCACGGAACATGTGGTTGACTGCATTGCTGCCGCCACCGCCCACACCGATTACCTTAATGTAGGAAGACTGGTTCTTGGGAAGCACGAAATTGAGGATGTCGCCTCCCCTGTTCATGGTTGCGTCCATAATCGCGTATTTTATCAAAGTGCAAAATTAAAGGTGTTTCCCGCCTGGGGAAACACCTTTACACAAGACTTATAAACGGCTTGATGTTTATACTTGAGAGACGGTTACTGTATCTCGTCGTCAAAAGTTTTATAAACCCAATCCTTGATCTTGCCGAAATTCATGAAACCGCCTTTTTTTGCCGGTTTCGCTTCTTCTTTTTCCGGTGTTTCGGCTTCAACCGGCATCTCTACCGGAACTTCTGCCGGGGCAACGGAGATATCCGGTTTGGGATGATACCCCATACCGGGTTGGTCAACATGAAAATAGCGGTTTTCCTCTCCGCAACGGATTCCGTAAATCACCAAACCGATGGCGGTGGCAAAGATGGGGTCAACCAATTCCTGCGGTGAATCGGTGGTTATATGATCTTTGGGAATTCCCAAACGGGTATCCAGTTGGGTGATATACTCGCACACCTTGTCGATATGCTTCATCTTGGATCCCCCGCCGGTGAGCACGATACCGCCGATAAAACGGTCTAAATCGCACTGGCAACTGTTTACCTCGCAGGCCACGGTGTTGAAGATTTCATCCACCCTGGCCCCGATGATGGTGGCCAGTTGCTTGAGCGAGATTTCTTTGGCAGTCTTGTCTTTCAGCCCCGGAATCGAAACGATATGTTCGTCGCTGCTTTCGCTTGGCAAGGCAGATCCGAATTTCACCTTCAAGGCTTCTGCCTGTTTTTCAAGAATATTGCAGGTTTTCTTGATATCCGAGGTGATTACGTTGCCCGCAAAGGGAATCACCGCCGTATGGGTCAAGACCCCGTTCATGAAAATGGCCACATCCGTGGTTCCACCCCCTATATCCACCAGTACCACACCAGCTTCCTTGTCGTTGTTGTCCAACACCGATTCGGCCGAAACAAGCGGTTCGAGGATAAAGCCCAACAAATCCAGCCCGGCCATTTCCACACTGCGCTGAATGTTCTTCATCGCCACTGCGTCGGCCGTGATGATATTGTAGGTTACTTCTACCGTTGAACCGACCATACCCACCAGATTTTCTTCGGTAACGCCACATTCACCATCTACCGAAAAGGTTTGCGGAATCACATGGATGATTTTCTGTCCCGCTTCCACTGTGGTGGTGCTGACCAATTTTTTCCATTCTTCCACTTCTTCGAGCGAAATCACTTGTTCCTTGTTGGCACGGATAAACGTATTTTCTTGCGTAGCGCACTTGATATGCTGTCCGGCAATTCCCACATACACTTCGCCTATATCGGTGTTGGAGGTAAGCGCAGCGGCCTGTACGGCGCGTTTTATGGCCTCAACCGTTTTCTGGATATTGATTACCGCACCTCTGGACACCCCCAAAGATTCGGCTTTTCCGTATCCCAGTATCTTGATTTTTTCGGTGGCTTTATCGCGCATGCCCACCACGGCAACCACTTTGGTGGTTCCGATGTCAAGACCGACCACAACTTCCGGTTCGTTGTCGGCATTCATGTTGATAGGTTCCATAGTTTTGATGTTTATTGTATTCTAAATTTGTTTTTTTGTCGCAACCACCTGATTTTTGTATTTCAGGTTCAAAACGGAATATTGACGCCAACCCTCCTGTCCCATTCCTTTCAAGTAAAAAAGCTTGAGACGGTGCATCTTGTCGGCAAGATCCCGGCTGTCCTTTATCTTTCCCAATCTTATCAATTGCCCGCCCACCTTGGGAATCAGTTCATATTCCATTCCAAAGGTTACGTATATCTGTTCAAAGAGTGCGTTCCAAAACGCATCCTCTTCCAGAAAACGGTTGATATGGAAAAGGTGTTTCAACACCGCCATAGAGGAGGTGTCGGGAATCTGGTTCACATCCAGCCCGTAACGGGGTGCAAACGGAATATGGCCGGCAGCCACCCGCAGATGCACCGGATAATCCGTATTCACCGGCATTTCCACGCCGTTTCTGTCCAACTGATACATCTGTCCCCGGCCGATAATCTTCAGCGCCGGCTCACGTTGTTCTATCCGCATCACGCATCCCCCTTCTTCGGTAATATACACCTGTGCCGAAGCCACATAGGGATTCTGCAGAATCACTTTTTCGATATAGGCCACATCTATTCCGTCCAAGGGTTCCTTTTCAAGAACCACATTGTATTTGGCAAGCCAACGCTGTATATCCCAAACCTGCAGATAAGGAATTCCCCTTTGCATTATACGTATATCCGTCTGCACACAGACGCTTTTCTGCCTTTCGCTTGAAGCGTGGTAAAGCATCAGCACCATTACCGCAACGGCAATGGAGAACAGGAAAACCACCAAGGCAATCCGCAATGTCCTTTTCATGCCCGTCCTCCTTCTTCAAGACAATGCGTTACGGATGCCGTAAGCGTGTCTATATCGCCTGCCCCCATGCTTACCAACAACAATCCATCACCTCCCGATGTGTTTTTTCGATGCGCGGCAACACGCTTCCGCACATCTTCCAGCAGGTTTTCCTTGGCAAGATAGGTTACCGATATACCGCTTACCTTATCGCCTATCAGACGGGTATCTACACCCTCTATCGGTTTTTCCCGCGCCGGATAGATATCCACCAGACAAAGCCGGTCGGCGGTCTGCAAGGCCAAAGCGAAACCGCTTGCCAAATCGCGGGTGCGACTGTAAAGATGCGGTTGGAAATACACTTCCAGCCGATAACCGGGATAAAACTCCCGAAGAGCCCCGATACTGGCCGCAATCTCTGCCGGATGATGGGCATAGTCGTCTATATAGACCAATCCCGGAGAACGGTACCGGCATTCCAATCTACGGGTTACGCCTTTGAACAAGGGCAGCAGACGCCGGATATCTTTTGCAGGAACGCCGGCCTCCAGCGCCATACTGATGGCAGCCACGGCATTCTCGATGTTATGCCTACCCGGACAAGACAGGCAAAGCCCCTCTATAACAGCTTTAGGTCCTCTATAGGTAAAACGGTACATGCCTTCGCACACTTCGATATCGGCCGCATAAGCCGCTTTCCCTTCCATACCCTTTTCGGGCAAAAAGGCTTCGGCGGCATAGAAATAATCGGGTTTCAACGAAAGTTCCAAAGCCGCTTCGGCAATAAAATGTTCCGACTGACGCATAAACTGCATATAGGCCGCACGCATGTTCTCCAACGTGCCATATATGTCCAGATGGTCGGCATCCCAAGAAGTGATGGCCGAGAAATAAGGATGCAGTTGCAGGAAGGAGCGGTCGTACTCGTCGGCTTCGGTTACTAAAAACGGGCTTGTTTCGTGATGCAGGTAATTGCCGCCCAAGTTTGGTGAAAGGCCGCCCAGTATGGCGTTGCAACCTATGCTGCCGTTCAGCAGATAGGCAAGCAGTACCGATGTGGTGGTTTTGCCATGCGTGCCGGCAACGGCAAAAGTCTTGTAACGGCCGCTCAGGATACCCAGCAGTTCGGCCCGTTTATAAACAGGCAGGGAACGCCGCCTTATTTCTTTCCATTCGGCATGGTCGGCGGGTATGGCAGGGGTGTAGATTACGCAATCGGTAAGGTCCGGAATAAGATCCGGACGCTCGCTGTAATGGATTTTCGCCCCAGCCTCTTCCAGACTTCGGGTAAGCGGCGTTACGGTACGGTCGTAGCCTGCCACCGGGCAACCCTGCTGCAGATAATGGAAAGCCAAGGCGCTCATTCCGATGCCGCCTATGCCCAAGAAATAAGGATGTGCGATGGCTTCCGTGTTCATGTATCTTGTGCCTGTGACTGGTTTTTAACCGACATTGGCGTTTTCTTTACGACGACGGTGCATGTCGGCCAGTTCCAACACCTCATCGACAATCACTTTTGCCGCTACCGTGGTTCCCATACGGGAAATGTTTTGCGAAAGCAATTCCCTTCTGTTTTCGTCTCCCCATACTTCAAAAATGGTCTTTCCCATATCTTCCACAGTACGTTGATCCTGTAGAAGTACAGCGGCATTGCGCGAACTGAGTGCTTCGGCGTTGCGGGTCTGATGGTCTTCGGCCACATTGGGCGAAGGTATCAGGATAAGGGGTTTACCCACCACACACAACTCCGAAATGGTGATGGCACCGGCACGCGACACAATGATATCGGCCGCCGCATAAGCCAAATCCACCCGGCTCACAAAATCGAGCATCACCAGGTTTTCTTTGCCTTCGGCATACGGAAGCATGCGCTGGTAGTAATATTTTCCCGTCTGCCAGATAATCTGGAATCCGTTCTTAAGCAGAAAATCCACATTGTTCTTCATGCCCTCGTTGATGGTATGCGCGCCCAGACTCCCCCCCATCACCAACAGCACCGGCTTTCCGGGTTTAAGTTTGTAAAAGGCAAAGGCCTCTTCGCGTTTGGCGTCTATATCGGAAATATCCTGACGGATTGGATTGCCGGTCCAGACTATCTTTTCTTTCGGAAAAAAGCGTTCCATTTCATCGTAACCCACGCAGATGCGTTCCGCTTTCTTGGCCAGAATACGGTTGGTTACACCGGGTAACGAATTCTGCTCCTGAATCAAGGTAGGTATCTTGAGACGTTGGGCCGAATACAGTGTGGGGGCGCTGGCATAACCGCCAACCCCCACGGCCACGTCCGGATCAAAATCTTTAATCAGTTTACGTGTATGCCGCAATCCCGCCGCAAGTTTAAAGGGTAACGAGAAATTTTTCCACAGATGCCGGCGGTCGATACCCGCCACGTTCAAACCCACTATCTCGTAGCCGGCGGCCGGCACCTTTTCCATTTCCATACGGTTCTCGGCACCCACAAACAGGATTTTCACATCGGGTTTGCGGCGTTTTATCTCGTTGGCAATCGCGATGGCGGGAAAGATATGTCCACCTGTTCCACCACCGCTGATAATCACCTTCAGTGGCTGTTCTTCCCGAGCCACCGGTTCTTCGCGCATTATATCCGTTGTTTCCATAATCTTATTTTTTATCAGGCGGCGAGACCTGTCTCCTCCACCTGTTCCGATATTCTTGTCTGTTCTTCTTCCTCCACAGCCGCACTCACACTCAACACAACCCCTATCCCCAAGGCGGTAAACCAAAGCGAGGTGCCGCCCATGCTGAGAAAAGGAAGGGGCTGGCCGGTTACAGGCAGTAAATCTACGGCTACCCCCATATTGATAAGTGCCTGCAAAACGAGCATGAACGTGATGCCGAGCACCATGTAACTGCCAAATGATCCTCTGCAACGGCGGGCGATGCTGATACCCCGGCGGAGAAGCCAAAGGTAGAGCAACAGAATGCCCAAACCCGAAACCATGCCGTACTCTTCTATGATTAGGGCATAGATGTAATCCGAATAAGGATGCGGCAGAAAGTTGCGTTGGGTGCTGTTGCCGGGACCTTTGCCAAACAGGCGGCCTCCTGCCACGGCTATCTTGGCCTGCGTTACCTGATAAGATTCCTCCTCTTCATTGCCGAAACGCTCAATACGGCCTTTCCACGTACTGAAACGGCCCGGAAGCTTGTCGGCCGGCACGCTGGTCAAGATAATCAACATCATGGCCACCGCCAACATACCCGCCCCCACCATACTGAAAATATATCGGTTCGACACACCGCCCACCAGCATCATCACAAAACAGGTAAGCAAAAGCAAAGCGGCCGTAGAAAGGTTCTCGGGTAAAATCAGCCCCGCCACCAGCAAAGGCGGCCAAATCAGCGATACAAACGAACTTCTCTCCTTGATGACAGGCTGGTATTTGGTAAGCTGGCGGGCCATATACACCACCAACACCAGTTTAGCCAATTCCGAAGGTTGAAAGGTAACGGGACCCAACCTGATCCAACGCGCCGCATCGTTTACCGAAGCCACCGTGAGCGTAAAGGCCAGCAGGCCGATAACCGGCCAAAGCATCAAAAGCGAGATCTTGGCAAAATAGGTGTAGCGGACACGGTGTACGCCATACATGATAAGCCATGCCGAAAAAAGAATGCCCAGATGTTTGAACATATAGTAGGTGGTGTCGCCGCCCTGTTTCAGATAGGCAAGACGGCCGGTGGAACTATACACCGCCGCCAGCGAAACAAAGGAAAGTATCATCATGATACACCATATCCCCTTGTCGCCCCGCAGATACTTGAATATGCCCGTTCCCTTATCGGTCATGAGTTGTTCTGTAAAAGATTACAATTCGCAAACGGCTTTCTGGAACTGCATGCCCTTGTCGCGATAGCTTTCAAAAAGGTCAAAACTGGGGCAGGAAGGCGAAAGCAGCACCACCTCGCCATCGTTGGCCATCAGATAGGCCGATTGCACGGCATCCTGCATCGAAGTGGTTTCCACGATATCCGCCACCACATCGCCGAAAGCCTCTATGATGGGTTTATTGTCGATACCCAGACACACGATGTGCCGCACTTTCTTACGCACCAACTCGCGCATGGAAGTGAAATCGGCATCTTTGGTCCTGCCGCCCACAATCCAAACCACAGGACGGGTCATGTTTTCAAGTGCATACCAAGTGGAATTGACGTTGCTCGCCTTGGCGTCGTCGATATATTCCACGCCTCTTACCCGTGCCACAAATTCCAGACGGTGTCCGGATTGCTTAAAATCCTGAAAGCTTTCCTGAATGGCACGTTTGCGCAAATCGTGAATCCGCAAGGCTACCGCTTCGGCCATGGTGCGCGATTCGCGCCCCTGCTTGGCCAATATTTCCATATTCATTTTCATCGCTGTATGATTATCTGTTTTATAATGATTTTTATTATCTGAGTTTGAGGGTTACCAACGTTACCACGGCCAGCATGAGGCCTATGATGAAGAAACGCATCACGATCTTGGGTTCCTTGCTGCCCGCTTTCTGAAAATGGTGATGGATGGGCGTCATCAGGAAAATGCGCCGTCCTTCGCCATAGCGCTTTTTGGTGTATTTGAAATAAGAAACCTGCATGATCACCGAAAGGCTTTCCACCAGAAAGATGCCGCACAGGATCGGCAACAGGAGTTCCTTGCGTATCAGAAGGGCGAACACGGCGATGATGCCGCCGATGGTAAGGCTGCCCGTATCGCCCATGAACACCTGTGCCGGATAGGTGTTGTACCAGAGAAAACCGATGGTGGCGCCCACGAAAGCCGAGATAAAGATGGTGAGCTCGCCCACATGGGGGATATACATGATATTGAGGTAATCGGCAAAGATGATGTTGCCCGACACCCAGGAGAGAATTGCCAAGGTAGCCCCGATAATGGCCGAAGTGCCGGTGGCCAGCCCGTCGATGCCGTCGGTGAGGTTGCTTCCGTTGGATACGGCGGTGATCACCAGTATCACCACCAGCACGAACAATATCCAAGCGTATCTGCCCCAGCCGTCATGCAGCCATTCCATGATGCCCTCGTAATCGAGTTCATGCCCCTTGACGAAAGGAATCGTGGTCACCAGCGATTTTTCGGCATTGCTCTCAAACGCCGCCGTGGCTTCATCGTATTCGGTTTCGTTGAGCACATTGTGCGTTTCCACATAGGCGGCATTGTTCTGCTGCGACACCACCACATCGGGATGGAAGCACATCACCAGCCCCACGATAAGCCCGAGCCCTACCTGGCCGAACACCTTGAATTTTCCCCGAAGCCCCTGCTTGTCGTGTTTGAAAACCTTGATATAGTCGTCCATAAAACCCATCACACCGAGCCATACCGTGGTGAGCAGCATCAGCAACACATAGATGTTGTCCAGGCGGCAAAGCAACAGCACCGGAATAAGGATGGCGGCAATGATGATGATGCCTCCCATCGTGGGCGTGCCTTCCTTTTCTTTCTGTCCGTCCAGGCCCAGTTCCCGCACCGTTTCGCCGATCTGTTTCTTGCGCAGGAAGCGAATCATGCGCTTTCCGCCCGCCATCATGATAACGAGCGAAAGCAGGATGGCGAAGCCCGCCCGAAACGAAATGTAGGTGAACACACCCGCTCCCGGCATTCCGTACTGTTCGTGCAAATAAGAAAACAGGTAATACAGCATCTCTTGTCCTTTTTTAATTATCTATCGGTTTCCGATTCGTTTTTCCATACGGAAGGGAGGCATTCGGCAAGCACTTCCCGGTCGTCGAAATGGTGCTTCACGCCTTTTACTTCCTGATAGTTTTCGTGGCCTTTGCCCGCCACCAGCACCACATCGTTTTCTCCGGCCAATGCGCAGGCGGTGCGGATGGCCTCCCTGCGGTCGGCGATGCAGAGCGTTTTGGCACGCTGGGTGGGCGAAAGCCCCGCCATCATCTGGTTGATGATGTCCTGCGGTTCTTCAAAGCGCGGATTGTCGGTGGTGATGATCAGGCGGTCGCTCAGGTCGCAGGCTATCTGCGCCATGATAGGACGTTTGCCCGTATCGCGGTTGCCGCCGCAGCCCACCACGCAAATCACCTGCCGCACCTGTTCGCGCATGCTGGCAATCGTGGAAAGCACGTTCTGCAAGGCATCGGGCGTGTGAGCGTAATCCACAATGCCCAGTTTGTTTCCGGTAACGGACTTAAGAGTCTCGAAACGCCCCGGTGCTTCGGTAAGGCCGCTCATAACGCGCAACACCTCGGTTTTTTCCATGCCCAACAGCAAGGCGCAGGCATAGATGGCGGCCAGATTGTAGGCGTTGAACCGGCCCACCAGCCGCATGCACACTTCGATGCCGTCCATATCCAACAGCAGTCCGTCGAGCGAGTTCTCTACCACCTTGACATTGAAATCGGCGGGAGAACGCAACGAATATGTGCGGCGGAGCGCCTCGGTATTCTGCAACATCACTTCTCCGTTGCGGTCATCGGCGTTCACCAAGGCGAAAGCCGTAGCCGGCAGATGGTCAAAAAACGCTTTCTTGGCCTTGATGTAAGCCTCGAAGGTCTTGTGGTAATCCAAGTGGTCGCGCGTGATATTGCTGAAGATACCGCCCTTGAAGCACAGCCCCGCGATACGGTTCTGCACCACCGCGTGGGAACTCACCTCCATAAAGGCGTAGTCGCAGCCCTCGTCCACCATACGGCGCAAGAGCGCGTTTATCTCTAAGGAATCGCCGGTGGTGTGGGTACTGGGAACCACCTGGTTGTCGATACGGTTCTCTATCGTGGAAAGCAAACCGGCCTTATAACCCAACAGACGGAACAAACGGTACAGGAGCGTAACCGTGGTGGTTTTTCCATTGGTACCCGTAATGCCCACCAATTGCAGTTGGCGCGAGGGATGCCCGTAGAAAGCCGAAGCCATATACCCCATAGCCAAAGAACTGTCCTCCACCTGCACATAGGTTACCTCCGGATGCACCGATTCGGGCATCCTTTCGCAAACCACCGCCACCGCGCCCGATTCAACGGCCTTGGCAATAAAATCATGGCCATCGACCGCCGTTCCCTTTACGGCAAAGAACACAAAGCCCGGCTTTACCAGGCGCGAATCCTGCGCCAGGCCGCTTATTTCCCGTTCGTCGTTTCCCGTAAGGCAAAAACCGCCTTCCAGATTCCGCAACAATTCGGTCAGTTTCATGTCGCTTTCCTTATTCCTTGTTTCCGGTTCAACTTGCCAGTTCCAACAACACCGTCTGTCCCTTCGAACAAGCCGTTCCGGCGGCAGGTGTCTGGGTCTTTACCCAACCCTTGCCATACACGTTTACTTTCAACCCGTATTTTTCCAGCAGAAAGGCTGCATCACGCAAGCCCATTCCCCGCACGTCGGGCATCACGTCTTTCATCGTGCTTACCTCCGCAAAGCGGTTTGTGCCGCCGCTCATACGCACAAACGAAGAGGGCTCCAGCTCAGGAAACCTCAACCCCAGACATTCGCCCACACGGCTTATATCGGCGGCATATCCGGCCGCCCGCAGCGGAAGCGCGGCGGCCGGATCGAAACGTTCCGTTTCCAAACCGCCCTGCATCAGCGTGGCATACACCTTGTCGGCAATATCCTTAAACACCGGCCCCGCCACCGCACCGCCGTAGATGCGGTTCTTCTGCGGGTTGGTAATCATCACGATGCACGAATAGCGCGGATTATCGGCAGGAAAATAACCGGTAATCGAAGCCCGGTAGGTCATCTTCTCGCTACCTCTTCTGCCGTAGTTCATCTGCGCCGTGCCCGTTTTGGCGGCCACCTTGTACAGCGGGTTCTTCATGCAGGTACCCGTTCCGTTCTCCACCACGCCTTCGAGCATGGCCTTTACCTTGGTCAGGGTTTCCTTGCTGCAGATTCTGTCAACCAACACCTGCGGTTCCATCTTTTTCACCACCACATCGCCCTGCCTTATCTCGTTTACAAAAAGCGGCTTCATCAGCCTGCCGTCGTTCGCCACCGCGTTATAGAGCGCCAGTATCTGCAAGGGCGTAAGCCGCAACTCGTAGCCAATCGACATCCACGGCAACGAAACCCCCGACCAGGTTTTGTCGGACGGGTCCTTGATATACGGTATCCCCTCCCCTGCTATCTCCACGCCCAGAGGCTTGTCCAAGCGCATCTTCTTGAAGTATTCCACAAAACGCGCCTGCTTTTTGTCGAACACCTCGTTGGCCAAATAGGAAATCCCCACATTCGAAGACTTTTCGAAAGCCTCCTGCAAACTCACATCGCCCCAACCGCCCTTGTGCGAGTCTCTCATCCAACGGTTGTAGAACTGCCTCTCTCCGGTAGGCACGATAATCGAAGGTTCGCAATGGCTTTCTTCCAGAATGGCGATGGTGGAAGCCAGTTTGAACGTGGAACCCGGTTCCACCGCCTCTCCCACCGCATAATTCATATCCTCTCTATATACGCCGTCCTTACCCTTGCTCAAATTGGCAATCGAAACCACCTTGCCCGTCTTTACCTCCATCAGCACCACGCAGCCATGTTCGGCTTCGTTGAGTTCCATACACTCCTGCAAAGCCGATTCAGCCACGTCCTGTATGCGGATATCGATGGTGGTCATCAAATCCTTGCCATTTTCGGCTTGCACGGCATCAGATGTATGTACCTGCTGCCACACGCCATTGGAAACCTTTTTCGTAAGCCGCCTGCCGTTCACCCCGCTCAATTCCTTATCGTAAGCGCCTTCCAAGCCTACACGCGTGCCGCTTTGATTAACATAGCCCACCGTACGGTAGGCCAACAGTCCGTTGGGATGCACCCGGTTTTCTTTTTCCTCCACAATAAAACCACCCTTGAACTGCCCTTTCTTTAACAGCGGAAAACGGCGGATACGCACCATCTCGCCATATGTAACGTTGGCGCGCAAAATAAAATCGCGTTTACCGCGCTTTCTTCCGGCCACAAGCCACTGCCGGTAACTTTCGCTGCTTTGCTGGGGATACATCTTGTGCAGACTGTCGCAAAGCGGACGCAGGTATTTATAGAAAGTGTCGGTGCTGACCACCGAAGGGTGCATGTCCATACGCAGCGTGAAATACGGCACCGATACGGCCAACAGCGAATTATCGGCCGAATAGATGTTGCCCCGCACGGCAGGGGTCTTTTCGTAGCGAAGGCTCTGGCGGTCCGATTTTTCGAGCAGATCCGCCCCGTCCATAAAAATCACCTTCGCCATATTGAAAACAATGGCAACGGCAAAAACCAGAAGCAAGGCATATATCAGATATACCTTCCACCAGAAACCGGTCTTGCCGTCTTGCGGCTTATCCGCCTTTTTCTTTTTTTCTGCCGTCATTGTTATTTTCCGTTGCCGGAAATTTCTTTTTCTATTCTTTGATCAGGTATGATGAAAGGCGGTACCACCGACTCCTTCACACCCGTATTTATCAGCATATCCGCCACCGAAGACTGCCTCTCCAAACGCATCAGTTCGGCACGGCTCGTAATCTGACGGAACTGTAATTCCTTCAACTCCCCCTTTACCACAGAACTTTTCCGAACCACCGTTTCGGAAACATAGTTGACAGTGATAAGGAACATAGCCAGGAAAAATATGTACAAGCCTAACTTCCAGTATTTCTGCACCCCTTTGTCCAAAAAAACCGAACCGTCCAAAACAGAACGGATTTTTTTTCTGCGCAGACGCCGCTGCTCCCTGCGTTGCAATTCCGCCTGATCGGGTTGCCGCTCTTCTTTGGCTTCCTTTTCCGGTTTCTTGCCCGCAAATTCCAGCACCAGTTCCGGTTCGGGTTCCGGATCCTTTAGCTGCGGCTCTGGTTTTATCCTATTCTTTCCCATACGTGCCTACTCCTCTTTTTTCCGCACGATTCTGAGCCGTGCGCTCCTGGAGCGGGGATTCCGTTCCAATTCAGCTTCCGATGCCATTACAGCCTTACGGGTAACCGCCTCGAAAGGTGAAAGCTTGTTGCCGTAAAAATCCTTCTCCACCTCACCTTCCATATTGCCCGACCGCATAAAGTTCTTGACCATCCGGTCTTCTAACGAATGATAGGAAATGATGGCCAGCCTTCCGCCGGGAGCAAGTATATCAAGGCTTTGCCGGAGCAGGCTTTCAAGATTTTCCATTTCCCCGTTCACTTCGATGCGCAAAGCCTGGAAAACCGTGGCCAGAAACTTGTTTTCCCTGCCCCGTTGCGCAAAAGGCGTAAAAAAAGCCACCGCTTGATCGGTATAGGAAAACCCGCCGTTGGCCCGTGCTTTTACCACAGCCGACGCCAGTTTTTTACCGAAAGGAATCTCGCCATAACGGTAAAACACCTTGGCCAACGCCTCTTCCGAATAAGTGTTGAGAACCTCGGCCGCCGTTGGTCCGCTCTTTTTATCCATGCGCATATCCAACGGACCTCTGCCCCGGATGGAAAAACCCCGCTCGGGTGTATCGAACTGATGGGAAGAAACCCCCAAATCGGCCAAGATTCCGTTGACGGGAAGCGCGCGCCGAAACCGCAAATGATTCTTCATGAAACGGAAATTCTCGGCGATAAGTTCAAAGCGGCCGCCGGAACAAGAAAAAAAGACATCGTTTTCCGCACGATGCACTGCGTCCGGGTCGCGGTCAAACGCATACAAACGCCCCTCTTCGCCCAGCAAGGACAATATCCGGCGCGAATGGCCACCGCCACCGAAAGTGGCATCTACATAAATTCCATTTGATTGTATATCAAGCCCCTCTATCGATTCCTGCAACAGAACGGGGTCATGATAGTCGATATCCATAACATGCCCCTCCTATAATTTTTCCGGTACTTCCACACCGTCTATCTGCCCCAGACGCGCGGCCGCCATCTTGGCAAAATCCACCTCGGCGGCGTTCATCTTTTTGTAGGTTTCAACATCCCATATCTCGATGATGTTGATTTTGGAGATCAAGACGATTTCCTTGTCTATACCCTTGGCCTTTTTCAGCTCCACGGGAATCAGCAAACGGTCGTTGGCATCGAGTTCCACCGGATTGCCTTCCGAAAGCTTGCGTATCAAAAGCCTGTCTTGCGGATTGTAATGATTGAGTTTGGCCACCTTGGTCTCGATTTCCCGTTCAAATTCAGCACGGGGATAAAGTTCAAGGCAAGCATCAAAAATGCTCTCTTTTATGACAAAACCGGCATCGATGCTTCCCACCAAAGCTTTCTTCATCGCCGAGGGAAATTTGAACCGACCGCCGGTGTCAACCTTACAGAACTCTTTACCTACTAAAATGGCCATAAGCGATTGTCCGAAAAGAAACGGTGCATCCAACACGGAAACATCTCATTTCCAGACCCCGCAAAATTACGTATAAAAATCCAATCCCTCCCATTTTGTTCATAAATTTTCCATTCGCTCCCTAAAAATCCCATTTTGGACCTTCAATATTCAATAAATAATTATATATCAATATGTTTTGAGGTTTTAAAAATAAAAGTTATTAACAATTTTGTGTTGAATTGTTGATAAGTTTACGGCTCAAAAACTCCCTAAGGCCGTTTTGCGTTAAAGAGAAAAGCACCTACACATTTTGTCGGGGTGCTTAAACAAAAAAAGCGGGGCGGAAAGGAATTCCTTTCCGCCCCGCTCACTGGGCTTGAACCGTATCTATTTTTTTAACAGATCATGCGTTTGCGTCTTCAATAAACCGCAAGATTTCCTCCCTGCCCATACCGGTCTGGGCCGAAGACACAATAAAGGGCGGCAACGGATCCCATGTTTCCGACAAGGCTTCTTTAATGGCGTTCACCGAATCCGCCAGCTTTTGGGCTCCCAATTTATCGGCCTTGGTGCCCAATATACAGAAAGGCACTTCATTTTCACCCAAAAAGCGCATAAACTCCAAATCGATGGACTGAGGCGGAATCCTGAGATCGACCAATACAAAAACACAATACAGATTGGGTCTTCGGAGCATATAAGCCTGCGTCATCCGCTGCCACTTTTCCCGTTGCTTCTGCCCAACCTTGGCATAACCGTAACCAGGCAGATCGGCAATATACCATTGCCGGTTAATCAGAAAATGCACAATACATTGGGTCTTGCCGGGAGTAGAAGATGTTTTGGCAAGAGAATTCCGCTCGCAAAGCCGATTGATAAGCGAAGATTTTCCAACATTGGAACGTCCGATAAAGGCGTATTCCGGTAAATTGCTCTCCGGACATTTCTTATAGTCGTCGCAACAGGCAACAAATTCGGCCGAAAGGATCTTCATAAAGACGCGCCATTTTGCATTTTTGAATCTCGTACCTCACTGAGACTGTAAGGAATATGGCGTTCCTTCTTACTATCGTAGATTTCGTCCAGCTTAATCAGAATCCCTGTTTCCTCCACGCCGCCGAAATGAGGATTCACACAAGTGCCGAAAGTGCGCATGGTGGGAGAAAGTTTGATATAGGAATTGAAAAGAGGCGGAATATTCTCTCCCAACTCGCGTACGCGACGCACCGTAGCCTTATAGGCATCTTCCAGATCCAAGCCTTCAAAAAGTTTTTGCAGACGGCTTTCGTATGTATCAATGCGAAGTGGATCAAGAGGAAGCACCAGGCCTTCGGTATCCTTATGGTATTTGGTTATGTAGTAAAGAATTGTGTCGCGCGCTTCTTTATTGAAAGAGGTGTACATGGTTACCTTTCCGAAAAAATAGCGCATCCATGAGGCATTGAGGGTAACAAGCCCCCCCAGACCGTCCCAGAGGTTGTCGAGCGAGAAGATACCTTTCCGCGAGGATTGGTATTGGGGTTGCACAAAAGAGCGCCCCAACTCGATGGTCTGAGGCAGGTATTCCTCAATGAAACGGGGACTGAAACGGAAAATCTCCGTAGTGGAAAGCTGGGGAATGCCATTGGCATCGAACCGGACCCGATTGCCTTCGATAAAGCGGTATCCTCCCACAATCTGCCGATCTTCTTCATCCCATACCACCAACTGTGTATAGGGATACTCCATCGTATCGAACTCATCGATATCCATCGATTTGCCCGTACCGCCACCGCCCAGACGGAAAGAGATCTCCCTGAGCCGACCCAGCTCCAGCATTACGTTAGGTGCGTCATGTGCCGTTACAACATACACGCTACGATTGCCAAAACTGGTGTACCGCAAGAACTTGTCTTCGGTAAGTTCATTTATGATCAGTTCCCTGTCAACGGGAGGAATGATTTCCTGCATCCTGCCTAATATCTGAATATGGCTTCCGGTTCCTTGGACAACCGGTAAACATGTTCCTTTATCAGCGCCGCCCATTCCTTGTCGGAATAGCGTTTGTCTAAGGTCTGAAAAGGAATAGGTCTTCCCAAAGTTAAACAAATTTTTTGATTCCGCGTCTTGAACATCTCGTTGACCAAAAAAATCTGTTCGATGTTCATCTTGAGCCCCAAACGGGTTCTCCATTGGGCTAAGTTATAAAAAAACGGGGAATTACGGCCATCCACATACACCGGCACAATGTCCCGCTGATTTTTTCTGGCTTGGGTAACAAAGGTTTTCTTCCATTCCAAATCGGCGATAACGCCCCCTTTCTGCTTGCGCGAACACATCCCGGCCGGAAAATACAGCAAATCGGCAGAACCGGAAAAAGCGGCATCGAGACTCCGCCTGTTCTCGGTGTTTTCCTGCAACTTACTGATGGGCAAGAATATGGGTTTGAGAGGCGGCAAAGCCAACAACATGCTGTTTACGGGAAAAAGAATTTCCTTGCGTATTTGTCCGATACGGCTGATGAGTGCCATTCCGTCTAAACCACCCATAGGATGGTTGGCGCAAAACAGATAGCGGCCTTCTTCCGACAGGTTTTCCATGCCGCGCATCTCAACGCGGCAACCGAAATCCTCCAGAATAGCCGTGGCGAAATCCACACCCACCTTGTCTTTTTCTCTATAAAGAAAACTGTTTAACTCCTTCTCGTGCATAATTTTCCGCAAAAGCGGAAACACAAAACGGGGCATTTTTTTATAAACGGCCGGCACCTGCTGACGGATCACGCCCTCTATATCGATTGTGCGCTCACTGATTGTAAAAGTGATCATAAGAAACTTTTTATCAAAGGTTAAAAACACCGCATCTTGGCGGCAATCCAAAAATCAATCCAGTCTGGAATCCGAAGAAAGCCACAAAAGGGCCCGCGACAAGAGGGCCTCGCGGTCATTGGGCAACTTCTCGTCGATTACCTCATCCAAAAGACGTTGCAGGCACTTGCCCAAAACGGCACCTTTTTCGTAGCCTAAAGCAATCAGATCGCTCCCCCTCACGGCAAGGTCTTTCATGCAAAAGCAGGCATCCTGGGCCAATACCTCCCGCAAACCTTCTTCCAGCGAGTCTATATATGCCTTCCGCTCGGGCCAATACACAGGATTCTGGCCGGCCGCATCACAACGTTTCATTGTCAAAAGACGTTCAAACTGCTCCAAGCCTATCCGGTTGAGCCAACGGCGTATGCTCCGGGGCTGGGTCTCCACGCGCGCGTCGTGCACTTCCACCAATGTATATACTTCCGAAGCTGTCTTGTTGTCGAAACGCAACCGCTTCATCACTTTGGCGCAGATACGGCAACTTTCTTCCCCATGCCCGTAAAAATGCCCTATCCCTTGATTGTCCATTGTGAACACATGCGGTTTGCCCGTATCGTGAAAGAGTACGGTAAACCTGAGCACCACATCATCCACCTTGCAGGCCTCCATCGCCCGCATGGTGTGTTCCCACACATCGTAAATATGATGCGGATTGTGCTGGTCAAAGCCCAACATAGGCCTCAACTCGGGCATGATGAAAAAGAACACATCGGCATATTCCCGTAACAAAGCCGCTATACGCAAGGCAGGTGCATGCATAAAGCGGTAGAGTTCGGAAGTGATGCGTTCCACCGCCACCTGTTTCAGCAAGGGAAGTCGCGCAAAAATGGCTTCCTTCAGCGAATCTTCTATCGAAAAGCCCAACTGCGCCGAAAAACGCAATGCCCGTAAAATCCGCAAAGGATCTTCTTCCATACGCTCCATCGCCGACCCGGCGCACCGTAACACACCCTTGGCCAAATCTTCCGTTCCTCCATAAGGATCCACCACCCCCTCCTGTTCCGACCAAGCCATGGAATTGATCGTAAAATCGCGCAGCCCCAAGTCTTCGTAAAGCGGGTCGGTCTCTTTTGGCCTTTCTTTTTTCCGAAAAACCGTAATCTCGTAAGGGCAACCCCCGTCTATCACCGTAAGCGTGCCGTGTTTCAATCCCGTGGGGGCCACATGGTAGCCCTTTTCCTTAAAGACGGGGCGTATTTTACCCACCGGTGCGCTCGTGCATATATCCCAGTCGTGCGGTTTTTTTCCCAAGAGGCAATCGCGCACGCATCCTCCCACCAGATAGGCCGGATAACCCTCCTCCCGCAATACGCCGAGAATCTGCCGCACCGCCTGCGGCACACCATCAATCTTTTTCAATGTTTCTTCTGTCTTCAATCTTTTCTCACTCCTGTCAAATGCGGCCTAATAGCCGTGTTCCTCTTCCAATTCTTTACGGGTCAGCTTTTTCTTATCGATGGAACGCCACGCATACACGATATAAGCCAAAACGAAAGGAACCAGAATGGAGACTATCGCCATAGTCTTGAGGGTGAACAGGCTCGATGAACTGTTGGTCAAGGTAAGCGAACTCTGCAGATCGAGATTGGAAGGATAGTAGGCGGTGTGGTTATAGCCCACACAAAGGAACAGGGCCAAAACAGTAAGCACCGTTCCGATTCCGGCAAACCAGATGCCTTTGGTATAGCGGCTGCAAAAAATCGACTTGCCCAAACCGTACAGCACACCGGCCACACCAACCACAAAAATCGCCGTAACCGCCGGCATCTGCAAAAAGTTATGCAGGTATTTGCAGGACTCCATCGATACCTCTCCGTTCTGCGGATTCACGGCAAAACCAGCCTTGCACAAGGTGCGGATCACAAAAGCGAGGAAAAACAGCAGAAAAGGAACGCTGTCTATCAGCAAACGGCGGCGCAGACGAGGCTGCAACTCGGCATCGTCTATATGGTTGATGAAATAGAGATTTCCCAAAAGACGCGCAAGAAAGAACACCGCAAAACCAAGAATAAGGTTCCAGGGATCCAGGCAAGCGTCCAAACCGTGCCATTCATTGCCCCAACGGCTGATAACGGGCATTACGGAAGACGATATGCTGGCCTTGTTTACGATAAAATTGCTGCCGTTGAAAAAAGTGCCCACCGCGGCTCCCAACAGGAAAGGCCCCAGAAAACCGTTCAGCACCAAAAACACCTGATAGGTCTTTCTACCCAAAAGGTTGCCCAGCTTACCCTGAAACTCATAAGAAACCGCCTGCAAGACAAAACTGAGCAGAATCAGGAACCAAATCCAATAGGCACCGCCGAAACTGGTGCTGTAGAAAAGCGGAAATGAAGCAAAGAACGCACCGCCGAAAGTAACGAGTGTGGTAAAGGTAAATTCCCATTTACGCCCCGTGGCGTTAATGAGCAAACTCCGTTCCTGCTCGTTTCTGCCCAAGGCGAAAATAAGCGAGTTTCCTCCCTGCACAAACAAAAGGAATACAAGAATGGCGCCCAAAAGGCTAACCACGAACCACCAGTAGTTTTGTAAGAATTCGTATGTGAACATTGTTTTTTCCTCCCGCGTTATTGCTCGTTATCCGTTTCCGTGTTTTCGGGGCCTTTGGCGATGGCTTTGAGCATGATGCCCATTTCGGCCACCAGCAACACTGTAAACAATACCAAAAATATAAAGAACGTGGTTTTTACCGCACCCGGTTGCAGGCTCGAAATAGCCGCGTTGACCGGCAGAAGGTCCTGAATGGCCCAAGGCTGGCGCCCCACCTCGGCCACAATCCAACCTGCCTGTCCGGCTATCATGGCCAGCGGCACACAAACGATAGCCACGTAATAAAACCATTTGTAGCGGTTTTGGGCAATCTTGTCTTTGTTGCTGAAGAAAATGGCGAGGATAAAGAAAAGAATAAAGAGCATGCCCAAGCCCACCATTACGCGGAAAGACCAAAACAGCAAGCCCGTGGAAGGCACTATATCACACGGATTGTCCACATAGCCATAGCCGAAATACGCAACGTGGGCCGAAAGCGTGTCGCGCGCCCTTTCGGTTCTGGCCGTATCGTTCTGCCGCATCCCTTCCCTGAAATCGGCCAAAGCCTGTACAGCGACACGGCCGCGGCGCATCTTTTCCTGTACCGGCAAAGCGGTGCTTCCGTCGGCCTGTGTATAACCGCCGGCCAAAATATCATTGATACCCGGCACGTAACCTTCCGCTGTACGGGTGGCAAGAAACGAAAGCATATAAGGCATTTTTACACCGAAGGCTATTTCCAGACCCTGTGCATGGCCACCGTCCTGAAGGTTTTCAATAGCCGCCAGTTTCATGGGCTGGTATTGCGCCACTTCATATCCCGATTTATCGCCTGTAAAGGCCACAATCAACGAAGCCGCCAACCCGAATACAGCGGCCATCTTAATACTCGAAAGTGCGAATCTGACATGGCGTCTGCGCAATAGATACCAGCAACTCACCCCCACCACAAAAACGGCGGCGAACACCCAGCCGCTCAGCACCGAATGAAAAAACTTGGTTACCGCCATCGGCTGGAAGGCCACGGCAAGAAAATCGGTCATTTCGTTGCGCACCGTTTCGGGATTGAAGGTCATGCCCACCGGATGCTGCATCCAGGTGTTCGCTACCAGAATCCACCATGCCGACAGCGTGGCGCCAATACCGGTAAGCCAGGTGGAAGCCAGATGGAAGCCCTTGCTCACCTTGTTCCAGCCCCAGAACATCACGGCGATGAATGTGGCTTCCATAAAAAAGGCCACAATACCTTCTATGGCCAGGGGGGCACCGAAAATATCCCCCACAAACCACGAATAGTTGCTCCAGTTGGTGCCGAACTGAAATTCGAGGATAAGCCCCGTAGCCACTCCCACGGCAAAGTTGATTCCGAAAAGTTTCATCCAGAACTGCGCCGTCTGCTTCCAGAACAGCTTTCCGGTCTTTACATAGAGGGTTTCCATAACCCCCATGATCATCGAAAGCCCGAGCGTCAGCGGTACAAAAAGCCAATGATACATGGCAGTAATGGCGAACTGCGCACGAGACCAATCTATCAATGCGGGATCGATTTGTTCCATAATAATTTATTTAGAGCCTTTCACGGCCGGTTTACCGTATACTTCTGTTTACCAGTTCGGTCCCCACAAAGTCTTGCTTTTCCGGAACGGTCTTATGCCGCAGAAAGTCGGGAAAAAAGAAAACCTTGAGGATGGCGAACATGATAAAGAGTTTTACAAGGATAATCACCCAAAGGCTACGCCCGAATGTCATGGACCGGAAACCGTCGCGGTAAAACCGCCATACACGGCGCAAGGGGCCGGGTTTCCTTCCATAGGCAGGAACTTCGGGTTGGATGCAGACGGTTGGTTCAACAGACATTTCGGTATGGTTTTGCCTTTCGGTAAGGCGAACCTGCAAATTTACGAAATACCGTACCTTTGCCCAAAATCTCAAACCATGTACGAAGAAAGAATCCAACGCGCAGCCGAACTGCATCAGGAAGGTTATAACTGCTGCCAGTCGGTGGTGCTGGCTTTCGGCGACCTTTACGGTTTTACCCAGGAACAGTCGCTTAAGATGTCGGCGGCATTCGGCGGCGGAATCGGCGGAATGC
>CAYTCD010000010.1:0-31536 GCA_964436335.1 uncultured Bacteroidaceae bacterium
ACCGAAAACACCATTCTCCTGTTTCTTAACCTTCAGGTCCTTGCCTATGAGTTCGGCTACCCGACGGTTGGCCAACAGCATGAATTCTTCCACAAGGTTGTTCGATTCCTTGCTTTCCTTGATATAGACACCCAAAGGTTTGGCTGTAACCGGATCAAGCCTGAAACGCACTTCCTTGGAATGAAAGTTTATCGCCCCCGTGCGGAAACGACGGGTACGCATCAAAAGCGAGAGCTTGAACATCTCGACAACGGCCTCTATATCCTGCGGCGAACCCAATTTTGCCAGCCGCGCGGCATCACCTTCCACACCCGATGCCAATCCTGCAGCTTCGATAATGGCCTGCGCTTCCTCGTAAGTATAACGACGGTCGGAATGGATTACCCCTTTCCCCACCCAGAAATTCTGGATCCGCGCATCGGCATCCATCTCGAACACCACGCTGAAACAAAAGCGGTCCACCTGCGGATTAAGAGAACAAAGGTTATTGCAAAGCCTTTCGGGCAACATGGGAATGGTGCGATCCACCAAATATACCGAAGTGGCACGCTGATAAGCCTCGTCTTCGATGGCCCCGCCGGGCTTCACAAAATGGCTCACATCGGCGATATGCACGCCTATCTCCCTATTGCCGTTTGGCAGAAGACGGAACGACAAAGCATCGTCAAAGTCTTTGGCATCGGCCGGATCTATAGTGCAGGTATATACCGGGCGAAAATCACGACGGCGGGAAAGTTCATCGGACGTTACCTTTTCGGTCATCTTTTCAGCCTCGGCGATGGCCGCCTGCGGATAGGAAAGCGGAAAATCGAACTCGGCGAGGATTGACTGCATCTCCACATTGTTGTCGCCCGGATCTCCCAACACCAATTTGATTTCCCCTATGGGGTTGTTGAGATGTGCCGGCCAGTCAACGATGTCCGCCACCGCTTTCTGTCCGTCCTTGGCACCGTGCAGGTTCTCCCCGGGCAACACGATATTGACCGGAATGCTGGTACTGTCGGGTATGAGGAATGCATAGCGGCCCGAAAACTCAACGGTTCCCACAATATGCCGTTTCTTACGCTTGATGATTTCGGTAATCTGCCCCTCAAGGCGTCTTCCCCAACGCTCCGGGAAAAGCAACACGCGCACATAATCGCCATGCAAGGCATGCCCCACGTTGTTGGCCGATACGAAAACATCTTCCAATTCCTTGTTGTCGGGCAGGATGTAGGCCTTTCCCGAAGATTTCATATCTACCGTTCCCGTGATATAGTTGCGAAGACTTTCGGGTATATGACGACGGCGGGACGCACGGCCGGAATCTTTATGCCTGCCACTGTTTTTGGCGCGGTACCCGGCGGTATTGCGGGCTCTTTTACTCCGATTGGCTGTATTGCCGGATCTTCCTTTTGCTGATTTTGAATGCTTGTTTCCTTTACTCATCCTATGATTCCTATCAAATCGTGTATATCTTCAATACCCTTTCGCAGACAATAGGCCTCTATGCCCTGCATGATTTTTTCCGTAGCCGCAGGATCGACAAAATTCGCCGAACCCACCTCTACGGCAGAAGCACCGGCCATAAGAAAGGATAAGGCGTCTTCGGCCGTACAGATACCGCCGATGCCGATAACGGGAATCCTGACCCGTTTAGCCACCTGCCACACCATGCGCAAGGCCACCGGTTTGACACACGGCCCCGAAAGACCGCCTGTAACAGTGCTCAGCACCGGTTTCTGTCTTTCCACATCGATGGCCATACCCAAGAGCGTATTGATAAGCGAAACGCTGTCGGCGCCGGCTTCTTCTACCGCGGCCGCCAGCGCGGCGATATCCGTTACGTTGGGCGAGAGTTTCACTATCATGCAACGCGGAAAAACTTTCCGTACCTGCCGCACCACTTCTGCCGCCATGGCCGGATCGGTGCCAAAGGCCATACCGCCCTGCTTCACGTTGGGACAAGAGATATTCACCTCTATGGCATCCGTTTGCGGACAATCGGCCAACTTCTGCGCCACTTCCACATATTCGTCCACCGTTGAACCCGACACATTGACAACAAGACGGGTGGGGACTTCCCCGTCGGAACGGCGTTTCTGCTCTATCTGCGGCACGATATGTGCGATAAAGTAGTCCACACCTTTGTTCTGCAATCCCACGGCATTGAGCATGCCTAAAGGCGTTTCGGCCATACGCGGATAGGGATTGCCTTCCCGTGGACGGGCGGTAGTGCCTTTCACGATAAAACCGCCAAGATGGTTCAAGTCTATAAAATCACTGAATTCAATGCCGTAGCCGAAAGTTCCGGAAGCGGTAAGCACCGGATTCTTAAGCTCCAAATGGCCGATATTTACTTTCAGGTTCATGACTTTATCGAATGATATTCCCCCCTCCAACAAGGGGTTTTTATTAGATTTACAACAGGCTACCAACCCAAAATATCGGCATTGAACACCGGTCCTTCGGTGCAGACGCAAAGATTATGGCCTTCCGCCGAGGGTGTTACGCAACACAGACAGGCACCCAGACCGCAGGCCATGGTATTTTCTAGACTCACCTCGCAAACGGCTTTCTGTCCGCGCGCCTTCTCGGCCACAGCTTTCATCATAGGCGTAGGCCCACAGGTATAGACATGCGAATAAACAACGCCTTCCCAAAGGGGATGCCCGGTAACCAAACCCTTGATGCCCACGCTTCCGTCTTCGGTGCAGATGCCGGTAGGACCGAGTTGCGCCAATTCGTTGGCAAGCACCAGACGTTTCTGATTGCGGGCCCCTATCAGAATATCGAAAGGCAATCCGGCCGCATTGAGACACGAGGCCAGAAAATAGAGCGGCGCCACACCGCAACCGCCACCCACCAGCAAAGCGCGGTTCACAACAGTCGGAACGGTAAATCCCTTTCCCAAGGGCAACACCATATTAAGCGTATCGCCAGCCTGCAAAGAGGCCAGATATTCCGAACCCTTCCCCACCTTCTGCACCAACAAGGTGATACAACCGGCGGCAGGGTCGGCATCATGTATCGAAATGGGAATCCTCAGCCACCCATAAACAGAAGAGGGACTGTGTATCTGCACAAACTGCCCGGGAAAAATCGCGGGCAGTGGGCGGTCGGTCTGCAAATACAGCCGAACAAAATCATCCCCCAACGGCATATTGCGTTGTACGGTGAAATCGGATATCTGTTTCTGATTTCCCAATCTCTTATTTCTCTTTTTTTGCCGTTGTTTTCTTGGCAGCGGGTCTGGCTGTTCCTGTGCCACTTTCCGCCTTGGCAACCTTTGTTTTGGAAGCGGCAGGTTTGGCCGCGGTCTTGGTTTTCTTTTCGGCCGGTTTTTTCTCGGCCGGTTTCTTTTCTTCGGCCGGTTTTTCTGCTTTGGCAACCGTTTTCTTGGGCTTAGGCGCTATCGTTTTTTCTTTTGCTTCGGCAGCGGCTTCTTCGGCCTCATGTTCGGCCAAAGCCTGCTGCTGTGCCTTTTCACGTTCAGAAAGTTCCATATCTACCAAGTTGTTTTCCAATAATATATTATACCATTGCAAAACCTTTTTGATATTCGATACATAGACCCTTTCCTGATCGAAATCGGGCAGAACCTGCTTGAAGTAATCTTTCAAGGCATCGGCATCACTATTGTGATCCAAGCACTTTTTCCCATTTTCTTTCTGAAAGATGTTTCGGAAGACATTGGCCAACGATATTTCCGCCTCGTAGGTATAAATGGCTATCTCAGCCAACGAACTGATGCGATCCATCGTAAACACCGGCATCCGTTTCTTGTCGAGCAACGATTCCATGATGGCGGCATTCTTGCCTTGCGAAATCAACTTGTACAGGCCCGGTTTTCCGGGAACGGTAAAAATCAAGGACAAATCCATATTTTTTATCTTGTTTGGCCGAACAAAGAGGTGATTCCTTGTTCGGAGTGAGGTACAAATTTAACAAAAAACGCAATCCGTTTTACTTTATCACCATACGTTGCACGGCAGTGCCTTTTCTGTCGGTTACCCGCACCAGATACATGCCCGAAATGCGAAGCGATATTTCCTTACGACCCTTTACCCCTTCGAGGCGGACAACCGGAACACCTTGTAGCGTAAGTACCTCTACAAAGCTCTCATCGGCGGTTTCCACCACAAAGTTGCCCGAAGAAGGATTGGGATACAGCCGGAATTCCGCACCTGTCAACGTTTCAATGCCTACGGGGTCGTTCTTAACCGTAAAACTTGCCTGCGCCACCGCCGATTTTGCCTTGCCGTTGATGGCGATGGCCTTAACCGTCATGGCTTTATTGACAACGATAGGCGAAATGTATTCTTCATCCGAATCCGTAGGTTCGCTGCCGTTGGTCGTGTAGTAGATGGCGGCGTTTTCCGTGGCGCAGGCAATGGTTACTTCCGTGCCCTTTTCCACTTGTCCGCCATTGGGTTCGAACACCGGCGTTTCCACCGTTTCGGGCTCATCGGAACCGGAATCGGGCAACGCATAGACGAAAGGCGTGGTCTTTTCACACAAATCCTCGTCTTCTTTATAGAGATTGGTCCACAGAATATAATTTCCCGTATCGGGCAATTCCACGGTTTTCAAGGTATAGCGCGCAATTTCATGATCGTCTTTGTCCATCATCGCCACGCGGCCCATTACATCGGCTTTCCATACTGTATCGCCGGCGGCAGGATAAAGCACCTTAAGCAGGCAGGTGTCCGTCGAAACGGGATCGTCGGGATCAACGGGAATACTGCCGCCATTGCCGGAAACAACCTTTACGCGGTCAATAAGAACTCGGTTCTTAGCTGCCGCCGAAAGTGTCAACTGGGCGTTGCCGTTGGCCGAAAGCGTAACCGGTGCCAAGGTTTCGTATTGGTCAAGCCCCGAAAGGTCGGTTTTGCTCTTGGTAAATGTAATGGTTTGGGAGGCCTGCGTGCAACCTTCGCATTGGAGTGTGAATGAAGTTTCGCTCGCGTTCCAGCCTTTACCACTGATATTCACCGTAAACTCGCCGCTTACATTGAATTGCTCAAAAACAACCAAGCCCGCGTTCTTGCTTGAACCCAAGCGAATGCCTGATTTTCCATACGTATAGACATTGTTGAACGCTGCCACATATTGGCTGCCTGTATTTTGTTCATCGGCCGTAGAACCGTTTTCGGTATCATCCACTTTCGGAAAATCTTCGTCGAAAATCACCGTTTCTTCGCCCGACTTGGCCTGATTCCGCTTAGTGTCGGGAATCTTGACGGTCAGCGAATGGTTGCTTTCTGCCACCGGTTTTCCTTCGGCATCGCGGTATTCATACCGGATTTCGTAGGTGATATAGGTAGTGGTGTCTTCGGGTTCCGGATCATCGGGACCCGGCGAACCGGGATTGAAAGCCGTATTGTCGCCGCCCCAGATCTTTTCCACCAGTTCGGGATAGTCGATAAACGGATTGCGGTTATGCTGCTTGGCATAGACCGCATCGTTGCGTTTGATTTCCTTGTCGCTCACCGGGTCTTGCCGATGCCATTTAAGCAACAGATCCACCGCCCATTGCTTGAAAGCCCTTGTCTTGTTGCCGCTTTCCAGCATATCGCTGTTCCAATTTCCCACTTGATTTTCGTAGCGGGTAACCATATAGAAATAGGAACGCGCAAAATCGCCCTTGTATTCATCCACCGGTTCGAACACCGTGCCCGAATAGCCGGAGGTTGAGTTTTTACCCAATTTGGAACCGTTCTTAGACGTGTAGGTGGGGCTGCTCACTTCGCCGAAAGGATGGTTGCCGCGCATGCCGTTTACCTTGCCATCGGTGGGATAGAGGTGAAACAGGTCGGAATACATGGGTGTAGCGTCGTTGAACCAGCTTTTGGGAAACGAATGTTCACGGTTGTAGCAGTCGCATTCATCGTGGTAGTTGCCGCATTGGTCATCGCCAAACGTAAATTCGCAATTGGAATACATATCCCACACCTTGCCGTCGGAACGGGCATCGGTGCTCTTGAATGCCTCCCACAAGCCACTGTAACTTACCACCGAATGGTTTTTGGTAATGATGCTCGAAAGTTCGCTTTTGAGGGTAAACCCGCTCTTTCCGTATGCCGACTGATAATAACCGTCGGGGGCCGATGCCCGCAAAAGAGAAAACGAACACAGGATTCCCGCACCCAGGAGAAGCCATGCCTTGAATAGTTTTGTTTTCATGGTTTTCGTTTTTCAACCTATGTTTAGACGCTGTAAAGATACTGATAAAAACAAAAGAGGCGCATCGGAATTTCCGATACGCCTCTCTTCAAGCCGTGGAAAGGAATTACCTTACCACCACTTTGGTGCGGACCACGCCTTCGGCCGTGCGGATTTCCACGATATACATACCGTGGGCCAGACCGGAAAGGTCAACGCGGGTGTTATCAACCAAGCCTTCGCGACGCATCATCTGCATACCGTTTGTGTTATAGACAAACAGGCTGAACTGTCCGCCTTCGGCCAGTTCCACATTCAACAAACCTTCGGTGGGGTTGGGATAAACGCTGAACTTGATGGCTTCGTTGTTTTCCACCGCCACAGAAGCGGCCGCAATATCGTCTTTGGTACGCAGACCCAACTGAACATTGCCTCTATTGTAACCCACATAAGCGGTTACATCACACGCGGTGAGAGGGATTTTGGTTCCCAGATAACTTCCTTCGCGGTTGGTGTAGATGGCAATGGTATTGTTGCCGTCGGAAATATTGTATGAAACATTTTCTTCAAACGTTTCGCCGGCATCGGCAAATTCCACCCCTTTCACACGAACCATGGCGTTTTGGTACAACCATTTGTTCGAACCGGACAATTCGGAAATCGTTACATCATCTACGGTAATATCGGCGGTACCCTTGATTTCAATTGCTTCGGTATCGAAATTCTGCATTTCGATCAAGTCGTTGTAAATCGTCAGTTCACCCGTCAAACCCGACAATACATCGCCCACTTTGGCGTCTTTCAAAAGGTCGTTCACATAATACAGCATCATGGAGTGCCCCATGGATTTTTCGCAACCTTTGTCCTGAACCCAGGCGTTGGTGGTGGTCTGCTGCGAACCGAACTTACCGATAAGGGCGGTTACAACCACTTCGCCTTTTACCCGGTATTTCTGGCCTGTCATATACGTATCGCGCATAGCTACCAAAGCGGCGATATTTTCCACTTCTACGGCACCGAAAGCAAAGGTAACCTTAAGGTTTTGGGTGGCGTTGCCGGCGACGTCCTTCACACCATTCACGGTAAGTTCATAGTTGATGCCGGCGGTCAAGGCCGAGGTGGTGAGGGTAACGGTTTTGTTGTCGTCGCCGAGTTGAGCGGCGCTTACGGTGATGCCATTGTTAACGGTGTAGTTGGCTACCGTTTCGGCGGAAGTGGCATCCAAAGCTTCGTTGAAAAGTACTTCTACAGTAGTAGCGTTAGTCGTTGAGATATTTTTGATTTCGGGCGCTTTTTCATCTACATAAACACCACCTTTTTTGTAGAGTTGAACTACTTTATTGGTATTATTAACCGCCTTATAGGCAGAAAAACGGAGCTGTCCGGTGTTGGAATTGTAAAGAATACGTCTTACGGTTGATTCGAGGGAGGCAATGTCAACATTGCCATCCGCATCAATCGTAATCGTCCATTCGTAGGGTTCATCCTGATTTTGGATTTTATTTTCATCAGTGGTGGTACGGGCAATATATTTTTGGTTCACCAAATCATACAAAGCCCAATTGTCACCGTTTTTCTTCAGAACGATTTCGTAGGGGAGTTTGTCGGTGGGCTGGGTGGCTACCTCGGTGGAGATAACGCCGTTTGTGATGGTCACCGCAACGTTTTCACGGGCAGCGTTGTTACCGAAGTTCATACCCAATGCCATACCGTATTCTGCGGTGGCAATCAGGTAAACACCGTCTTCCACCAAATCATCGGCAGAAGTAATTTTTGAGTAGGTTCCTTGTGCGGAAACCGTGCTCCAGCCCAATAAGGCCGCAACACTCATTAAAGTAAAAAGTAACTTTTTCATATCGTTGGGTTTATTTAAATTTCAATAAACAGATAGTATCCCTGACACGACTATCCGACAAAGGTAACAAATTTACCGAGTATCTGTCCGATTTTTTCTTCCAACGGCAAATTTCCGTCTATCCAATGGATGGGGCAGCCCTCGCGTTCCATCTTGCGGAACCAGGTGCGCTGGCGTTTGGCAAACTGGCAGATGGAAAAATAGAGTTCGCTTTCCATGCGTTCCCGCTCCATCTGCCCGGTGATGTAGAGCGTAAGATATTTGTATTCCAAGCCGTAATAGGTAAGCTGTTCGGGCCTGAGCCCTTGGTGGAGCAGGGCGCTCACTTCTTCGATCATACCTTGTTGCAGGCGTTCTTCCAAACGTTTTTTGATGCGCTGGCGCAGCATTTCGGGTTCAAAGCGGATGCCGAAAACCACTGGCTCGGGGATGATTCTCTCCGGAGTGGGGTTCTGCCTTTCGAATTCGGCGATTTCGATCGCGCGCAGGCAACGTTCCCGGGTCTCGGTGTCGGTATGGTTGTGCAAAGGCCCGTAGGAGGCCAGAAGCACCGCCAGTTCGGCATCGCTCCTGGTTTGCAGTTCTTGGCGCAGCGGGGCGTTGAAAGGCACTTCGCGGAAACGTTTCCTGCCCAGGGCCGCCGCCAGGTAAAGGCCGCTGCCGCCGCAGAGCACGGGGGGTTTCCTGCGGGCGCAGATATCGGCGTAGGCGGCGTCGAAAGCCTGCTGGTAACGGAAAAGGTTGTATTCCTCTCCGGCATCTGCCACATTGATGAGATGATAGGGAACGCTTACCGTTGTTCCGTCGGGGGCGGACAGCGTGTATTCGTTCAGATCCTTGCCCGAACCGAGGTCCATGCCGCGATACACCTGCCGGGAATCGGCGCTAAGGATTTCTCCATCTAAACGGCAGGCGAGATTTACCGCCAAGGCCGTTTTTCCGCTTGCCGTAGGCCCCAAAACCACCAGGAGGGGGGTGAGTCCGTTTGTTGTATGAACGCTCTGCATAGACTGCGAAGTTAAGTTTTCCCGGCAAAACGGGGCGTGTTTCTTATTGAAATACCGAAAGCAAAGGATGCCGGCTCCGCCAATGGCGTTCACACAAAAACAAGTATTCCCGCAGTTCTTTCCAATCTTGCCGTTTAAGGTCGGCAAGCGAATGAATGCTATGGCTTCCGCACAAGACCTCTATCCGGTTATCCTCAAATCCCGCCGCCTCCAACAAGCGGTAAAGACGGCATATATTCCGCCAATCGTCCTTATCGTCTTGCTTATAGTTAGCTTTGAGGAACTGCAAACTGCGCAGGGCATCGAATTTTTCTTTGCATGCGCGTATAAATTGCTCCTTTCTGCCGCCGCTGTTCCGCCGCAGGTTCACCCACCAGTCCGCCCCGAAAGCCGCCTGCCAGAAATCCAATGCCGATGTGGGTTCTCCACTTTCAAACAAACCGGGCAAAGCGGCATAGGCGCATCGCATTTTTTCAAACAAACCGGGTGGATAAACCGGATAAGACTCCCAGCGGTTCTCCATGCCTTTTCGCAAAGCCGGGCCCGTACCGAAATCCACACGTCCGCTCAAGCGCGAGGAAGGATGGCTTACTGCATCGCTATGCACAATCAACGGACCCGTCTTGGCCAATTTCTGTAAGAAATAAAAATCCTCGCCACTCCTGACCGGCGAGATTCCGCCTATCTTCCGATAGGCTTTCATCCGGCAAGCCATCGAAGAACCTATAGCCGTAAACGCATACGGATGGCCGCTCAAAATCATATTGAGCGCAAAGGCACGCATATAGACTTCATAATGGAAAATGGCCATCTGCTGCACTTCGGGCAGGTTTTCTTGTTCGGGCGTGTGGTAATACGGATTGGCCAGCCCCACCGCCTGCGGAAAGGCATCGAATTGCTTTTGGATGTTTTCTATATAATCGTCGGGATAGTGCGTATCGGCATCCATGCACACCAGAATATGGGTAGGCAACGGATTCTGACCGCATTGAGAGGAAAGAAAATCCATGGCCGTTCTACGCGCCTGCCCCACGCCGGCATGTCTGTCATCCCAAGCCTTATCCTTACTGAAACAATCGAGGATTTCGAGCGGAAATAAAAAACGGCCTTCCGACCGCAACGTTTGTAATTGACTGTAAACATTTTCGTTTACCTTGCAAACGCGTTCGTGTTCCGGAAGACCGTCCGTATGGTAGGCACGCGGCTGATTAATGCACACACATACCCTCTGTGGTAGAAGGGTCTGCCCGTTGAGCGCCAACAGACGTTGGGCAAGCCCCGCCTCATCCATGGCAGGTATGGCCACATACACCATGCCTTAAAGAACCGTTATCCTTTCGGTGGTTACATCGCCTCGGGCACTGACACGCAAAAGATAATTGCCGCCGCCCGCTACTTGTAAAGCGTGCCGGCCGGCGGTAAACCGATGCTGCTGCAACAGGGTTCCGTTCGCGCCGAACAGTTCCACGGTTGCATCCACAGGCAATTCCACATAGAAAGTGCCCGTGTTGGGATTGGGATAAACCTTTAGTTGGGCAAGCGGACCGGCGGTATTGGAGGTCTTGATGGTATAAGACGCTTCGGCGATTTCCGACGGAGTCATCCCCTCCTTGACGGCCATCGCCTTGAGGGTGGTGTTTTTATCAATAACCACGGGCGAAACGTAAATATCACTGGCCAAAGTGGGATCGGTGCCGTTTAGGGTATAATAAATGGTGGCGTCTTCAGTAGCCGTAAAAATCCTTACCGTCGTACCCTGAGCCACTTCTCCACCGGCGGGGTCAAACAGGGGGATTTCAACCTGCTCCACCGGCGGTTCTTGCTGCGATACATTGCCCAGATTGTCGCGTGTTACATTGCTTTCTCCCATAAACTGAAAACGGACCCCATTGTTGATTGAAACAATGTCGGTAATGGGTTTTTGGGTGGGTTTGCCGCTGTGGGAAAGAGAAGACGGCTTGGTGTCGTCTGTAAAGGCGGTATTGTTGCGGCTGCCCGGGAACGGCGTTCCTTCGCCCATAAACGAAGTGGAAGCCTCCCCGCCGTTGGCCTGCTTGATATAGAATCCCCTATCGGAGGGTTTACAGTTAACGCAGTTGTTCTCCCATGCCGAAATATTACTACCATAGTAATTAATCTTTACGTTTTCGTTGACGGCGAAAATCAACATGCCGTAACCCGGAATCTCGGCATCCCACTTGCTTTCTTTGCCACGGTAGTCCAACACAAAATATTCTCCCCAAACGGGAGTACGGTACATAAAGGCATGGGTGGCCTTCTGTGCTTCGTAAAGTTCTACCGTACAAGCTTCGGTAAGTTCGGTTTTTTCCAGCCAGCCCATTTCCATACGCGACCAGGCGTTGTGCAAAGGAGGTGTCTTTCCGTCGTCGTTGTAGGAACCTCCGTCCATCACCTCAAATTCGCCGGGCGTAACGGCTTCCCCTCCGTTATCATCATAATCGGAGTCGTAGAGATCGGGCAACCCGAAAACATGGCTCAACTCATGCACCAAAGTGCCTATGTAGGCCCAATCATCGGTATAGGAAAACTCCGCCGAACAGGAATACACATCCAATGTCTTTCCGTTCAGTTTCACCTCATCCCATACATTCCACATATGCGACCATATCGCATCCTCATCATCGGTAACCTCTTCGCCTTGTCCGGGAAATATGATGTGAACCCCGTCTATCACCCCGTCGTTGTCAAAATCGTATCGGCTGAAATCCACGCCCTGCGCCGCAGCCGCACGGCAGGCCTCCACCACCATATCCGGAACATTGTCTTCGTCGTATCCGTAATAAGCCATGGACTTCGACAAATCAATAGGCCCTATCACATCGGCTTCAAAACGGAAGAGCCCGCGGCTGTTGTCTAAAAAATAATCCCGAAAGGAACCCGTACACCCATTGTCCGTATAGTTTTCCTGGCCTATCAGCGCCTCATATTGACTCCGGGAGGTCTTCATCTTTAAATCGGTAAAGTTTACCAGAATTATCGGCGCACGACGCACAACGGTATCGGTGATGGCCTTACGGGCCTTGAAAGCTTTCGCCAAGGGAGCGTTCGCTCCCGTCCGCTTTACGTTGTTGGCTGCGGAAGCAGGCCCCCTGGAACGCATCCTGGAGACCTGTTCGGCCGAAAAACGGAGTTTTTTAGGGGTCTTGCGCAGGAATTTCTTTTCCTGTCGGGTGCGGGCGTCTTGATCATGGGCCCGCACATCGGAGGCCACCATCTCTCCTTTTTCGTTCTTCACGGCATAGTAAAAAATGCCGTCTTTCCGCAAAAGACTGTATCCGTCCAATGTCTCGGACCATCGGGTACTTTCATCTCCGCGGATATAGACGGTAATCGTGGTACCATCGGATTGCTTGACGGTAACCGGCTTCTTAATGGCGGGAACAGCACCCGACAAACCGACCAAACCCAATACGAATACAAGAATAAGGGCTAACTTCTTCATGATACATTTTTTTAGGCGGCCAAATTTATTACATTTTAACGTAAAAAGCCGTCTGGAAAGATAAAAAAATTTAAGTTTCAATATAGGGGCAAAAAATGTATCTTCGCAACGCCATTCGGAAATTTCCGGACAGAAGGGTGGCAAAAATGGCAACAACTAAAACCAACATATCAATGGAAAACAAATCCCAGGTCAAGATTTTCTCGTGTCGCGCCACCCGATATCTGGCCGATAAGATTGCAAAGGAGTACGGAGCCCCGCTCGGGCAGTCTGACGTAGCCATCTTTTCCGATGGCGAGTTCCGACCTTCCTACGAAGAAAACGTACGCGGAAACGATGTGTTCATCGTGCAATCCACCTTTACCCCTTCCGACAACCTGTTCGAACTGCTGCTTATGATCGATGCCGCCAAACGGGCCTCGGCACGCAGCATCATCGCGGTGATGCCCTATTTCGGTTGCGCCCGTCAGGACAGGAAAGACAAACCCCGGGTTCCCATCACTTCCAAGCTGGTGGCCAACCTGCTTATGGCCGCCGGAGTTTCGCGCATCATCACCATAGACCTCCACGCCGACCAGATTCAAGGTTTCTTTGAAACTCCGGTTGACCACCTTTATGCCTCCTCGGAATTCGTACCCCACCTGCGTTCTCTCAATCTGGACAATCTTATGTACGCCTCTCCCGATACGGGTGGACCCCGCCGGGCCAGCATGTACGCCAAGATCTTCGGCACAGGATTCGCCATCTGCTATAAACAGCGCAGCAAACCCAATGTGGTGGACCGCATGGAGCTTATCGGCGATGTGGAAGGCAAGAATGTGATTCTGTTGGACGATATCCTTGATACGGGCAACACTATGATGAAGGCCGCCGACCTTATTCTGGAACACGGCGCCAAGAGTGTGCGGGCGGTGGTTACCCACCCCGTGCTTTCGGGCAACGCGATAGACCGCATCGAAAAGTCGAACCTTACTGAGTTGATTGTGAGCGACACCATTCCCACCAGCCGTCCTTCCGACAAGATTACCGTTATCTCGGTGGCCAAACTGCTGGCGGAAGTGATTCAGCGCGTAGAAGCATGCCAAAGCATTTCCAACTTGTACGATTTGTAAGAATATCTTACCTTTGCGCTCTTGCTTTCTTGCAGGGAGCAAGGATTTTTATAATCTCAAAAAACAATTAAAAACCAATGAAAACAGTATCTATGAGCGGTTCTCTTAGAGAGAACGTAGGGAAAAAAGATGCGAGAGACCTGCGTCTGCAGGGCAAAGTGCCTTGTGTGGTGTATGGCGGACAGAAAGAAATCCGTTTCAGCGCGGAGGCGAAAGATTTGATTGAACTCTTCAACAAACCCGAGGTTTGCTTTGTTGAACTTACCATCGGTGCGGACAAAATAATGGCCATTCCTCAGGAAGTGCAGTTCCATAAGGTAAACGATACCATGCTGCATGTTGATTTTCTGGAATTGCGCGATGACCGCCCCATTTCGATGGCCATTCCCTTGTTGGTTACCGGTAACTCGGCCGGTGTGCTCAAAGGCGGCAAACTGGTAAAAAGAATGCGTCGCCTCCGTCTGCGCGCCCTGCCGGCCAACATGCCCGAAAATATCACGGTAGATATCACCAATCTGGACATTGCCGATGAAATAAAGGTAAAAGACCTCTGCAACGACAAATTCCAGATTCAGGAAGACATGACCGCGGCCGTTGTTCTCATCAAAGCCACGCGTAACGCGCAGGCTGCCGCCGCTCCTGAAGCCGCCGCCGAAGAAGCGAAGTAGTCTCTCTTCCACTTTTCAAGGAAGAAAAAAACGCGAAACATCCATTTCGCGTTTTTTTCTTCCTTCTTTTGTTCAGCACAGCGGTTATCATCTTGCTTTGCATCGGCGTTTACAAATTGCCGCACCGTTATCCCCCCGCTTTTTGGCTGTCATTACGGGAGGAAGATAGAAAATAGAAACCGTTTACAATGTTCTTGTTTTATCTTCCGATATTTTGTACCTTTGCCCTCTGTTTTTGGCGTGGAATAAGCTCTCCCGAAGGGGTTTAGGAAACAATAAAACACAGATTATCAGTTTGTATAACAGTAATAAGCGATAAACAATGAAACGTACATTCCAACCCCACCGTCGCAAACGTCTCAACAAACACGGATTCCGTGAAAGAATGTCCACCGCCAACGGCCGCCGCGTTCTGGCTGCCCGTAGAGCGAAAGGACGTGTTCGTTTGACTGTTTCCGATGAGAGATAGTAACGGTGCCAAAAGGCTCGTTTTTTCGTTAGAAATTCTGTTCGTTCCCTATTGGGAAGGGCAGAATTTTTTTTATTAGGATATGTTGTTCTTTCTTTTTTTGGTTTTGGTTGTGTTTATGCTGGCCGGTCCGCTGTTGCGGCTTGCGTTGCGCATGTTTTTTTTCCGGAAGGGATTTTCCGGCCAGAACTTTTCGCAGCAGGAACGTCCCCGTAAGGAGGGTGAGGTAAGCA
Source organism: uncultured Bacteroidaceae bacterium (assembly GCA_964436335.1). GTDB lineage: Bacteria > Bacteroidota > Bacteroidia > Bacteroidales > P3 > Pullibacteroides. The sequence goes on from CAYTCD010000010.1 coordinate 14,952, forward strand.
TTGACTACGTGCCGCCACGGAAGGATTTGCGCGACAACTGTCCCGGAAACGGTTCGGCAGGCGACTACGTGGATTATGAAGAAGTGAAGGATTAACGCTATTAGTAAAAACAATATGCAGTTTTTCAATAAATTAATAGGATACATAAAGAAAGGCGTCCCCACCGACCCCAAGTTGTTGCGACGCGAAATCAAAAGTTATATCGTTATCACGTTCTGCCTCTGTCTGTATGCTTTGGGGGTGGTGGCGTTTATCGTCAACTCCGAGATTGTGGGCGGGGGCGTGGCCGGTATCGCCACCCTGATTTACTACGCCACCGGCACCATTCCCGTAGCGGTGTCCACCTTCGTGATTAACGGCGTGTTGCTTGCAATAGGGTTCAAGATATTGGGAAAAGGATTCGGTATCAAGACTATATACGCCGTGATCATGGCCTCCATATTCATTGGTATGTGGACAGCCATTATCCGCGAGCCCATTCTGAAAGATGATCCATTCCTTTCGGTAGTGGTGGCGGGTTTGATTGTGGGGTTTTCTATCGGTATGGCATTCCGCTACGGAGGCAGTACGGGCGGCACCGACATTGTGGCCCTTATTGTAGCCAAATACCGCAACATAGGCCCCGGAAAAGTAATCTTGTTCTGCGATGCCATTATCATTTCTTCTTCTTTCTTTGTGTTTTATATCTTTAAGGGTGCCACCGTGATAGAATCCGTGCGTGTGGTGATCTACGGTGTGATGCTGACCTTTGTTTACTCCACTGTGGTGGATATGGTGGTAGTGGGTGGCCAGGCGAGTGTGCAATTGTTGATTAACTCTTCCAAATACAAAGAAATAGCAGAAATGATTACCCACGAAAAAAACCGTGGGGCTACCCTTCTGCATGGTGAAAAATACTACAGCCAGACCGAAACTCAGGTGCTTTGGGTGGTGGTGCGTAAATACGAACTTCAGGGCATTCTGCGTCGTGTGCGCGATATCGACCCCAACGCATTCATGAGCATCACCAACACTTCCGGCGTTTACGGAAAGGGCTTTGAGAATGTAAAATAACCGATGAAACGAAGTTTACAATTCTGGATAACGGCGGGGTTCGTTTTGGCTTTCTGTGCCGGCGCAAGTGCGCAGGTGCGGGAGGGCGAAGACGCGGAAACGCAAGCCACTGAAAAAAAGCAACCCATCTCCGTGCACTTTAACGTGCGGGTGGATTGGGAAAACCACCTCACCGACATGGGCGATTCGGTGGCTTGCAAATCGGCTTTTTCGGGCAAGTACATCAACTTTATGCTCAACGGAAACATTTCCGACAAGTTTTCGTACCACTTCCGCTACCGCTTTAACCGCGTTACTTCTTTCAGCGATTTTTTCGATGCCGTCGATTGGGCGTACTTAGACTACGACATCTCCCCGAACTGGCGCGTATCTGCCGGTAAGCAAATGGTTTACATAGGCGGTTTTGAATACGACTACGCCCCCATAGACGTGTATTTCTGGTCGGGTGCCAACGAAAACATCACCTGCTACGAAATGGGCGTATCGGGGCAATACACCACCAACGACGGCCGCAACACCTTTGTGGCGCAAATCACCAACTCGCCTTTTTCCAGCCGCAGTTCGCGCTTCGAGAACATGTATGCCTACAACCTGGCGTGGTACAGCAACTACGGTATCTACCGTTCCATCTGGTCGGTGAACATGATGAACTACGCCAAAGGCAAGTTTGTGAATTATATCGCACTCGGCAACCGATTCAACATAGGTTCGGTGCTGGCCGTGGAGCTCGACTACGTGAACCGTTACTATCTGGGACAAGGCAGTTTTTTCGGCGATTTCTCGCTTATCGGCAACTTGATATTCAATATCAAGGACCGCGCGAATATCTTTGTGAAAGGGGGCTTTGACTACAACGATTCCGGAAACGACGATATTCTGGTGGGACCGGCGGCGCTGGCGGCCGGTTTCGGTATCGGGAGGGAATCGGGCTACATCGGCGCGGGCGCGGAGTTTTTCCCCCTCAAAAAAAGCAAGGACATACGTCTGCATGCCTACTGGACCACCAACAACCGTGCCGACAACTTCAAAAGCCACACCGTGGCAGTGGGCTTTACGTGGCTCTTGCGGGCTTTTGAACGTTTGCGATAAGCCGAAAGTTTGTGCAAGGTGAGTGCAGATGAAAATGTAGTTGTCAATCTGCCGAACCGCCGCCAAACTTGATTGAAAATAGCGCAGAAGCCAAGCTTGCTTGGATTATGCCGAGGCGAGCAAACGTCAGTTGAAAACTAGAGGAAATAAGTTCGCTATGAAAAAATACAAAAACCTGAAATTCACCACAAAGCGCACCATCGAAGCCTTGGTGTTCCTATCGGTTTTCTTTGTGGCGTTCGGCATTTTGGCGCGCCGTATGGGTACGCCCAACATGTTCAACACCATAATGAAGACGGCGCACGACCTCTTGCTCAACACCTGCTTCTATCTGATGGGCATCACCGTGCTTACCGGAGCCTTGGGGCGTCTGCTCATCGAATTCGGGGTGGTACGCTTGCTCGAAAACATTCTCCGTCCGCTCATGAAGCCTCTTTTCAATCTTCCCGGGGTGGCGGCTTTGGGCGCGGTGCTTACTTTCCTCAGCGACAATCCCGCCATCATAACCTTGGCGCACGACAAGAATTTCAGCAGTTACTTTAAAAAATATCAGTTGATTTCACTCACCAATTTCGGTACGGCTTTCGGTATGGGGCTGGTGGTGATTGCCTTTATGGTGGGCAAGGGCTATGCCATGGGGGCCATTATCGGACTTTTAGGTGCCGTGGTGGGCAGTATCGTTTCCACCCGCCTTATGCAGCGTTCCATCATCAAGGCCTATCCGCAATACAAAGAAGAAGAGGCCGCAGGCGGCGACAAAGAGAAGATTTCGTTCAAGTCGGAAGGCAGCGTGTTCATCCGTGGTTTGAATGCGGTTCTGGACGGCGGCAAGGAAGGTGTTCAGTTGGGTTTGGCCATCATTCCGGGGGTTATCGTGATTTCGACGGTGGTGATGATGATTACTTTCGGTGCCGGTACCGGTGGAAACTACACAGGTGCCGCCTATGAAGGCGTGCCGCTCTTGCCGTGGTTGGCAGGAAAGGTAAACTTTCTGTTTGAGTGGCTTTTCGGTTTCCAATATCCCGAACTCGTCGCTTTTCCTATCACCGCCTTGGGTGCGGTGGGTGCCGCGCTGGGTCTGGTTCCCACCTTTATTTCCGAAGGATTGGTCGATAACAACGTCATTGCCGTATTCACCGCCATGGGCATGTGCTGGAGCGGCTATCTGTCCACCCATTCGGCCATGCTTGATTCGCTCGGCTACCGCAACCTCGTTCCCAAAGCCATCGGGGCGCACACGATAGGCGGTTTATGCGCGGGGGTTTCCGCTCATCTGTTTTATTTATTATTTTCGCTTGTTTTTTAATCCCGATTCCCCGATAGACAGGCGGGGAAAAATAAAAGACTTAAAAAAAAACGTATCATGGAAATGCAAAAACTGATGAAAGACTTGGAAAGCTATGGTATTACCGGCACCAAGGAAATTTTTCACAACCTTTCTTACGAGGAGCTTTTCAAGCATGAATCCGCTCCCGGTGCGGATGGCTTTGACCGTTGCTACCTTACCGAAACCGGCGCCATGACGGTGGATACCGGCATCTTTACCGGCCGTTCTCCCAAAGACAAGTACATTGTGCGTAACCCGGCTTCCGAAAAGAACGTGTGGTGGGCGCAGGAAGGCCGCAAGGGTTCGGACAACAAGGCTATCTCGCCCGAACTGTGGAAGAAGCTTTACGACAACTCGAGCAAGGAACTTTCGAACAAGAAACTGTATGTCCAGGACGGTTACGTGGGCGCGAACCCCAACAGCCGTCTGTGCATCCGTATCGTAACGGAAGTGGCCTGGCAGGCGCATTTTGCCAAGAACATGTTTATCCGCCCCACCGAAGAGGAATTGAAAGACTTCAAGCCCGACTTCGTGATGCTCAACGCCTGCAAGACCACCTATCCCAACTATAAGGCCGAAGGCATGAACAGCGAGGTTTACGTGGCCTTTAACCTCGACGAAAAGAGAGCCGTAATCGGCGGCACGTGGTACGGCGGAGAAATGAAGAAAGGCTTTTTCTCGGTGATGAACTACTTTTTGCCGCTCAAGGGCATGGCCGCCATGCACTGCTCGGCCAACATGGGCAAAGACGGCGACACGGCCATTTTCTTCGGGCTTTCGGGAACGGGCAAGACCACCCTTTCGACAGACCCCAAACGTCAGCTTATCGGCGATGACGAACACGGCTGGGACGACGAAGGCGTGTTCAATTTCGAAGGCGGCTGCTACGCCAAGTGCATCCACCTCTCCAAAGAAAACGAACCCGATATTTTCGGCGCCATCAAGCGCGACGCGCTTTTGGAAAACGTGGTATTCGACCCCAAGACGGGCAAAATCGACTACGACGACGCTTCCAAGACCGAAAACACCCGTGTCTCCTACCCGATTTACCATATCAACAATATCGTGAAGCCTGTGTCGAAGGGCGGCCATCCGAGCAAGGTGATTTTCCTCACCGCCGACGCTTTCGGCGTGCTGCCTCCCGTTTCGCGGCTTGATCCCGACCAGACCCAGTATCAGTTCCTGAGCGGTTATACCGCCAAGGTGGCCGGCACCGAACGCGGCATCAAGGAACCCACGCCTACTTTTTCTTCCTGCTTCGGGGCGGCTTTCCTGTTGCTGCACCCCACGGTGTATGCCCGCGAGTTGGTAAAGAAGATGAACCTGCACGGTTCCACCGCCTATTTGGTGAATACCGGCTGGATCGGCGGTCCTTACGGAGTGGGAAGACGTATCGACATTCCCTCTACCCGCGCCATCATCAACGCCATTCTGGACGGTTCGCTCGACAAGGCCGAAACCGAAACCATTCCGGTGTTTAATCTGGCGGTACCCAAGGCGGTGAACGGGGTGGATGCCAAAATCCTCAACCCGCGCAACCTGTGGGGAAATCCCGCCGATTGGGACAAGGCCGCCCGCGATCTGGGCGCCAAGTTCATCAAGAATTTTGAAAACTTTACCGACACCGAAGAAGGCAAGCGTCTGGTTGCCGCCGGTCCGCAACTGTAAGTTTTCTTTTTAGATGGAAAACGGCAAGAAAAGCTTGGTGTTTAGCCCGAAAGGCTGGCGAAAGGCTTTTTTTGCCGTTTTGTTATTGTCTTTCCAGGCCTTTTCGTTTGCCCAGTTCTATACGGGCAGTGAACAGCATTTCGGCCGCAAGCGGGTGCAGTACGAAAAGTTCATCTGGATGTATTACCGCTTTGACGGCTTTGACGTGTATTTTACCAACCAGGGCAAGAACCTGGCGCTCTACACCGCCAATTACGTGCAGAACCACCTGCACGAGATGGAGGAACTGAGCGGTTTTCAAAGCCAGTCGGGGCTTCGCTTTATTGTTTTTAACCGGCTCACCGACTATAAGCAGAGCAATATCGGATATCTGGACGAAGAATCCGAGACCAATTCCAATAAAGGCGGCATCACCCGTTTTCTAGACAACAAGGTTTTTCTCTATTTTGAGGGCGATTACCTCGACTTTGAACGGCAGATACGGCGCGGTATCGCCGAATTACTGGTTTCGCAGGCTATAACGGGGGCCAAAGTGGGTGCCCAATACCGCAATTCCTACCTGATGGATTTGCCGCGCTGGTTTACCGGCGGACTGGCTTCCTATCTGAGCCGTCCCTGGGATGAAGAACTCGATGAACGCATGGCCACCTTGATCCACCGCAAGGATTATCGTTATTTTTCGGGGCTGGAAGGCGAGGAAGGGGTGTTTGCCGGACACACCTTCTGGTATTTTGTGGAGCAGACCTATGGAAAGGATGCCGTGGCGCGCTGTATCCGTGTGGTGGCCAGCGAACGCAGCATCAAAAAAACCTTTTCGATAGCGTTCAACACCAGTTTCAAAGAACTTATGGCCCAATGGCGCAACTTTTACCTTACACGCTACGCAGGGCCGAAACACGATACGACAGTCTCCGCGGCCGTTATGCCGCACACCAACCGACCCGACCATGTATATGGCCGGCTGGTGCTCAATCCACAAGGGCTGGAAGCCGCCTATGTGTCGAACCATCTAGGGCGTGCCAAAGTGTATCTGCAAACCCATTCCCCGCTACGCCGCCATTGCGTTTACCGCACCGGAGCGGCCATCAACGACAATCCCGATTATTCCTTTCCTTTGCTCTGCTTTCATCCCGATGGAAAACATTTGGGCATCATGACCGAAGAAAAAGGACGCACCGCACTGATTTTATATGATATAGAAAAAAACAAACAAGGTAACTTCAAGCGGAAAAACGTGAGAAAAAATACCGCACACTATTATCTGGACATGTTCGACAAGGTGAGCGGCTTTTCTTTTTCGCCCGACGGCCGCAGCATCGCCCTTGCGGCCACCAACAACGGTTATCCCGATATCTACGTCTATCATCTTGGAGCAGGTACCCGCCGGCGCATCACTTACGACCTATACGACGATTACGACCCGGTTTTCGTAAACGGCACGGATATGCTGGTGTTTTCCTCCAACCGCCCGAACGACAGCCTCAAGAAGAACGAGAAATTTGAAATCGCGCCTTCTTTTTCCAACGGCAGCAACCTGTTCGCCTACGACCTCAAGGCGGGCGGCGACCGGTTGTTCGCCATGACGGACGAAGACCTGCGCACCCTGCTCAAATCGCCTCGGAATGTGGCTCCGGGTGTGTTGGCGTTTACCAGCAACAAATACGGACAGACCAATATCGCATTAGGTCGTCTGGGGCAGACCATCGCCCACATCGACACGGCCATCCACTACCGGCCCACGTTTACCAGCGGCACCGTCACCGATCTGGAACCCGGTCTTGCCGATTTCGATGCAGCCCAAACCCGTGGGGAATATGCCCGTTCAGGACGGTCGATAAAAGACAAGGGGCGTTACCGGCTCGAGGCTGATTCTTTGAACACCCTGCCATTGTTGGCCAAGGAATGGTCAGAAAAAAAGGTAACTCCCTCCAAATACAAGGCCGAACTGTGGGCAAAGGAACGCAAGCGGTTGGCAAGAATCGCCTATAGGGACAGCCTGGCAAGAATGGCGAAGGATTCGGCGCTATCGGCAGGAAAAATCCCACAGGGTTCCTTTATGTACCTGCGCAACGCAACCCCCGAAGACAACCGTGCCCTCACCGCCTATGATATATTTCTGCTCAAGCGGGCAGGTCTATGGGCTTCCGACACCGTACTCCCCGGCCCGGTAGATTCCGCCTTTTGGAACACTCACCCTCAATTGACCCCTTTGCGGGAAATGTGGACGCCTGTTTCGGATTCGGCCGCCCGCGCGATGATGAATGCCTCGTTGACAGAAGAAGACAGTACAGCCGAAACTTATCCCAAGATTCCGCCCAAACAGCACATGTATGATGTGGAATATTCCATCAATTCCTCTACGGCACAATTGGGTTTCAGTTACCTCAACGCCTGTTACCAAGCCTTTACCAACAGCAAAAACCCGCTCTATCTCAATCCCGATGTAAGTGGATTTACGCAGATTTCCATTTCAGACCTGATGGAGAACCACCGGCTGGTGGGCGGTTTCGCTTTCTCCCTTGATTTCTCGAGCACCGAATACCTGTTCAGTTACGAATATCTAGAACGCCGCTTAGGACATCAGCTTGTGCTGCACATGGCCAATTTGAACAACAGCACGTATTATCCCTACAAGCAGAACACCTACGATGCCTATTATGTAATGAAATATCCGCTTTCACCCGTATCGGGTCTGCGTGGCACGGTATTTGGCCGTTACGACCGCACCATCTATCAGGCCATCGATTATCCGAGCCTGACAGAGAGCAACAAAAGCGAGATGCGGGTGGGGCTTAAAGGCGAATGGGTCTATGACCACAGCCGTTTCATCACGCAGAACATCTATTTCGGAACGCGCGGCAAAGTATGGCTGGAATATTATCAGGGCGTGGTCAATAACAAGCAGAACCTATTTGTTCTGGGTGTTGATTTCAGAGATTACCGCCGTTTGTACAAAACCTTGATCTGGGCCAACCGCATTGCTTTCTCCACTTCTTTCGGTCAACAGAAACTAGTGTATTACATGGGCGGCGTAGATGGTTGGGTAGGCGCCAGATTCAACAAAGACGTGGAAACCGACCCCAAGCAGAACTACGCTTATCAGACCTTGGCCACCAATATGCGCGGATTCACGCAGAATATCCGCAACGGCAACACTTTTGCCGTCATCAACAGCGAAATCCGCATTCCATTCATGCAGGTGCTTTCGCCCATTCCCGTGCAGTCGTCTTTCCTGAGACACCTGCAACTGGTAATTTTCGGTGATGTGGGAAGCGCGTGGAGCGGTTGGAATCCTTGGTCGAAAGACAATCTGTTTTACAAGAAAACCATCGAAGACGGAAAACTCACTGTGGTGGTGGAGAAAAACGCCAACCCGATTGTGGGTGGTTTCGGTTTGGGATTACGCATGCAACTGTTGGGCTATTTTCTGCGGGGCGATGTGGCTTGGGGTGCAGAAAACGGTATCGTGCATAAAAAGCCCGTCTTCTACTTCTCTCTCAGTACAGATTTCTAGAATAGCCGATTTTTATTAATTTTGCAGAGCTATATCCAAAAGCTCATGCGTTCTGTAAAAAAACTATTCGAATACCTGTTCCTCCGTCCGACAGAAGATACGCTTGTGCAGCTTTTCCGTTATGTTTTTGTGGGAGGAACCGCTTTTGTAGCCGACTTCGGTAGCCTTTACCTGCTTACCGAATACGCCGGGCTGCATTATTTGGTTTCCGCCACGATAGCCTTTGTTATAGGTCTGGCGGTCAATTACCTTTTCAGTACGCTTTGGGTTTTTCAAGCAAGGAATGTCAGGAATCCTTATATGGAATTCCTGTTCTTTGCCTTGATAGGCGTGGTCGGGTTGGGTCTGAACGCGCTCATCATGTATGTCTTTACCGATTTACTGGCCGTTTACTACCTGCTGTCCAAGATAATTTCCACCTTTCTCGTGTTTATGTGGAATTTCTTGGCAAGAAAATACTTGTTGTTCAATCCTGCAAACAAATAACCGAGATGGAAAAAAAGGCCATTGTCGCAGGTGCCGGTCCTGCCGGACTGACCGCTGCATACGAATTGCTTGACAAAACCGGTATCCGGACCACCGTGTTGGAAGAAACCGGCCAAATCGGCGGCATTTCGCAAACGGTAAACTACAAAGGCAACCGCATGGATATTGGCGGACATCGTTTTTTTTCGAAGAACGATGAAGTAATGGCTTGGTGGCGCCGTATCATGCCCTTGCAAGGAAAACCGGCCCTGGATGATGTTCTCTTAAATAAAACGGGCAAAGAATACGCTCCCGGCGGCCCGAATCCCGCCGAGGAAAACCGCGTGATGCTGATACGCGAAAGGGTGTCACGCATTTTCTATCTGCGCAAGTTTTTCGACTATCCCATTTCGCTCAAGTGGCAGACTTTCGCCAACATGGGGTTGGCGCGGACCTTCAAGGCAGGCTTCGGTTTCTTGCGGGCTTCCTTATGCAAACGCCCCGAAACCTCGTTGGAAAACTTCTACATCAACCGCTTCGGAAAACCGCTCTACAAGATGTTTTTTGAAGACTACACGCAAAAGGTGTGGGGTATCCATCCCTCCGAACTGGGTGCGGACTGGGGGTCGCAACGGGTCAAAGGGCTTTCGGTGGCGGCTATTTTGAAAGACGTGCTTTCCAAGCCTTTCCGCAAAAAGAATCTGGATCAGAAAAAAGTGGAAACCTCCCTCATCGAGCAATTCATCTATCCCAAATTCGGTCCCGGACAACTGTGGGAAACCGTGGCCGAAGAAGTAAAGGCCAAAGGCGGCCAAGTGTTGCTGCAAAACAAAGTATGCGGTGTTTGTGTAGAAAACAACCGTGTGGTGGCGGTAGAAGTGGAGGAAAACGGACAGCTTAAACGCATGGACTGCGATTACTTTATTTCTTCCATGCCTTTGCGCGATTTGGTGGCGGCCATCAAGGGGGTGGATATTCCCGAAGACGTGCGCTCCATTGCGGCTGCGCTTCCCTACCGCGATTTCATTACCGTGGGCGTGCTGGTAAAGAAACTGAAAATCGAAAACCAGACCAAGATAAAGACGTATCAAAAACGCATTCCGGACACATGGATTTACGTGCAGGAAAGGGATGTGAAGGTGGGCAGACTCCAAATCTTCAACAACTGGTCTCCCTATATGGTAGAAGATTACGAAAACTCCCTGTTTATCGGCATGGAATACTTCTGCACCGAAGGCGACACGCTCTGGAACATGGAAGAAAAAGACTTTATCCGCATGGCGGTGGATGAACTGGAAAAAATCCATGTGCTGGACAAACAAGATGTGCTGGACGCCACCCGTATCAAAATCAAGAAAGCATATCCCTCCTACTACGGCTCTTATTACCGTTTGGACAAGGTAAAGACCTGGCTTGACCAAATCGAAAACCTCTACTGCATAGGCCGTAACGGACAGCACCGCTACAACAATATGGACCACTCCATGCTCACCGCCATGGAAACCGTAAAGAATATCGCCAAGGGTAAAACAGGCAAAGAAAACATCTGGGCGGTGAACACCGAAGAAGAATACCACGAGACCAAAAAGCGATAGGATGAAAAGAAAAATCCTGTACAATCTGATCGGATTGCTGGCCGCCTTGGCGATTTGCTATGGTTGCCGCCAAACATCCGGATATAGGGATACATTTTACATTGTGGAAGGCGATTATCATTTTGCCTGCCGAAACAAAAACCTTCCCCTCGAAGACCGTTATGCCGCACGAATGGGTGGTCTCTACACGTTTTTCCGCTACGTGCGGGAAAATACCCCCGAAGATGCCGTTATCTATCTTCCCGGCGCAAGCGTTTTTACACAACACATGTGGAGCGAATTCTTTTATTCCTACCATTGCGCAAACAAAATCTTCGCCACCCGGTTTCTCTATCCCAGAAAAGTGGTTACCGCCCTTGAGTATGCTCAATACGGTTCTTTCTTGCCTTTAACGCACGTGATTGTTATCGGCAACGATAACAATCACATCTTGCCCTATAAAGTAGGCGACACAACCTGTGCGGTTTTTCCCATAAACAAAGAAATCTGAAATGATGACATTCGGCTTATTACTTGATTTCTTCATCGGGTTTTCATGCTTGTTGTTCCTCAACAAGCAAAACGTTTTGAGTTGGCAGGAGATCATCGGACTGTCGTTTCCCGGCGGCATTGCCCAAATCGTGTTCGCCATGCTGATTTTAGACTGGACCGGCATCCCGTTGACCTGTCTTTCGGTTTCTTTATCAGCAGGGATTCTCATCCTTTTCTGGAACGGACTTTTCTTTGCCTTTCACCGTCCACTGCCGTCCATTACATTTAAAAAACCGCATTGGAACTGGATAAATCTGGCATGGTGCGTATTTTTCGGGGCGGTGGTTTACATAGCCTACATCAACTTTCAAAACACCCTTTACTATCCTTTCTTTCCCCACAAAGAGATAGACAGCATCAGTGGATACGAAACCATCGGATATATGGTTTCACAAGAACATACCTTGCGGCGGTTGGCCATCTTCCGACCCGAAGAAAGCCCTTTGATGCGGGTTCCCACCAGTTATATCGGTTATGCGCCTTTGACTCAACTTTCGTTTGCCTATATCCGCCTGTTTGGTTCCGAAACGGCGAAAGCCATTCCCGCCTTTATGTTCATTTCGTTTTTATTGGCTTTTTATGGATTGGTTAAACGGAATTCCAATAATCTGAGTGCCATTCTCGCCACGTTTTTTACCATGATTACGCCCAGCTTGCTGGAAATGACATTCGGTTCCATGACCAACGCGCCACACATTATATTCACCTCGTTAGGAATTATTTACGGGTTAAATTATATTACCCGGAAACATCAGGGGATTCACCATCCGTGCTTTTTATGGCTAAGCGCCTGGTTTCTCTCGGCCAGCGTTTTGACCCGTAGCGACGGCATTGTGTTTCCTTGTGCCTTGGGAATGATTCTTCTGTATGAATGTATTCGGAAGCGGGTATCCGTCAGGCCGTTCTTAATTTGGACCTTTTCCATTCTGGGCGTGCTTGTCTTTTGGGCGTTTTTCCGGAAAACAGGAGATATGGCTACCGAAAACTTCTTCATCAAACACTTCTTTATCGATGCTCCCCGGATTCAAAAAATTGTAAAAACCACCTTCAAACTGTTGTTTCAGACAAAACTTTACGGTTGGACTTTTTATTTCTTCGCGGCAACTTTGTTGGCAGAACTCTTTTTTGTCTTCAAAAAGAAAGCCTCCCTGCTGAACTTTATCGTTCCCGCCTTGGCCTTAGGTCTTTATTTTATATTGCTTTACCATATGGATTATTCCGTTTGGGCTCCCCTCGAGGCCGTTCTGCTGGATTCGGCCATGCGCGTTTACCTTTGTCTGGTACCTTTAGCCTGGTTTGCCGTCTTTTCTTCGTATAGCCTAACGTTGCTCAAAAAAATTGAAAATGGTCTGTCGTTGATAAAATGCAGCTGTTGGTTGCCCTTGTTGTTCCTGATGCCGGTATTGATGTCTTGCAGCGACAATAAAAAACTTGAAAAACAAGATGTTTTCTATACGGCAGAAGATTTGAAAATCGGCGATTACTTTTATCAGGACGGTACTTGGAGCGATGGTGGATTACGTGCCGTCTATGCCGACGGTTCCTACCGGATGGAAGAAAAAATCCCGCTGCCGGTAGAAGACAAGCGGGTTATCGGCATTGTTTTTCAAACCGACACCAACCGAATCGGCCAAGCCGAAAAAGAAGCCTTACGACAGGCCGGAGTCTCACACCCGCACGGATTGGTGATGGCGGTTAAAAACGCCAATAACGACAAGACTTGCTGTTGGGGTAACTGGGGCCGTTGGCGCTGGTATAAAAATCCGAAAACATTTCGAAAAAAAGAATGTTTTGAGGATATAAGCGGATTAGGCAATCAAAAACACATAGAACAGAACAAACCTGAAAATTACAATGATAAATATACCGCTTTGGCACTGGCAAAAAGCTTTCAACCCATTGACAGTCTAGGCGCTCCTGCCAATACAAGCGGTTGGTTTCTTCCCAGTATAGGCCAATGGTGGGATATCTGTCAGCATCTTGGCGGAGTTGCCGTTCTGGGTGAAACCGAAGAACAAAACAGCCGTGCCTCAGGTTCCCTGTTCTGGTATGGACAAAAAGGCATCTGCGATAAACTGAACGCCTGGATGCAAAACATAGCCCCGGCCGAAAAACATCTTTTCAAGCATCCTTTCGACCTTTACTGGACCTCTTCCGATTATGACCACCGGAGAGTTCGCTATGTGGCACTGATAAATGATTACGGCTACCTGTACATGGAATGGGGAGACAAGCCTTACCGCCACCACGTGCGTTGCGTATTGGCCTTCTAACTCAGCACTCTCCGCCCGTGCAGGAGAGAATGCAGTCCTGGCAGGCCTGCAACTGGCCGCTGAAACGTTTCTTCACCAAAGAAGTGAGCCATAGGCGCAGTTCTTCCACGCCGATTTCCCTGAGGATTTCATCGGCATAGGCACGCATCAGAAGCCGCCGCGCCGATTCGGCGGAGATGCCGCGGCACCGCATGTAAAAAAGCGCGTCTTCGTCGAGTTGCCCCACCGTAACGCCGTGGTTGCACTGCACATCATCGGCGTAGATTTCAAGATAAGGCTTGGCGTAGGCCTGCGCCTTGGGCGAAACCAAGAGGTTGCGGCACGACTGGTAGGCTTCGGTCTGCTGCGCCTGCGGACTTACGAAAACATGCCCTTTAAAGTAGGCTTGCGCCGAATCGTCCATCACGCCCTTGAATAGCTCGCGGCTGTAGGTCCGTGGCGCCACATGGTTTATCTTTACTTGGTTGTCGGTTTTCTGCTCCCGGTCTTGCAGGTACAGCCCGAACACTTCGGCATGCGCTTTGGGTTCCAAAAGGTTTATTTCGGTATTGTTCTGCGTGATGCCGCCGTTGAGCGTCATGCGGTGCAGGTTCAGATGCGCTCCCGCCTGCAAGTTGGCTTGGATATGGTGGAAAATCTTGCAACGGTCTCCCACGTTCTGCATCTGTATGAATTCCAGACGGGCTTCCGCCTGCAGATGGATTTCGGTCAGGGCGTTGGCCAGGATATCGGCCTGGGGATGGCTGTCGGTGCAGTGCACCAGGCTCAGGGACGCCCCTTTCTCCAACAGCATCAGGCAATGGGGTTGCAGAAAAAGCGGCTCGTTGCCCAGGCAGAGGTTCACAATTTGCAAAGGCTTGTCCAAATGGCAGCCGGCGGGCAGATACACCACCAGGGTTTCAGGGGCAAGCTCGCGGTTGAGTCGGGCAAACGGCAGGGTGTCGGGTTCGCGGATGGCCTTGGCGAAATCGGCGGTGCGGCGAATCTTGCCGCTCTCCGGTTCGGCTTCTTTTTCGGTAAAGAACGCCTGTATCCTTTCGCTTTCGGCCGGGGAAAGGTCTTTGAGACGGCATACGCAGGGCGTGTTGCCCAAGGCGGCTTTCTTATCGGGAAAAAGCAGGTTCCTGCCAGCCGGGGCCGCCACAAAACCGTTGCACACCGAAACGCGGTGCGTGTCTAAATCCTTGATGTCGCAACGGAATTCCTGCGGCAGCCCGTCTCCGGAAAGAGGCATCTTGCGCTGTAAAAAATCGTTTGCCGCCAGTTCCTTCCACAGCGAAATATGTTGGGCGAACATTCCGCGCCCCGCCGGAATGCGGCTTTTGGCCGATGCCGCCCACTGTTTGAGCATGTCCTTTGTGTTCTGCATGGTTCCTGCCGCTTATTTGTCGGTAACGTCCTTGAGCCAGTCGTAGCCCTTCACTTCGAGTTCCTTGGCCAGTTCCTTGGTGCCGGTCTTCACAATCTTTCCGTCGGCCAGCACGTGCACGAAATCGGGCACGATATAGTCCAAAAGCCGCTGGTAGTGCGTGATGACCACTACGGCGTTGTCTTTATTAGCCAACTTGTTGACTCCGCCGGCCACGATACGGAGGGCGTCGATGTCGAGCCCAGAATCGGTTTCGTCGAGGATGGCCAGTTCCGGCTGGAGCATCGCCATCTGGAATATCTCGTTCTTTTTCTTCTCGCCGCCCGAAAAGCCTTCGTTCACGCTGCGGTTGGCCAGTTTGTCGGTCATGCCCACCAGGGCCTGCTTTTCTTCCATGTATTTCATGAAAGCGAAGGTGTCCATCGGATCCAACCCCTTGTATTTGCGCTGTTGGTTCACCGCCGCGCGCATAAAGGAAGTGATGCTCACCCCGGGAATCTCCACCGGGTACTGGAAGCCCAGAAAAATGCCCTCGCAGGCGCGTTCCTCCACGTTCAGGTCGAACAGGTTCTTGCCCTTGTAGTTGATTTGGCCGCCGTCCACCTTGAACATTTCCTTTCCGGCGATAACCGAGGCCAGCGTGCTTTTGCCGTTGCCGTTGGGCCCCATGATGGCGTGGATTTCGCCCCGGTTCACGTTGAGGTTCACGCCTTTGAGAATCTGCTTTCCGTTGATGGAAGCGTGTAAATCTTTTATTTCGAGTAACATGATATGTATTTTTCGGTTTGATTGATAAGCCACGGATTGATTATCCGACACTGCCCTCCAGGCTCACGCTCAGCAATTTCTGCGCTTCGGCGGCAAATTCCATGGGTAGCTGTTCCAACACGTCTTTGGCGTATCCGTTTACAATCAGGCTCACCGCGTCTTCTTCCGACAGACCGCGCTGACGGCAATAGAACAGTTTTTCTTCCGAGATCTTGGAAGTGGTGGCCTCGTGTTCCACCACGGCGGTGCGGTTCTGGCACTGGATGTCGGGCCAGGTGTGCGCCCCGCAGCGGTTGCCCATCAGCAACGAGTCGCAGCGCGAGAAATTGCGCGCCCCTTCGGCCGCCGGCATGATCTTTACCAGCCCCCGGTAGGAATTTTGGCTCTCTCCGGCCGAAACGCCCTTGGAAACAATCGTGCTGGAGGTGTTTTGCCCGATATGGATCATCTTGGTGCCAGTATCGGCTTGCTGGTGGTTGTTGGTTACCGCCACCGAGTAGAACTCGCCCGTGCTGTGGTCGCCCTTGAGGATGATGGAAGGATATTTCCAGGTAATGGCGCTGCCGGTCTCCACCTGTGTCCACGAAAGCTTGGCGCGCGAACCCTTGCAGATGCCGCGTTTGGTAACGAAATTGTAGATGCCGCCCCGGCCTTCCTTGTCGCCCGGATACCAGTTCTGCACCGTGGAGTATTTTACTTCGGCATCCTTGAGCACCACGATTTCCACCACGGCGGCATGGAGCTGGTTCTTGTCGCGCATGGGGGCCGTGCAGCCTTCCATATAGCTTACGTAAGCCCCTTCGTCGGCAATGATGAGCGTGCGCTCGAACTGCCCGCTTTCCTTGGCGTTGATGCGGAAATACGACGAGAGTTCCATCGGGCACCGCACCCCTTTGGGGATATAGACGAAACTGCCGTCGCTGAACACCGCCG
>CAYTCD010000011.1:0-13209 GCA_964436335.1 uncultured Bacteroidaceae bacterium
GCGGTTTCGGAATGGTGCTCGACGGCAGCGCCGATGCCGACCGTCGCCTGCGCAGTATGCTTTTCTGGGATGTGAACAACGGCATCTCCCGTCGTTCCTGGGCCCGCAACGAAGGCGCGATGTTCGCCATCAAACGCGCCATGGCCGCCTACCCCGAACTCAAGGTTACCTTGCCGAATTTGGTAGATGATTCGGTGATTGACGGGGTGATGTAGGAGATAGGTGTTTTTGAATAGGGTATTTTTGAATATGAAAGGGCCCTCGGACATGTCCGAGGGCCCTTTTTTTGTTGAGGGAATAAAACTATACACTGGAAATGCGCATCAGCGGCTTTTCAATTTTGTTTGGGAAATAATGTAGTTGAACGAATATGAACGATCAACAAGGGTATGAGGAATAATGATATAGTTCCAAGGTTTTCCTCCATTGGGGTTGGTAAACTCGGTGGCGCGACAGCAAAATTCCCTTGCGGCATCGGCTTTGGCTTGTACGTCTTTAGCATCAACCTCTTTCTCCATTTTAGTTTCGCACATATAAATCGCATCCTCTGTTTCTACAATGAAGTCAGGTTCATAGCGTTTAGAACCGTTAGCCCAATAAATATTGAACTGGTTGGACACAGGACGTAACCATTTCAAAACCTCGTTGCTCGTTTCAAGCACAAACGAAAAATCTAGTTCCGATGAACTGTCAAAACGGTATTTTGTATAATATGATTTCTTAAAGCCCACATATACGAATTTTGGAACGAGCGATTTCGGCTCAGGCACTGGGTCGTGATAATCGAGTTGTCCCCAATTATTGACGACAATGGGGTAATCGAGAATTCTAGAGAAAGGCAGTACCTTGTTTACCTTATACTCGCCCGGCACGACACGGTAATGCTGTTTCATCTGCTTGTAGATATTATCGGCGAGTATTTGCTTGTACGGGTGGACGCGTTCATTAAGTTCATCGTCCGTAATCCCTCCGGCGTTGGCACGTACGGCATCAATACCTTGCTTTATAAGTTTGTAGAGCAAATCGGAAATTTCATCATAGTCGATATCATCCTTATCAATGAGTTTGACAAGAATTTGCTCTACAGCTGGACGTTTCGAACTACCGGATTTCCCCTCGAAAATCTCGAAGTCATCGGTATCAACAAGACTTTGACGCATTATTTCACGATGCAGTTCAGCGAGATTATAACCCTCGGAAGTATCAAGGTCAAAATCATCAAAGTAGGCTTTGACTTCCTGTTGTTCTACAACAATACGCGGTATTTCGATGACATTCTTTTTGTAGTCCTCGACAACTATATTTATAACTTCATCTACTTCGGCAATCTGAGCGGCGGCTTCATCTTCCGCAAAAAGAGACCCCTTGACGCTCTCTTTGATAGCTGCAACCGCCTGTTCACGTATCTGAACCTTTGCCTCTTTTGTTTGCAAGTCGCTGAATTTGGTTACGCCGGCAGTAGCTATATTGGCAATAGCCTCTTGAACGGCTTTGCCGACTTGCTTCACATATTGGTCAGCTGTCTCGCCAATCTTCTTCTTGACTTTGGCGGTGCGTTCCTCAATTTTTTGCTGTGTGGTGGTCGAAGTCGTCTCGACGGAAGCGTTGCCGTCGCGCTCATCACGGTCTTCCAATTCGATAAACGAAACTCGTTTGAGAACGGAGTTGCCCTTTTGCGCCTCTTCGATAACCTTTTGGAAATTGTCGTGAGCTATGACGGTGAGCGTGTCAACATCCTTATTACCGGTACGATGTCCGCCATAAGGCAATCGAAGCCCGCGCCCGATGGTCTGCTCAATGAGGATTGCGGCATCTGCTGCACGGAGGGGAATAATCGTGTAGAGATTATTTACGTCCCATCCTTCTTTAAGCATATTGACGTGTACGACAATTTCAATTTCATTGTCGGGCGATTCGAGGGCTACAAACTGATTTTCTATGTCATCGTCTTTCTTAGTGGAACTGTCGATTTGCAGCACCTTCCCCTTATATTTTCCATGGAATACCTGGTCGCTTTCGAGCAGTTCTTTTACAGAGCGGGCATGTGCAATGTCTTTGCAAGCGACAAGGATAAACGGCTTGACCACCGGTTTGTCGTTCTGCCGTGCATAGAGTTCGATAGAAGTTTTGGTGCGCTCATGGCACACGATACCGTCTTCGAGCTTGATAATCTCAATTTCATCGGGCGTAAGGTTAGCCTTATTGAAATTGCGCGCTTTGGCTATGGCCGGATTCTTTACATAGAGGCCATCATCAAGTGCCTGAGCAAGATTGTACTCAAAGACTATGTTTTTGAAAGCCTTGCCTTTTTCATCAAAGGGGGTGGCAGTCATTTCAACACCGAGAATCGGACGAAGTTCATTGATAGCGTGTTTGGAGGCATCGGCATGATAGCGGTGCGCCTCGTCCATCAGAATAACGAGGTCGGGCAATGAAGCGAGGTAGTTGAAATACGACTGACCGAGATATTCCGACAAACGACGCATATGCGGTGTTCCCTTGCCCCCCTCTTTGCTGTCCTTGTTAAACTTCGAGATATTGAAGATGTTGATTTGCAAGGAGGAAAAAAGCGATTGGATTCTGCCGTCATAGGTTTCGCCTGTAATAATCTGTGGCGGGTGATTTACAAATTCACTGATACCCTTAAACACGTATTTTTCATAAGTCGATTCGCCAAAATCACGCTTCAACTTTTCGTATAAAGTGAGATTGGGTGCCAAAATGAAAAAATGCTTAATACCTTTCTTTTGATAGAGATAGGCGATTATCGCGCCCATCAGCCGGGTTTTGCCGATACCGGTGGCTATCGAGAAAGCAAGCGATGGGAAGCCTCGGTCAAAATCCTTAATCGCCGGCACGATGGATTTAACCGCATCAAGTTCCGTCTTGAGAAATGCAGACAACTCGTCTTCCGCTTGGGGCGGTTTGGAAAGCGACAGTTTGTCAGTAATCTTGGCCGTAACCTCCAGCGCTTCAGCAAGCGGCTTGCGGAGCGAGAGCCGCTGTCTGATATTATTAACGATTGGGTTCATTTCTTATTCCAAACAATATCGTTGGCAAATACCGTGGACAAACGCGGGTGGCCCTTAATAATCCAATATTTGAAGCCGAGGCATTCCTTGTCAATTTGCAATTCTTCCCTAACAAGTTCTCTGTTTTCGTTGTTTTGCGCATTTAAATATTGGCTTACCAACCGATAAAAATCATTCACAACCCCCATCACATATTCAAAGCAATTTTCTTCTCTTAGTTTTCGTATGTTACCTGTGCCATTATGAATATTTGTTAAGAGGTTGCAAGTCGCTTTGTGAGACTCTGTTGTTATCAATGGCGTGAAAGAAGCTTGTTTTTGGTTAAAATCGATGGTTTGCTTAATTTCATCTTCAATGTTGACAGAGGTGGGATCTAGTAGATTGTCAAAACGAGAACCTTTTTTCCCATTGCAGTATCCACATGCCCAAAACAAGTTGTTCCAATCTTGTTTCAAAGCCGGGTAGTTTTCCTGACTCTTAAGATGCTCTACTTGGAAATCTGTATATAAAACCCTTTCACAGAGATAGCATTTCTCTTGATGGTCGTGTTCCAATTGGAGTTGCACATCCTGTCCATCGTATGCAGAGGTTGTTGATAACGATAGAGGTGCAGTCGGGCCCTTTGTTACTCTAATCATCTCAACTATTTTAAAGCTTTAATCTTATCTGAATACACTGTTCTAAGGCGCAGGAACTCTCCTACCACTGCTGGTGAAACTGCTTCCGGAATTTTCTCAAAGTCGGCTACAAGACTTGATAATTGCGCCGTATCGCCATTCGTTAAGGTGTCTTTCTCTAATAAATTCCTAAACGACTTCAATCTCATCTCCATATAACTGGAGTCCGTTTTAACGCCGAAATAGCCTTCTGCAAGCGATTCATACGAATATTCCGTTAATTCATCAATGATTTTCCTATGCTCCAAATCGTATGCAACCGCATTTTCCAACGAGTTTAATACAAAAGGAGAATGTGTGGTCACTATGAATTGAATATTGGGGAATATTTTAGTCAACATTGGCAATACAAGACGTTGCAATTCAAGATGCAGATGAGTTTCAATCTCATCAATCAATACAATGCCGGACTTCAAATAATTATAGGTTAAAGAATCTCCGCCCTGCATTTTAAGAATCAAATCCGCAATAATATCTATGGCCGCAGTAAACCCATCGGACATTTGGTTAAACTTAAACTCTTTGCCATTTGTCTTGATAACAAATGAATAATCTTTATAATTGAAAATAAGTCCGAGAGCAGGATCTTGATAAAGTTCTCTCAGTATATTTTCAAAATTCTCAAACCACGTTTGAATGCGTTCAGCATCCTCATATTGTTTCTCATTGCGGGCCAAGGCCTCTTGGATCTTTAAATCCGATAAAAAGTATAAAAATTGATCAGTTAAAGACTTCGATGCATTTGAAACACGTAAATTAGGCTTTTTAGGGCTAGTAGGCACTTTCATTTGGGTAAGGCGGGCGGCACCATAAAACGATAGGACAAAATCTTTCTTATGATAAAGATCTATAATCTGGGCGATATTGCTGAAACTCATGTATAACGTTCTGAATAAGAAATCAAAGTCGCTATGAAGTTGATCATTGCCCTTAGGGCGTGTCGCAGATTCTTGCATCCAACTGTCTAACAAAGAATTTGAAAAAAGTATGGCGTGACGGTGGTTTATTATGGAATGCAAAACATCAGCAATAGCTTTCAACAGGATGGTTTTACCCGATCCATTTTTTCCTGTAATAATAAGATGTGGATTTTTTTCAGGAATTGCAATATCAAAATCCTGTAAGTGCAACAACTTATTGACATGGATGTTTTTGATGAAATAGTTCATATTGTATATTATTTCATTACAAATTTATAAAATGTTCCAGACATAAATACGGCTACGTTATTCCTCCCCATCTTCTTCCCCTCCGACTTCCGGTAGGGAGACGATGTTGAGCGAATAGTCGCTGTGGTCGAACTCGCAGGTGTCAAGGAGTACCTTGGGTATCTTCTTGATGGTGATGTTGGAGAAGCGGTTGCGGCACTCCGGTTGGAATTTGGTGCAGCAAATCAGCAACGACTCCCCTTCGTCCATTTGCCCATGGATGGTTTCGAGCGCTTCCGAGGTCAGAAGTTGGGTGGTGGTGAAGATAAAGTCGTGCTCCGAACTATACCCTTGCTTCCAATACTTTTTCGCATCGGGCGAGTAGGTAAAGCCTTGATGCTTGGCCATAGCCGCCGCCAGCATATCGGCGTTATATTCCTTGTTGATGACGAGGTTGCCATGTTTGTCGCGGTTGAGCAGGCTTGGCGCCAGTTCGTAGAACTTGAAGCCGCCACCGCCTTTCCAATTCTGCGCCTTGCTGATGCCGCCCTGGTCGCTACCGTCTATCACTTTCTGCAGACGGACGGCGCAATGCGTATAGGCGTGGTCGCCGAGTTCCACCCCAATCCAACGGCGGCCCATTTTATGCGCCACCGCCGCCGTAGTACCGGAGCCGAGGAAACTGTCGAGAACTAAATCTTTAGGTCCTGAAGCTATATGAACAATCCGTTGCAACAATTTTTCGGGCTTAGGTGTGTCAAAATTCTTTTGGGAATTAAACAGCGCTTTGATTTCTTGTTTTGACGTTCGATTGCTTCCTGCATCAATAAACGTCCAAAGAGTTTCTGGTGGAATTGTAGCATCTTCACTTTCCATTACTCTAAAATATGGAACATATCCTGCTTTTCCATTTATCCACTCTATTAATTGTGGATTTGATTCTATTTTATCTTTGCTCCATCTCCATCGACCCTGTGTTCCATCGGTTCTGATTGGATATACTTCAGTACCATCAGGTGCAGTTAAGGGGAAATATAATGTTGGTCTATCTTCACGACGATCAGCAGCCCCCATAGCCCTAAGTGGTTTAAGGTAATATTTGATTCCATCTTCGGAAACTTTATTGTAATGAGCAGGAGTTGATGTCGGTTTAAATTTGTTTAGTTTAACTGTTTCAATATTTTTAGCCCAAACAAGAGTGTGATCATATCTTGATGAAAATAATTTTGAATCCATTTTAGGACTATCACTTTTTTCCCAAGCGACATCTGCAATGAAATTATTTCGACCGAAAATTTCATCACCTACTACTTTTAAGTAGTGTGCCTCATTATCATCCAACGATATCCATATAGAGCCTTCTTCCGACAATAAGGAGTGCAAGAGGATTAGTCGTTCACGCATAAGCGACAACCATATGGAATGTTCAACACCATCATCATAATGCTCAAATGCACTACCGGTATTATACGGAGGGTCAATATAGATGCACTTGACACAACCGGTGTAGTCCTGTTCGAGCGATTTCAGTGCCAACAGGTTGTCGCCATGAATCAGCATATTGCCTTTCCACGGCTTGCCGTTCGGCAACACCCCTATTTCAACCTCGCCACAGGCATATTCGGGATTCTCAATCAGAATCCTCGGTTCTATCGGCTGTTTATCCTCGTCATACTTGCCAATCCAAGTAAGTTCGAGCTTTTGTAATCTTCTATCTTGTACCATATCACGTAATGCTACAGTTTTTTATTCTTGATTGTGGTGTCTAGATGTTCTAACGTACCACAAATATCTTTTGTGCTGTATTTCCAGGTCGCAAGGTTTAATTCTTTTAAGTATAAGTCAAACTTATCATCCCTCCCACAATAAGTTACTTCTACCGACAAATAACCTTCGTAATCTCCATCTATATATGGAGTGATCAGTATGGGAATTTGTTTGATTGAAGACGGAGGTATCTCAAATGTCATCTCTCCTAGCCACTCACAAGTCTTATCAAATAGGGGTATATTCTCGCCTGAATTGTTGGTTATGCGTACCCCTACTTTATGCGCAGGGACTTGTGATGTATTGTGAAGTTCAACTAACACATGTTCAGAATTTTTTTCTAATGTACAAGAAACTCGGGGCATGTTTTGTTCTTTCCATTGTCGTTTTATCTCTTCGAGTTGTTCTTTATTCTGTTTCAATGTCCACCATGTAATTAACACCATAGCAAATGATGCTATTGCAGCGAGATAAGTGGCCCAAAAAGAAGCCCAAGCGGAAGGTGCATGTAATACAGAACAATCAGATTTCCAATAATAGCATGAATTAATCAGCAATGGTAAGAATGCCAATATAATAACTAGTATGAAAAGCCGCCAATATTTCTTAAAAAACATTTTCATATGCACTGTATCTACTTTTTTATTTCTCCTACAATTTGAGCCAAGGTTTTCTTTATGCTATCCTTCTTCAATTCTTTTTTGTGTGCCTCAAGTTTCTCATCCAAAATCATTTCTATGCTTTCTTTAAGGATTGAAAAATACTTATTACAAACTTCTTCGCTTAATTCATGTATACCCTTGCTCAAGACACCATATATTGTGTGGTTTTCCACCAAAAAATCAGGTAAATAACCAGATAGCATCTGTATCTTTTCACTCATTCTTCCTGTGTTGAAAGCCTCTACATCAAACTTTTCGTTTTTTTTCTTTGCAGTCTCCAATGCTTCGGATACCAGATACTCAAAAATGCGTCTTAAATAAACAAACGAACCAATACCGACCCCATTTGCTGCCAAACCAATCGCTTTTGTGAATTCTCGCATTTTGTTTTTTGGTAATACCTTGTCGTATTTGTGGACTTGCCCTATATGAAAATCAGCGACAGATGGGTATTGCCCGACTTTTGATATATATTTGATATTGTCATGATTGTCGTCCTCCCATTCAACATGCACTAAATAGTGTAGAGAAGTGCCGTAACGTTTACATTTCAATATAATTTCAAGAGTGTCGAACCATTTATTTCTGTCCGGGAAATATTTAACATCTAATGAATATTTACTTTCCTGCCACTGTATAGTATGATAAATGCCACAAAACAACTCAAAAGTTGAATCACATTGCGCAATAGGGTTATAGCCATCTACTTTTTTCCCCCTCCAGCGATCTGTAAGAAAATGGATAATGTCTTTGCTGTCTTCTTTAGGGATTCTCTGGTACAAAGGCAAATCAAATAAAAATTCTTTTACGGTCATTATATCAATCTCCATCTAATTGTTAATAATTTCTTCTGCTCTATCTTTTGGGCGAGCATGGCCTCCACTTTGGCCAACAACGTCTCTTTCTTGGTATCCACTTCGTCTTGAGCATGATAAAGATTGAGGCGTTTTTCACTTCGCTTCTTCTCAAGGTCTTTAATAAGACGTTGCAAACCCACTTTGTCTTCAAGGCGCGACAGTTTCTTGCTTTCGCTCTTGCGAAGTTTGATTTCGGCATCGAGGTCGCGCAGTTCCCGTTCCAAGCCAGTCTTGACATCCTCGGCCCAGTTGTCGAGTTTCGCCATTTCTTCCTCAAAGAAGGTATTGTTACGTACAGCGTTGGCAGTGGTGATTTCCGTACGTTGGGTCATAATCTGGTCAGCAAGCGATACGGATGTTGGTTCGGATAATTCCATATCAAGTTGTTGCGAACCGGCACACGGCAATGCCAACATCTTTTCTGTAATATCGGGATATACAGGCTTGCCGTCTTCCGTAACACATCCGAATAGAAAGAAGTCCTCGCGCTCAAAAGATTCGATGGTGAGCTTATCAACCGTCATCCATCCCGATTTTCCGACAAGTTCTCGTATAAGAGTCACATTGATAGCCGAACTAGTGTAGTCAAGCGTAATATCTATCGGCTCTATGGTTGCGCTCATAAGTCTGTCGAGCATGGACTGAGCCAAGAAAGAACCACGCCGAAAAGCGATAGCGTCTGTCGGCAACGGTTTACGCTTGTCCTTGGCCGGAATAAGGATATGACGACCGAAAATCCGCACATCCTTTGTCCGCAGTTCCGGATAACAATCTGAGCGGTCGATGACAAACGAGCGGTCGGTTTCGTTGAAATGGCAACGGTCGCCAAACGCATATTTGGCAAGATTCCACAACACGGTTTCGTAGCGGTCGAGATTCCCTTGGGCTTCCGCAAGGTCGTTACGGAGTTTTTCCGCCACCGACTCATCAAAATTCTCCAACAAAGCGGAGCGGGCTTTCAACATCTTGTCGGAGATTTGCTCCTGCAATTCTTCCTGCAATGCATCGAAAGCGTCCTTGATTTCCTTAGGGGTACGGCATTGCTGGTAGATGAGGGCGATACGCTTTTCAAAGTCCACCCCGTTCCCGATAGCACCCAACACTTCGTCGCTCGCACCGAACACCCCGCTGAACAATTGGAATTTTTGATCCAGCAATTCATATACGCGCACATCGGCTGCATTCTGCTTGTTGAGGAAGTTGATGACCACCACATCGAATTTCTGCCCATAACGGTGGCAACGCCCTATGCGCTGCTCTATCCGCTGCGGATTCCAAGGCATATCGTAGTTGACAACGAGCGAACAGAATTGCAGGTTGATTCCTTCCGCCGCCGCTTCGGTGGCAATCATGATGGTCGCTTCATTGCGAAAATAGTCAACGAGAGCCGCCCGTTTATCGGCGGTGGCCGACCCGGTAATTTTAGAGGTGCCCTTGTATTTCGCTTTCCACGCTTTATAAATGGCCGCAGACTTTTTGTCGGCATTGGAACCGTTGAACAGCATGACCTGCCCTTTGTAGCCCCGTTTTTCAAGGAGTTCAAAAAGGAAATCCTGTGTGCGGCGGCTTTCGGTAAAGATAAGGGCTTTCTTCGGAGCACCCAATTCTTCGAGTTGGGCAAACCCTTGCTTCAAGCCCTCAAAAAGTTTTTCAGCCTTGGAGTTGCGTTTGATTTTGTGAGCTATACCGCGAAATTTCTCAAGGTCGGCTATCTCTCCCTTGATACATTCAATGTCTTGGGGGGTGAGGATTTCTTCTTCCTCCTGCTCCTGTTCGTCTTCTTCCTCATCGAACCATTCATCATTTTCGCTTTCATAATCCTCGTAGTCATTGGAAAAAAGGTCTTCTTCCGGTTCAATGCCCTGGCGTTTAAGTTTATCTTCCAATTTGGAGATTAGAGAGCACAAGGTTCCGTAAATAGCATAGGTGGAAGATGCAAGAAGTTTGCGGAGTATAAGCGTCATCAACTGCCGCTGGCTGTTGGGCAGTGCATAAAGGCGCGGACGTTGCAGATACTCGGAAACAAGATCGTAGAGTTCTTGCTCCATCTTCGTGGGGAAAAACTCTTGGAGTATGGCTATGCGCTTTGTATAACGCACATACTCCAACACCTGACGGCGAAGTGTCCTCTTGCAGAGCGGCGCAAGCCGCCGACGCAGGTTTTGGTAGTCGTTTTCGTCAAGATTGTGATTATACTGCATCTTAAAACTCTTCAGGTCTCCAAACGCATAATCATCGATAATAGTAGTAAGACCGTAAAGTTCAAGAATTGAGTTTTGAAGCGGCGTGGCCGTAAGGAGTATTTTCCTGCGGTCGGAGAGCGCGTTCTTTATAACATTGGAGATTTTGTTGGTGGGCTTATAGACGTTGCGCAAGCGGTGCGCTTCATCAATAACCACCAAATCCCAAGGCGTTTGTTTGAGGTATGGCGCTTTGGTCTTTGCAAACTGATAGGAACAAATGACGATTTTCTCGCAGTCGAACGGATTGAGATGGCCTTGCTCTATATATCCGTTGAAAGTTTTGGATTCAAGTATGCGGGAAAAAAGGTAAAACTTTTCCTGCAATTCAGCCGCCCATTGCTTGCGTAGGTTCGCCGGGGCAATAATAAGCAGGTGGCGGCGATGCTCGGCCCAAAACTGCGAGAGGATGATGCCGGCCTCAATGGTTTTGCCAAGCCCTACCTCGTCGGCAAGGATAGCGCCTTTGGAGAGGGGGGACTTAAACGCAAAGAGGGCGGCATCTATCTGATGGGGCGTTAAGTCCACCTGGGCATCTTGCAGGGATGCCGTCAGTTTGCCGAGGTTGTCCGATGGCAAACTCCGGGTAAGCCAATGGGCAAAATACTTAGCCTGTGGTGCACTTAACGTCATGTTCAAAATATCATCACATCATTACCTACAAATTTAAGAAATTATTTTGAGGGGAACAATCGTGTGTGCCGTAAAATGTAGCTTATTCCGTCCCTACATCTCCTCTAATGTCAAACACCCTTGATCGATGATTTTGTTACGGCGGTAAATTTTACGGCGGTAACAAAAAGCAAGAAGTTGAATTATATCTGTTTCGCGGCCTCCACAATCCGTTTCACGAACTCCGATTTGGCTTCGGTGTAGCCGTCGCGGTTGTGTTTGTATTCGGGCAGGAGGCTTAGTTTCAAGGCTTCGTATTCGCGGGCTGTGGCGGGGTGGCTTCGCAGGTAGTCGCGTAAAAGAATCTCATCGTTATCGCCCACGGGGTGCACATGAATATGAAACACTTTTTCGGCATAGCCATCAGGTGTATATCCTTTGTTGAAACTCAGCCGCGCTCCGGAAGCCGCCATGCAGATATAGCCGGCATCTTCCAAGATTTTCTGAATTTCCGCGCGCTCGGCCTCGGCGGAAATCTCCACGAGAATGTCGATAATCGGCTTTGCCTGAATGTCGGGGATGGCCGTGCTTCCGATATGGTTGAGGATAGGGGTGAACCCCGCCAATAAGCCCGAAAGCGTTGCGATTTCTTCCCGCGCCCAATCCGCCCACTGCGGCTGATGCGGCGAGAGAACGATAGGAAACAATTCCCAGAGCTCTTGGAGGGATAGGGATTTCAGCGGGCTTATCATTATCTCCTCCTATTCTCCATAATCCGTTCAAAGTTCTCCTGACCCCAGTGGAGAAGGGCGTACACGTGGGGGAGGAGGGTTTTGCCGAAGTCGGTAATGGAATACTCCGTTTTGGGCGGCACGTCGGGGAACAGTTGCCGGCGGATGAGGCCGTCGGCGGTGAGTTGCTTGAGCACTTGCGCCAAGACTTTTTCGGAAACGGTCGGGATATTGCGATACAGTTCGTTGAAGCGTACCGGTTCGTTTTCGGCAATCTTTATGAGAACCGCCAACGCCCATTTGTTGCCGAGCCATTCGAGCATCGGGGCAGCCTTGCAATATCCGTAGTCTAATTTTTTTGTCATGGTGGCGTTTGCAAAACCGCTTGCAGACTAGTGAAACTAACTTTCCGGTAAGGGGCAAACCTTTCTGTAAGTCGTTGCTTCTGTTTTTATTGTCGAGTAGTTTTGCGCCTCAAAAATACAAAAAATATGAAGGAACCTCAGTTACATTTTACCGGGCAGGTATGGCGGCCGCCGTACGAAGCCGGCTCACAACTTTTGCAAGTTACATCGGGCTGCACTTGGCATCAATGCAAGTTTTGCAGCCTGTATCATGGCACGCCGTTCAGAATGTCGCCCCTGAGTGAAGTGGAGCAAGACCTCCGAGTGATACGCCAATGGCAACCCCGCGCCCGCCGGGTGTATCTTACGGGGGCGAATCCTTTTGTGATGCGTTACGACAAACTCATGGATATCGCCCTTCTGTTGCGGAAGTATCTGCCACACATGGAGTCTTTCGGAATGTTTGCCCGTGTTACGGATATCGTCCCCAAGAGCGTGGAGGAGTTGAAGAACCTGCGGCACATGAAGCTCGACAACCTCAATATCGGCATGGAAACCGCCCACGACTCTACTTTGGAAAGAATGAACAAGGGATACCATGCTGCGGATATTCTCGAACAACTTTCCAAACTCGATGCGGCGGGCATCCGATACAATGTGGTCTATCTCAACGGGCTTGGAGGAAAGGGTATGGGAGAGGCCTCCGCAGTGGCTTCCGCCGAGGTGCTGAACCAACTGCATCCTTGGATTATCAATATCGTTTCGCTCACTGTTTTTCCGGAAGCCCCGTTATATCAGGAAGTGCTGAACGGAACCTACGAGGAGGAACCGGAAGTGGAACGCCTGCTGGAGATGCGCACTCTTATTGGCCGGTTGGCGATAAAGACCAATATCTTGGCTAACCATGTCTCCAACCCCGTGCCGCTGACCGGTGCCCTGCCGAACGACCAAGCCGTTATCCTCCGCGAACTCGACCGCGCGATAGAGCATCTTCCCGAATCGGAACTGAGAGGGTATCGGGAGGGGGTGAGGGGGTTGTGAAACATTTTTCGTTACTTTGCATACTATGAAAAGGAAGCACACGATTCTTGTGGTGGACGACAACACGGCGGTGTTGAAGGCGGTGGAGATGTTGCTGA
>CAYTCD010000011.1:13309-15968 GCA_964436335.1 uncultured Bacteroidaceae bacterium
ATTCTTGTGGTGGACGACAACACGGCGGTGTTGAAGGCGGTGGAGATGTTGCTGACGCCTTGTTTCGGCAAGGTGGTCACGCTTTCCGACCCGAACCGCATACCCTTTGTGTTGCAGGCCGAGAAGCCGGATGCGGTGTTGTTGGACATGAATTTCAAGACCGGCATCAACAACGGCAACGAGGGTCTGTTCTGGCTCCGGGAAATCAAGAAACGCGATGAGGCGGTGCAGGTGGTGCTGTTTACGGCCTATGCCGATATAGACCTTGCCGTGCGCGGCATTCAGGAAGGCGCATTTGATTTTGTGGTGAAGCCCTTTTCGAACGAAAAACTTCTGTCGAGCCTGCAAAACGCCTGTCTTCGCAAGCAAGGCGAATTGCCCGACCGCCCCCAGACGGCATCCCCCGAAGATGAAGCCGCCAATCAACTCTTTTGGGGAGAAAGCGAGGCGATGCAGACGCTCCGCAGTTCATTGGAGCATGTGGCGCTCACCGATGCCAATGTTCTCATTACGGGCGAGAACGGAACGGGAAAAGGCCTGTTGGCGGCGGAGATTCACCGCCTCTCCAAACGCAGGAACCACGCGCTGGTGACGGTGGACATGGGCGCGATTACCGAATCGCTGTTCGAAAGCGAACTGTTCGGCCACGTAAAAGGCGCGTTCACCGATGCCCGCCAAGACCGTGTGGGCAAGTTCGAGCTGGCACACCAAGGCACGCTGTTCTTAGACGAAATCGGCAACCTCGCCTATCATCTGCAATCCAAACTGCTCACCGCCCTGCAACAGAAAAGCATCGTCAGGGTGGGCGGCAATACCCCCGTAAACGTAAATATGCGCGTTGTCTGCGCCACCAACCGCAATCTGCGCGACATGGTGCGTCAAGGCACCTTCCGCGAAGATTTGTTTTACCGCATCAATACCGTGGAACTCAAGATTCCCGCCTTGCGCGAACGGGCCAAAGACATTGCGCCTCTGGCAAAGAATTTCGCGCAGAAATACGGCGCTCTGTACGGCAAACCCGGCATCACGCTGAACAAAGAAGCCTTGAACGCCTTGACCGTCTATCCCTGGCCAGGCAATATCCGCGAACTGGAACACGTGGTGGAGAAAGCTGTCATCATGGCCGATGCCGAGGTGTTGGGCGCGGAGCATTTCGAAATGGCCGCCCAGTCGCCGGACATCCTGCCCATGCAGGGGCTTCCGGAAACGGGCGATATGCGGATCGAAGACATGGAACGCCTTATGATACGTCAGGCAATATCCAAATATGGCGGCAACCTTTCGGCGGTGGCCAATGCGTTGGGCATAGCCCGTCAGACCCTCTACAGCAAAATCAAGAAATACGGACTATAGATGAAAGGCTGGGTTCTGTGGGCCGTTGTAGCGGCGGCGGTGGCATGGGTCGTAACGATGTGGCGGGCCTACCGGCTTCAGAAACGCCGCGCCGAAAAGATACACGACCTGATGGAAGCCTTGGAGAATGGCGACCCGATGTTCCGTTATTCGGAAAAAAGCGTGTTCGACAGGGCGGTGAACCGCTCGCTGAACCGCATCGTGCGCATGGTTTCCGACACACGGCAGGAGATACGGCAACAGGAAGCTTTGTATGGCGAAATTCTGAAAGCGGTCGATACGGGCATTATTGTGCTTGATGAACGCAATGCGGTGGTGCTCTACAACAAGGCGGCCGCCACGCTGACGGGCTTGGAGATGGTGACGCACCTGCGGCAGATAGAGCGTGTGAGCGTGGCTTTGGCGCAGGTTATCGAGGATGCCTCGGCGGGCGTGTCGCAAACGGTTTCGTTCAACAACGAAAGGGGCGGCAGGCAAGTGTCGGTCAGGACTTCGTTTATCCATTTGGCCAAAGGTGCATTGCGTATCGTGGCCTTGAACGACATAGAACACGAACTCGATGAAAAGGAAACGCAGGCTTGGATAAGGCTCACGCGCGTGTTGACCCACGAAATCATGAATGCCGTAACACCCATGACCTCCTTGAGCGATACCCTGCTGGATACTTATCAGAACAAGGATGCCGGCCTCCGCACAGGCTTGGAGACGATACGCGAAACAGGCAAGGGATTGCTGGCCTTTGTGGATTCCTATCGTAAGTTCACGCGCTTGCCGGAGCCCGAGCCCGCACCTTTCTACGTGGGCGGATTCTTGCGGCAGACGTTGGAACTGGCGTGTCATTCGGTATCGGGCATGCAGGAAATATCCATCGAAATAAAGGTGGAACCTGCCGATTTAATGGTGTTTGCCGATGAAAGCCTGATTCGGCAAGTGATGCTCAATATCCTCAAGAACGCGCGGCAGGCGATTGGTTCGGAACGCACGGACGGCAGGATTTTTATCCACGCATACGGCGATGCCACGGGTGCGGTGCGTATCGAAATCGGCAACAACGGGCCCAAGATAGAACCGGAGGTGGCCGAAGAAATCTTTTTGCCGTTCTTCACCACCAAGAAAGACGGCAGCGGCATCGGACTGGCGGTTTCCCTACAGTTGATGCGGCTTTCGGGCGGAAAACTCACAATGCGTTCCGACGATACCGCCACTGTGTTTACGCTGCTGTTTCCGTAGTCATTGAATCTTTCCACTGTCTCGTTTTTAGACAGGGGGTGTCTTGAAATTGGACACTTCTGAAATTTAGTGTTTT
>CAYTCD010000011.1:16068-30487 GCA_964436335.1 uncultured Bacteroidaceae bacterium
TCGTTTTTAGACAGGGGGTGTCTTGAAATTGGACACTTCTGAAATTTAGTGTTTTTGTATCTATTTGGTTTCTTTTGTTTTGTGTTTTTGGCACGAACATTGTTATGGATAAAGTGTAGAACTGATTTGGATTTATCCGCGTGTGCCGGAACCGGGCTTGAGGCAAGTCCGGTTTCCGGTGTGCAGCAGAAAGTTTGGATGAAACAGGCATCATGAAAACAGGCAAGCAATACAGCAGGATTTTACTTTGTGTGGCGGGATGCCTCGTTTCGGCATCGCTCATGGCAAACGGCGATACGGTTTCGGTATGGAGGATGGAAGACTGTATGCGCTATGCTTCCGAAAATTCGTATGCGGTGAAGAGACAACGCTACCAAACCGCCTCCTATCAGGCAGACCGCGACCAGGCCATCGCTTCTTTCTTTCCCTCCGTGAACGCTTCGGTGGGCGCGCAGTATAATTTCGGCCGTTCCATCGACCCGGTGACGAACACCTACAACAACGTGCAGTCGTTTTACAATTCCTATGGGCTTTCCGCCTCGCTTCCGCTGTTTTGCGGCGGACGCTACGTCAAGCAATGGATGTTGGCATCCTCCAACCTGCAAATGGGCAGGAATGAGATACATCGGCTCGAAGACGAGGCAGCGATGAACACCATGCAGGCCTTTGCCGATGCGGTGTATTATCGGCAAACGGCGCGCCTTTCGGCCTTGAAACTGGCCGAGAGCGAACGCAACCTGCTTAAGGTGCGGCGTGAAGAAGCGTTGGGATTGCGCGGCAAGGCGGATATCGCCCAGTTCGAAAGTCAGGTGGCGGCCGACGACTACGAACTGACCCGTCAGCAGAACCTGTACCGCTCGGCCTTGCTTACGCTCAAGCAGGTAATGAATTTTCCCCTGAACCGCACACTGGAACTCGACACCACCTTGCCCGAAATCTCGTTGGTGGCGGCGGAATCCGATGCCGAATCTATTTTTGACCGCGCCAAAACCACCCATCCGTCGGCCTTGCAGGCCAAGTACCGTTTTCGGGCGGCGCAACTGGACTACAAGATGCGTATCGGCGCGCTTTTCCCCGACATCTACGTGCAGGCGGGTGTCAACACCGACTATATAGACGGCTACACGCAGAGTTTCAAGAAGCAGTTCCGCAACAACCGGGGCGAATATGTGGCGGTGGGCATGAATATCCCTATTTTTGAGGGCTTGAGTCGCAACACCGCCCTGCGCAAATCGCGCAACGCCATGTTCGCCGCGCGCGAGGACGAGAACGAATCGCTCCGCCAGCTGCACGATGCCATTGAACAGGCGGTGATGGACTGCAACGGCTATGCCAAGGAAGCCTTGCAGATGCAGCGCAAGGTGGAGAGCGACTCCATTGCCTACCGTATCGCGCTCCGTCAGTACGAAGAAGGCTTGGTGACGCCC
Organism: uncultured Bacteroidaceae bacterium; assembly: GCA_964436335.1. Taxonomy (GTDB): domain Bacteria; phylum Bacteroidota; class Bacteroidia; order Bacteroidales; family P3; genus Pullibacteroides. The sequence continues at coordinate 17,496 of CAYTCD010000011.1, forward strand.
TTGGACGTGCAGACCTACGCCAATACCTTGCTGCAGTCGCAGGCCGAGTATCTGCAAAGGGTTTGGTTGCTGGATATGAGGCGAAGGATGGTGGATTATTACCGCTACGGTTCCTTATATTGAAAGTTATTTTGACGGCGATCTGCTTCGTTGGACAATCACGGTAGCTCAGTCACGTACAAAAGTACGCTCCTTCGCACCGTTTCTTGTCCGCCTCGCATCTCATCCGTCAAAATAACTTTCGAGAAATTGTTAAAAAATGGATAGAATCATAGAAAAGAAAAAAGGCCTCAAGAAAAAGCACATTCCCTATTTGGTGGGGGGCGGATTCGTGCTGGCGGTCTTGCTGTGGGTGATTTTCGGCAACCACGCCTCCACCTTGCGCGTGGAGAGGCGCGGGATTTCGATTGTGACCGTGGAGCGGGGCGAGTTCAACGACTTTATCCGTGTAGATGGGCAGGTGCAGCCTATCGCCGTGGTGCAGATAAGCCCCGAGGAGGGTGGCATCGTGCGTGAGAAAGTGGCGGAAGAAGGGGCGCAGGTAAAGAAAGGCGACATCATTGTGCGGCTTGCCAACGCCAATCTGGAATTGCAGATTTTGGACGCCGAGGCGCAGTTGGCCGAGAAGCAGAATTTCTTGCGGAACACCCAGGTAACGATGGAGCAGGACAGGCTCAGCAATATGACCGAACGTCTGCAACTCGACATGGAGATTTCACGTTCCCGCCGCGCCTACGAACAGCAGAAACGTCTTTACGAAGAAGACTTGGTGGCCAAGGAAGTGTATCTTAAGGCCAAGGAAGACTACGAGTTGGCGAGCCGCAAATACGAGTTGGTGGATAGGCGGCTTAAGCAAGACTCCCTTTCGCGGCGCATCCAAATGGAGGAAATGGAAAACAGCCTTGCCAACATGCGGCGCAACCTGCAACTGGTGCGGCAACGCAAGGCGCAGCTGGATATCCGTTCGCAGATAGACGGTGAACTTGGATTGCTCGATGTGGAGTTGGGGCAGAACGTGGCGGCAGGGCAGAAGATAGGCCAGATCAACGACCTTTCGGATTTCAAGATTCAGGCGCAGATAGACGAACACTATATAGACCGCGTGCATACGGGGCTTTCCGCCACCTTTGAACGTCAGGGAACGCAGTTTTCGCTGGCGGTGCGGAAGATTTACCCGGAGGTGCGTTCCAACAAATTCCGCACCGATTTTGTCTTTACCGACGCGCGCCCCGAGAATATCCGCAGCGGACAGACCTACTACATCAACTTGGAGTTGGGGCAGAGCGCCGAAAGCCTGCTCATCCCCAAGGGCACGTTCTTTCAGAACACGGGCGGCAGCTGGATTTACGTGCTGGATGCCGAGGGAAACAAAGCCTATAAGCGCAATATCCGCATAGGCCGTCAGAACCCGCAGTATTACGAGGTGTTGGAAGGCTTGGAAGCCGGCGAGCGCGTGATCGTTTCGGGCTACGAAACCTTTCGCGGTCACGAAATCTTGATATTGAAATGAAAGATATGATAAGCGCATTCCGAACCCTCTTTAAAAAGGGTAGATACAATCTGTTGAAGATTGTATCGTTGGCAATCGGTTTTTCCGTGGGCTTGGTGTTGCTGGCGCAGTTGTTTTTTGAGCGTTCGTTCGATGCCTGCTATCCGGATGCCGACCGCCTGTATCTTATAACAAACTGCTATTCGTTGAACGGAGAAGCCGAAAAGAGCTCTTTCCATATCAGTGGAGGCGTTTCGGTGGGTATGCGGGATGAAATTCCGGGCGTGGAGGGAGCCATACGCTTTACGTATGTTTCTTCTTCGCGCACGGTCTTGGCCGATGCCGACGGAATGCGCGTTACGGTGGAACTGCCCGTTATTGCCGCCGACTCCAATTATTTTGATCTTTTTCCCGTAAAACTGCTTGGCGGAAGAAATCCCAAGGATGTGCTTTCCCGTGGGATGGAAGTGATGATTTCCCGTTCTCTCGCCCAAAAGATGGGCGGTATGGAGGCCTTGGAAAAACGTTTTTCGGTAGAAGGCTTGGATGGAATGGAGTTTATTGTGGGCGGTATCTACGAAGATATGCCCCGGAACTCGTCTTTCCGTTGCGATGTGATTGCTTCCATTGCATTGATGGGGGAATGGAGCCTTGGCAACTGGGTGGGGAATGACCGTTATCACGGGGTGGTGAAACTCCAAGAGGGTATCGTTCCCGAATCCTTGCTGGATGCCATGGAGGCCATGCAGGCACGACATGTCGATATGGAAGAACTGCAAGCCGCCGGTTATCAATCCCGATATGAACTATGGCCTTTGCGGGACCGCTATCTGATAAACGACGAGCTCCGCGCCCGCCACGCGATGCTGCTCTTGTTGGCGGTGACACTGTTGGTGACGGCGATGCTGAACTATGCGCTGATAAGCCTTTCCTCTATCGTGAACCGAAGCAAGGAAGTGGCGGTACGCAAAAGTTACGGGGCGGGAAGAGGTGCAATCGTCCGCATGGCGCTTTCGGAAACCGCACTGCATACATTTCTTGCACTTGTTCTTTCGGTATTCCTGATATTCGCCGCCCAAGACTGGATTCATGAACTGTTGGGCGTGCAGGTGACTACGCTGTTGTTTTCGCGCAGTTCGCTTGTCTTGTTGTTGATAGGTTTGCTGCTGATGTTCATTACAGGTATCCTGCCGGGAATATTCATGGCGCGTATCTCGGTAACGTATGCGTTCAGGCGTTTTTCCGAAAACAGGAAGGTATGGAAACGGGGGCTGCTGGCGTTCCAGTTTGCTGTTTTCTCCTTTTTGCTTTGCCTGATGATGAATGTGGGGCGGCAATATGTCATGATGCTCCGTTATGACCCCGGATATGAATATGAAAACCTCGCTTATTACGATATGACGGGTGTGGAGGCTCCTTTGCGGGGCAAGTTGGCGGAAGAACTGACACGTTTGCCGCAGGTGGAAAAAGTGAGTTGCGGGTATGTGCATTTTGCCGACGGAATGTCCGGCAACAATGTTTCTTTTAAGGGCGAAAGCCGTAATTTGTTCAATGTGGCGGACTTGTATTATGTGGGCGATGGCTTTATTGAAACATTGGGAATGCATATCGTGGAGGGAGAGAATTTTATGGAGAACGGCATCCGTTATTCCGATCAGATAATGGTGTCGGAATCGTTTGTGGAGAAAATGGCGAATTTTGCCGATTGGAGCGATGGGGCGGTAGGCAAGGAAATCTGTATTACGGAACATGGGCTATACGGGAGTTCCTGCTATACGGTATGCGGCGTGTATCGTACGGTTCTTTTGGGCGGTATCGGGAAAGAAGACCGCCGTCCGAGCGTGTTGTTTTATAGCGGTGATCCCACATGGTACAACTTTCTTTGGGTGCGGTTCAACCCGCTTACGGGAAGTTCCTTGGCTCTGGCGGATTCAACCTTGAATGCCTTGTTGCCCGGCAGGGAAGCGAAGTTCACTCCATATAAAAACGATATGGAGGGCTTGTACCGGGAAGATGCCCGTTTCCGCAACCAGTTGCTGTCGGGGAGCATGGTATGTTTGGTTATCACGCTGATGGGCCTGTTGGGATATCTCAACGACGAGGTGACGCGCCGGCGCAAGGAGATAGCCATACGTCGTGTGAACGGGGCTTGTGAACGCTTTGTATTGAGATCTTTTTTGATGCATGTGTGGAAGATTTCTTTGCTTTCGGGCTTGGTGGGCTGTGCGGTGGCGTATGGGATTTCGTTCCGCTATCTGCAGCAATTTTCGGTACGGGTGGCGCTTGTGTGGTGGGTTTATCTGCTGGCGCTCGTTGCGGTCTGCCTAATCGGGTATGTCTGTGTGGGATTGCGGGTGCGTTTCTTTTTACGGGAAAATCCGGTGAAAAGTTTACGGAGCGAATAAAAAACGAATGGAACGATATTTTCACTAAAATAAAACCCAAGACAATATGGAATCAATGATTAAACTGGAAAAAGTAAGCAAGGTATTCCGTACCGAGGAGGTGGAGACTGTTGCGCTCAATGCGGTGGATATGGAAGTGAAGGAAGGGGAGTTCCTGGCGATTATGGGGCCTTCGGGATGCGGAAAGTCCACGCTGCTCAATATCCTCGGCCTGTTGGACAATCCCACTTCGGGCAGTTACCGCCTGTTGGGGCAGGAAGTGGGTTCGCTCAAGGAACGCGAAAGGACACGTTTCCGGAAAGGCACGATAGGTTTTGTCTTTCAAAGCTTCAATCTGATAGATGAACTGAATGTGTTCGAGAACGTGGAACTGCCCTTGCTCTATCTCAACATCAAGGCGAGCGAACGCAAGGAGCGTGTCAACGCCATTCTCAAACGGGTGGGGCTGAGCCACCGCGCCAAGCATTTTCCGCAGCAGCTTTCGGGCGGGCAGCAACAGCGTGTGGCTATCGCGCGCGCCGTGGTGAGCAATCCCAAACTGATTCTTGCCGACGAACCTACGGGAAACCTCGACTCCAAGAACGGTACCGAAGTGATGCGTATCTTGAGCGAACTCAATGCCGAGGGCACCACTATCGTTATGGTGACGCACTCCAAGCATGATGCAAGTTTGGCGCACCGTATCGTGAACCTTTTCGACGGAAGCATCGTGGCCTCGGTAGGCGCGTTCGTGTAGGCATCTTTCACTTTTATCAAAAACCACCATGATCAATTTTCATTCATTCCTCAAGTTCCTCAACCGGAACAAGGTTTATACCGCCATCAATATCTTCGGGCTTGCCGTTTCGTTGATGTTCGTGGTGCTGATATTCCTCTACGCATGGCAGGAATTTTCCACCGACAGTTTTCATAAGGACAAAGACCGGATTTATGTGAGTTTCAGTGAAATTGACGGTATCGCTGCGCCCAATGAGGCTTTGCCTGTTTCCTATTGGCTCAAGGATGCCTATGCCGATATCGAAGAAGTGAGCCCGGTGTGTCCCTACCTGTTGGATCAGGGGTTCGTGCTGTGGCGCGACGATGTGGTGAGAACCCGGCTAATGGGTGTGGAAGACAATTTCTTTACCTTTTTCTCGTTTCCCTTAGTGAGCGGAAACCCCGAAACCGTGTTGCAGGACGAATATAGCGCGGTGGTTTCCCAAACCTTTGCCCGCAAGCTGTTCGGTTCGGAAGATCCGATAGGACAGAGCATTCTCCTTGCTGATGCTGCTGATTCCATTTCAGTGGTGGTATCGGGTATCATGCAGGATATCTCCCATTCCGCGATTCCGTATGCCGATATGTTGATTCGGCTTGAGAGGATGGAGAATTTCAATCCCTACATAGCCAAAGACAATGCGAATAATGCGGGAGCGTGTGCGAATTTCTACAAACTCTATCCAGGCAAGGATTTGAACGCGCAGCGGGAAAGTATTTTGGAAATGTTCAAGGAACGCTATTGGATTTATCGCTTGGGATATGCGCAGGACGTGCGTTTCGTTCCCTTGAAAGACGCCTATTTCGAGGGCTTCGGCACCAGCGAAAACCTACAGTTCGGCTCCAGACGCCTTGTGTTTGTGCTCTTTGCCGTGGGGCTGCTAATCTTGGTGTTCGCGGTGTTCAACTATATCAACCTTACCGTGGCGCAGTCGGGAAGCCGTGCCAAGGAAATGGCTGCCCGCCGTCTGTTGGGGGCTTCCCGAGGAAGTATTGTCTTCCGTTTGGTGGTGGAGGCAATCTTGCTCACGGCCTTTTCTTTTCTGCTGGGGCTTCTGTTGGCCAAGGCGGTGGCTCCCGTGGCGGAAAGTTTGCTCCAAACCCAACTCGATTTCGGCATTCTCCTCCAACCGGCAAGCCTCCTGCTTTCCGTTGGTTTCGTGTTGGTAATCGGCCTTTTGGCGGGCATCCTGCCGGCGGTGCTGATTTCTTCGGCCAAACCGGTGGAAGTGGTGCGCGGCTCGTTTCGCCGCCGTTCCAAAATGGTGTTCGGCAAATGCTTCATCACGTTTCAAAACGTCATTACGGTGGTTATGCTGGCCATGTCTTTGGTTATGATGATGCAGGTACGCCATCTATTGCACGCCCCCTTGGGATATAACACTAACAATGTTTTGAATGTTACTAATTTCGGTAATGAGAAAACAGGTGTTTTGGTGGACAAGCTTCCTTCGCTTGCGGGGGTCAAACGGGTAGGGACCTCGAAAGGAACACCTTTTGACGGCGGCAACAATATGAGTGGCGATTATTGCGGACAGCAGCTTTCCATGCAGTGGCTTTGTTTCGATACTACGGCCTTTAATATGTTGGGACTCAAAATGGTGCAAAAGCATAATTTGCAGCAAACTGTCACCTATTACGAAGATAACTGCGGCATCTATCTTACCGAATACGCTCGGAAAGCCATGAATCTGAAGCCCGATGCCGATGATTTTACGTCAGACGGAGAACATCTGCCCGTCAGCGGCACGGTGGCGGATTTCCGTCGGGGCAATATCCTGCGTATGGAGCAGCCTTTTGTGCTTTTGTTGTCTGAACAGTATCTGAAATATCCGTGGAATATTCTCGTGGAAGTGCAGGGCGATCCGGTTGCCACCTACAACGCGGTGCGGGAACTCCTGCTGGAAACAACCGGCATCGAGCCCGATATGGAGTTTTTAGACAAGAGCGTGCAGGCTTCTTTCGAGTCGCAGATACGGATGTTGCGCATCGTGGGCATCTTTACCGGCATGGCGGTCTTGATTTCGATTTTGGGATTGGTGGCGATTTCCATCTATTTTATCCGTCAACGGGCGCAGGAAATGGCGGTGCGCAAGGTGTTCGGATCCGATAATTCGGCGGTGTTGCTCCGCCTGGTGCGCTCGTTTCTGTCGTATGTCGTTATCGGCTTTTTGATTGCGTGCCCCGTGGTGTGGTATCTGTCGGAAAAGTGGCTGTCGGACTACGCGTATCGGATTTCGTTCAATCCGCTCTATATCGTGGCGGCGGGCTTGTTCTGTCTGCTGGTATCGTTTGTATCGGTGTTCTTCCAAAGCCGCCGCGCCGCCCACGCCAACCCGATAGAGAACCTGCGGGTGGTGTAGAGGCTTTGCGTGCTAGGCCGCCCCCGTAGCCGGTGAGGCGGCCAAGAAATAACCCTATCGTGGATATTGCTCAATTTTACCCCGATATCCACCTTTCAAAACTATGGGTGCAGGAGTAGTTTTGCCATTCAAAATTATCCTATCCCAATAGTTTTGAATTAGATGCAGAAGAAGAGATTATTCAGGCTGTCGGCGTTATGGATGGTGCTGTCGATATGCGTCTTGCCCTTGCATGCGCAACCGTTAAAGCGTACCATGAGTTTGGAAGAATTGTTTTCGCTTGCCGACAGTTGCCACTTGACGATTAAGAGCGCCGAACAGCAGGCAAAAGTTGCCCATGCAAGCATTAAGGTGGCCAAAAACGGATGGCTTCCGGATATAAATTTCTCTGCCTCGGCAACATACAATGGCGATGCATGGATGGCGGACCGTGATTTTAGTCATGGACAGACGCTGCCTTCTCCGCATTTTGGCAACAATTTCGCCCTTGAGGCGGTGCAGGTGATTTATGCCGGCGGCGCTGTCGCCCATGGGGTCAGGAATGCCGAACTTCAGGCACAGATTGCCCGTCTAAACGTTGCCGACCGTCGGCAACAAGTCCGTTTTCTGATAACCGGCTATTATCTGAATCTCTACAAATTTCGAAATCTGGAGCGTGTTTACGACCGAAACATTAGGCGTGCGGAGCAGGTGATTCAGGATATGCGTGCGCGTGAGGCGCAGGGCATCGCGTTGAACAATGACATTACGCGTTATGAGGTGTTGTTGCAGAATCTGCGCTATAAACGCACGGAACTGATGAGCCAGATAGATGTGTTTAACAACCAACTGACGGTTACGCTCGACCTGCCCGACGGCACGCAGATTATGCCCGACACCACCTTGTTGCAGTTGGCCACACACGAATATTCGGAAACGGATTTGCGGGGATTGGCCTACGGACACTCTTCCCGTCTGGAAATAGGCCGGGCCAATATTGAACTCGGACGCAATTACGAAAAGATAGCCCGCTCGGGGATGATTCCCAAAATAATCCTTTTTGCCGGAGACCATCTCCAAGGGCCTATCACGGTGGAACTTCCGCCCATCAATAAGAACCTGAACACTTGGTATGCCGGTGTGGGGCTCACGTACAATATCGGAAATCTCTATAAGTCGCAACGGGAAGTGGTGCGCAACAGGCTCTCCACATCGGCGGCGCAGACAAAGTATGCCGAGATGCAGGAGGGGTTGGAATTGGAGATACATCAGGCCTACGTGAATTACAAAAACGCATTTGAGTTGCTCCGCACCCAGGAGAAAAGCCTGCAGCTTGCCACGGAAAATTACGCGGTTACGGAGAATCGATACAATAACGACCTGGTATTGCTGATAGACTTGCTCGATGCCGACAACATCCGGCTCGATGCCGAAATTCAATATATCAATACCCGCATCAATATCATCTACAACTACTACCGGTTGTTGTATGTGACAGGGACGCTATAGCAGAAAAAAAGAATGTCGATATGGGCAATATAAAGAAGAACCTTCGATCCACGCTTATCCTGGTGATTGCCGCCGCAGGAATTCTTTGGGTGTGCGGCCATTTCTTTCATCTGGGCAAAGTCGAGTGGACGGACAATGCACAGGTCCGCCGGAATATCGTGCCGATAAACAGCCGTGTACAGGGTTATATCGAAAGTATCTGTTTCGATGACTTTGACGAGGTACATAAGGGCGATACCTTGGTGATTATTGAGAATTCGGAACATCTGTTGCGTGTGGCGCAGGCCAATGCGGCCTATCAACGCTCGTTGGTGGACAGCACGGCCATGGGAACCACAATCTCGACAACCGAGAATAATTTAAGTGTCAGCGATGCCGCCATTGACGAACTACGAATCCGTTTGACACAGGCCGAAGCGGATTACCACCGTTACGAACAGTTGCTTGCCCAGAATGCCGTTACACGCCAACAGCATGAGAATATGAAAACCAACTACGAGGCGATGAAATCACGGTATGACATGCTTGTTCGCCAAAAGCAATCGACCCGTTTGGTCAAAACGGAGCAGACGCAACGTCTGGAGCAGCGAAAAGCCGATATCAAGGCGGCGAAGGCTGCCTACGATCTGGCCAAACTCAATCTCTCCTATACGGTGATTACCGCTCCGTGCGATGGCGTCGCCTCGAAGAAAAATATTCAGCTCGGGCAGTTGATTCAGCCCGGACAGAATCTGCTTTCGTTGGTCGAGAGCGAAAAAGTGTGGGTGGTCGCCAATTATAAGGAGACCCAGACGGCCAACATCCAAGAAGGCTTGCAAGTAAGGGTAAAGGTGGATGCCGTTCCCGGTGTTGCCTATAAGGGGGTGGTGACGGCCATCGCCAATGCCACGGGCGCGCAATATTCTGTTGTGCCGGTTGACAATGCCACGGGCAATTTCGTCAAAATCAAGCAGCGTATTCCTGTGCGGATAGATTTTACGAAGGAAAACACTCCGGAGGATTTAAAGCGGCTGCGTTCGGGAATGAATGTGGAGTGCGAGGTAATCTATTAACGGCATTATGGCAAAGGAGACACCCGAGCAGATAGCTTATGCACGCCGTATTCCTGCGTGCAAGGATTTTGTTCCGTGGATCATGCGGTTCGTAATCTTTGTGTCGCTCATCATTGTCTATCAGTTTACCGGTGGGATTTATATGGCGGCGGTCGCTCAGATTGCGGGTTCGTCGGCGTGGCTCAACGAGGACATCATGATGGCCGGATATGCTTCCCTCATCGGTATGACGATGCTGTTTCCCGTGCAATTTCGGGTGATGTTTCGCTTTGAAAACCGTACGGTGCTGATATTCTCAACCATCGTATTGATTATCGGTACACTGATATGCATGTATAGCGAGAATTTGGCGGTGGTGGTGATTGTTTCCTATCTCTGCGGCATGTTCAAGATGGCGGCCACCTTCTTCTGCATCAGCAATATTCACCTGTGCATAACCCCCACACGGGATTTGGCCTATTTTTATCCCTTCCTTTACACGATTATTTTAAGTTGCATCCAGCTTTCGGGCATTGCCACGGGATACAGTATCTGGGCATGGAATTGGCAAACGATGCATATCATCATGGTCGGCGTATTGGCGTTGGCGCTTCTGCTTATCCATGTCACGATGCGTCGCCACTACCGTCTGGGTCCTTATCAGTCTTTCAAGGGTATCGATTATATAGGCGCTTTACTTTGGAGCCTGTTCCTGCTCTGCATCTTGTTTATCGGATTATATGGCGAACACTACGATTGGTGGCAGAGCAAAGAGATACGTATGGCAACGCTTTTTGCCGTTGTGTCGCTTGTGCTGGCCATTTACCACGCAAAAACGACCGAGCATCCGTTTATCACTCTGGTGACATTCAAACAGCCCAAATTTTTCTACATCTCCATTCTTTTTGTCAGTTACTCCATATTGAGCGGAACGGCAGGTCAGATTCAGAATATGTTTACCGAGGGGATTCTGGGTTTCGATATGTTCCATTCCATCTCCCTCAATTGGGGTGTGGTGGCGGGCATATTATGCGGCACACCGTTTACCTTTTTCGCTTTGGCCCGCAAAAAGTGGCGTCCGCGAAATGTCGCGATTGTCGGTTTTGCCTTTTTTACGATGTATCAGATTATGCTGTATTTCCTTATATCGCCCGAAACAGAATTTAACCAGTTGTGGTTGCCGATGTGGTTTCGCGGTGTGGGTACGGCAATTCTCTATGTGGTATTGGCCTATACATTGGGCAAGAATGTTGCGTTTGTTTACTACTTCATGGCCTTGTGCGCAATAGGCTTTATCCGTACGGGCGTGGGAACTCCCGTCTGTCAGTCGGTTTTGGCCTATCTGCTCGGCATATTCCGAAGGGAGAGCCTGATGCAGCTCTCGATGGATATGACATGGGACAATCCTGTAACGCACAATTTCGGCGCGTTATACGGGGAGTTGCAGCGGCAATCGCTGATGGTGGGATTGAAGGAGGTTTTCGGCATCGCCGCCGTGGTCGGCATCGTGACCATTATCTGTTTATGTTTCTCTGATTTAAGGGGCAAGTTCACGGCGGTTATTCCCAAACTTCCGAATCTATGGCGAATGGTAAAATATGATAAGCGGCTCTAAGAGCATGAATTCATTGCGCCAAAATAGATGATGTCCCGTTGGTGCGGATATGACACAAGCAGGCTAGATTGTGTAATTTTGAAACCTGAAGATAAAAATATTGTACCATGAAAAAAGTTATGCCCTGGTTGTATGACAACTGGATGAAGGCAACGCCTTTTCTTGCGGTCTATTCCGCCATCCTTATCTGGATGTACGTAAAGAACGTGAACTACGCTTTATTCCTGATTTGGATGCAGACTCCGATTTATTGGGCCCACGAATTCGAGGAATACATCTGTCCGGGTGGCTTTCTCAAATTCTTCAACCGCAAACCTCTCAAGTCGGTCAAGGATGACTATCCCATGACCAAGGCCGTGTCGTTCTGGATAAACATTCCGCTCGTTTACATCCTGCTCCCCTTGATGGGCATCGTGTCAAACTATTGCGGTATCGAATGGGGATTGTGGGTGGCTTATTACTCGACGCTGAATGCGTTGGCTCACGTTGTGATGGCCTTTATCTTCGGCTTCAGATACAATCCCGGTCTTGTGGCCAGTGTGGTCCTCAATATTCCGTTCGGCATATATACGGTGTGGTATTTTCTCTCCAACAACTTGGTTTCAACCGAGGTGAACATCATCAGCATTATTGTGGGCGTTATTGCCCAGGCTTCCATGATGGTGTATGGTTTCGGCTACCTTGTTCCGAAAATCAAACGCGAAGGGCTGAGAGCCAAGTAATAAACTCCCATTGACAATTTCATGAAGGAGAGCACTTTTTCTGGCATCCGATCGGGAGAGCCCTTGCATGAGTTTTGGAACAAAGGCGGTTTTGTACTCTGCACAGCCGGTTCTGCCGATATAAGGCTCAACGGGCAACGGTACAGGCTGACTCGAGGCAGTGTTTTTGTGGTGACACCCTTGGTGCAGGTCTATGATTTTGCCCCCTCTCCGGATTTTGAAAAAATTTCGTTTGTCAGTGAATTGAAAGTTTTTTATCCGATATTCCATCTGATTTCCGATACGGGCATCCCGCTAAAGGTTAAAGAGAAACCTTGCTGGCAAATATCGGAAGAGGAGATCGGATATGTAAACTCGCAATATGTCCGCATCCTGGAAAAGACAAAGAAGGCGGAAGAGTCCGAGACCTCCGATGAGCGCAGTGTACTGACGCATCTGATACATCTCATTTGTCACGAGACCATGTTGGAAATCGTGTATAATCACATCCGTCGCTATCCTGCCTCCGTCGATGCCGTCCGGAACCACAGCGGTATCGCCTACCGGTTTATTCTTTCGCTTCATGAGAATTACCGTGTAGAACGCACGGTGAGCCGGTATGCCTCCCAAGCGAATATGTCAACCGGACATTTCTCCGCCGTCATCAAGGAGGCCACGGGTATTTCCCCGTCCGAATGGATTTCGTCGGTTACGACCACGTATGCCAAACTCCTGCTTGAGCAGACCGACAAGAGCATCAAGGAAATTGCGGAGGAACTGAATTTCCCCGAACAGTTCACTTTCCGTAAATATTTCAAACGTTATTCCGGCATGTCGCCCTCGGACTACAGGCGCGCTTCACGCCGGCACGCTTCCCTGAAAGGCGCCTGAAATCATCGTCTTTATAGGCAGGCTTCAAGCCATCGTAGTAAATCGTTATCGTTTACAATGGTCCACGAATGAGGATGTCTTTGTTTTCCCGGTTGACGCATACCCTTGTTGTGGGTAACGATCAGGTCGGCGCGGGGGTTGCCGATTAGCCGCAGGTCATTGATAAAACAGGTGGCATCCAGGATATTCAGGCCGAGTGCATCGGTTTGACGGTTGTTGAGCCACCAGTCCTCGGCCGGCTCGATGTATATCC
>CAYTCD010000012.1:0-30393 GCA_964436335.1 uncultured Bacteroidaceae bacterium
GCGCCACGACGGTTACGACAGCATTCGGACGGGCGCATTGCCAGGCGAGTTGAAATGTGTTGTCCCCGCCGGCCACCTCAATCACAACATCCGTGCCGCCGTGGTCACTATGCTGCGTCACAAACTCCCGACACGTTTCGGGCGCTGTCACCAACACCTCCGGATAATGCGCCTTCACAAACGTGCGGCGAGTCTCGTCCCGCTCGCAGACAATGATACGCTTGGGCGATTTGAGACGGGCGCACAGCAAAGTGCAGAGACCCGTGGGGCCGGCCCCGAGGATAAGCACCGTGTCGTCGGGCGTGATTTCGGAAATCCGCGCAGCCCAATAGCCGGTGGCGAGAATGTCGCCCACAAACAAAGCCTGTTCGTCGCTCACCAAGTCGGGAATGCGGTTCAAGCCCTGATTGGCCAAGGGAACGCGCACGTATTCGGCCTGTCCGCCGTCGATGCGGCATCCCAACGCCCAGCCACCATGCGGCGACGTGCAGTTGTTTACATAACCGCGCTTGCAGAAGAAGCATTCGCCGCAGAACGTCTCCACATTCACCGTCACACGGTCGCCGGGCTTGACAGCTGTAACTGCCGGCCCAACAGCCTCCACCACGCCCACCATTTCGTGACCGACCGTGATGCCTGGCACGGCGCGCGGTACACTGCCGTGCTTGATGTGCAGGTCGCTCGAACAGATGCTGGCGAGCGTCACGCGCACAAGAGCGTCCTGCGCGTCCACCATAACAGGTTTGGGCTTCTCTATCAGCGCAAATTTTCCTTTTTCGATATACGTGTATGCGAGCATGGTTTTTTATCTTATCGGGTCAATACAAAAATCCTTTCTTCCGCAGGTGTCGCAGTGGGCGCCGCGCCATACGCTGTCGAACTGATCCATGGCGGCCTCCACCAAATCCGGAGCGTCGGTGAGGATGCCCGCCTCGAAGTTCCGACGGTTTCCGCTTTTCATGCCGATGCCCGCGTTTGAGCAACTGCGCGAGAAGCCCCAGAAACGGCGCGGTGGCACTGCCCATCTTGACGTGCAGGTCTTTGATGTCCGCCGTGCCGATCCACAGCGACCTTTTGACCGTCGCCACCTTAGCAAGCACCTCGTTGTAGTGCGCTATGTCGGAAATGAATTTTGTAGCCATGATGTGAAGGTACGGAAAATTTTGGATGGGAAGGGGAGAGGTCTAATGTGTTTTTTATACCGAAGATGACTAAATTTGCAGGACATAAAAACATGAAGAATATGAAAAAGGTTCTCGATTATATATTTATTGATACATCAGTTTTTCAACAAGAAAGATTTTTTAAGGAATCAGGCCGAATTAGCAAGTTATTAAAACTCGCAGAAGATGGTTATATACGCATATTACTGCCAATTATTACAGAGAAAGAATGGTTAAAACACATCAAAGAGAAAACTGTATTTACTTTACAAAGTAGCGATGTGGAAAAGAAACTTGCATTGCTTGGACAAAATAAAACAGTCTCAGATTTCCTTAACCAATATAAATCGTTGTTAGATAATAATGAATCTTTAATAGAGAGTGCTTTCCAGAAAAAAATAAGTCATAAAGGTGTTATCCGGATAGACTATCCTTTTTTTGAAGATGCAACAGCAGAAGTATTTAACAAATATTTTAAACAAGAAAAACCATTTGGCCATGGTCGTAAAGCAAAAGAGTTTCCTGATGCTTTTGCGTTGGCTTCATTAGAAAAATATGCGAAAGAGAATAAACTGGATCGTGTTGTAATTTTCTCGTCAGATAAAGACATAACAGAATATGACTGTAAATTATTTGTAAATAAGAAAATTGATGAATATCTCAATGATTTGCTAAAGGATAGAATCCCTGCAGAGAAGAAAGAAAAACAAAGAAAGGATCTAGATTTCTTGAATAACTATATACATGAGTTTCGTCCGGAATTTGAGTCTGCTTTAAGGGAACGTGTCGAACAATATTTGTTAGATACAGATTGCTATATGCATCGCTTCTGTTATACAGATGTAGATGATATTTTTGGTCTTACATTCTCACTTGATATGCCAATGAAAGATATAGATATGCTTTCTGTATCTGACGAAACAATTGAAGCTGTATGTTTTCCTGAAATCAAAGGTAAAGTACAGGTTAGTTATTTCGATGAAGAAGATAGCGTGTGGGATTCTGAAGATAAGACGTGGATTTTTGAATCTTATAAGACCACTGAAGTTGAAATATCTTCCTATTTCTCGGTTACAGTAAGAATGGAACGAAATGTTTTAGGAATGGGGCAAGATCCATATGTGGAAATTGTGGATGTTGATTTCAGCTCACTACAGAGCTCTATAGATGATGAGAACTATTGAATATTGAGCAGAATTTTCCGCCTTTTATAATTAACAAAAGTTTATTATCTTTGCGGCATATAAGGAGAATGAACTATGGAGGATTCCAAACGCGAGATTATCCGGATACGGGAAATCGAAGGGGCGCAGGTCTTCGATATGTTGAGTTGCGCGGCCATAGCCAAGAGGTTCTTCCGACGCTCGAGAGCGTGGTTTATACAACGCCTCAACAACAATAAGGTGAACGGGAAACCGGTGTCGTTTTCTCCGGAAGAGTTGCTGAAACTCCGGACTTCCCTTAAGGTTCTTGCCTCCGAGATAACGCATTTTACGTCAAACATACCTAAAATACCTACCGATATGTCAATCAAAGTTTACATTGTAGAAGATTCTACGTTAATCGATTTTATTCAAGACAACGACCTTGACGGCTTCAAGGCGTATCTGGATGAAACCAAAGAGAATGAACATTATCTCTATTTCGATGAACCTGAATACTTTGACACGGAAGCGGAAGCCCTCGCCTTTTGCGCCGGTATAGGCCACGGCATGGATGAACGCGCCCCGGTGGAACGCTATCCCTTGCGCTCCTGCGAACCCGATGATGTGCCTTTTATCGAGGCGATTGAGGGGTATTGATTTTGATTACAACCCAATTATTTTTTCAAGAGTTGTATCAGTAAAAGTTTCCCAAATAGCAAGCCGTATGGGCTTGTAGTCGGGAAAGATTTGTTTGACGAACTCTATCTCGAATACCAAACGCAGGTCGTTTGGGTCGGCATCAGGGTGAACCTCGTGCTTCGAACCAACACGTGCAACTTTGATGTAATAGAGGTCACGAATGCCCTTGCTCTTTCGATACGGCATAAAATAATAAAGGTGATTCAATTTAACTGTTGATGGAAATTTTTTACCTGTATAATAAATGTTTATTGATCCATCAAGCAGCATTTGTATTGTGTCATTCTTGACATATGCCACTAGAAGATTCTTTGTTACATCTAATCCATTAGTATCAATAACATCTTTGTTTTTGACAATCTCCTCCGGAAATTCTTTTGCTATCTCCAAAAAGTTGATGGGAACAATATTGTTTTGCACGGAGTATTTCTTCAGTGTGTTTTTGTCGCCGAACATATATTTAGCAAATATTTTCACTGTTTCGACGTTCACGGCATTGCCGAATTGTTTGTATGCCTGAGCTTCTATTACATCGGGTTGGAATGTGTCGGGGAAACTCTGCAATCGTGCGCATTCACGGAGAGTTAAGAAGCGTTTGCGGGCTCCGATGATACTTGTCTGTGTGATGGCCACTAAAGCAGGGAAATAAGTTCCAGGTTTAATGCGAATACCTGATGGACGGAATTGTAGAATGTTGTCCCACAAACTAGGGTTCTTATATTGCCCTGCTTGCCACTCCAGTTTAGCCTTTGCACCAAAGAAAAGCGGATGTTTTCTTGCACGAGGTAGCCAATTATCAATAAATCTCTTATTATCTAAATACAGTTGGCTGTTTTTTAGTATGAAGTTTATTTTCCATTTTGGATATTCTGACATATCTTCCGTTGAGTCGATAGGTTTAAGGTACTCACTCCATACGGGAAAGCCAGGCAACTTGTCGCCTTTGATGTTGTGTACAAACTCGTCCCACAAGTTCAATAGTTCTATCTTATCTTGGGAGAGGCTGTAGCGGTCAATGTCTGCAATTTCACTCTCAACTTGCAGGATGTCATCAATGCGACATTTAGGCAACTTATCCGTGTCAAAGAAAAATTCGGGCAGTTCTCCAATATCTTTGCGGATACACATAATATAAACACGTTCGCGGTGCTGCGGAATACCAATATAATGCGGGCTGAAAATGACAGGATTACAAAGTACATTGTAACCAATGGAAACAAGATGTTGGTGTATCACTCTCCAAGTGTTACCATTGTCGTGCGAAGCGAGGTTTCGGACATTCTCTAATAAAGCATATTTTGGTTTTGTATGTTGCATAATGCGTTCCACATCAAAAAAAAGTGTGCCTTTGGTTTCATCGTGAAACCCCAAACGTTTGCCCGCCTTTGAGAATGCTTGACAAGGAAAGCCCGCACACAATACATCATATTCTGGAATTTTGGAGGCATCAACTTTGGTAATGTCCCTATCGGGGCGAATGCCATAGTTGACTTCGTATGTTTTACGGCAGTCTTCGTCAATATCACAAGCATATACACATTGTCCACCAAGTTGTGCCATGGCTTGATGGAATCCTCCAATGCCACAAAAAAGGTCTATGAACTTAAATTTTTTCATTTAGTGGGGTAGTTATAACGGAAAACAACAAAGCGGTCAATGTCTTTCTTCTTTATCATAAATTTAGGATTACGGGCTGAGCCATCGGGTTGATGGCCTTGGTTAAACTCGGATAGTGCTTCTCGGAAGTTGATACGATTAAGTTCAAGAATAGTCATCTTCATAAATTTGACACTCGTTTTGAGGCGTTTCGCGTAAGACAACTCTTCTTTTTTCATATAGCGATTATATGCCCGCACTTCATTGTAGTTGGTTTCCTCTGAATCCTTTTTTGTTTCATGCTCGTAGATAACATACCAAAACTTGCCAAACATATTGATACACTCAATAAAGGTGGTTTGGTCATTGCCGGGCGCTTCAGTTTTGGTGATGTCGCTTGCTTTCAAATCGCCATAAAATTGTGCTTTCTTAAACCAAATATCGAAATCGAAAATACCATTCTGTTTACTTTTGTTGGATAGTCCCGTATAAATTATATGCGGTGTGGTATTCTTGTCGATTGTAAATTGATTGAACTTGTATTCAAGATACCAGCCTGGCCATTCTGTTTGTCTCCATTCAGGCCAATTGGCTTTTTCCATTTCTTTGATGGTTGGCAAAACTTTGAGCCATTGACCAAAAGTGAAGCCTTGATTGAACTGCTCAAACAAAGAGAATAATAAACTTTGTCCAGTTTCTTTCCCGCACAAATAACTTGCTAGTTTGTTACCGCGAATGGCATAAATATGATTGCCAAACATATCCTCCTTGTGGAATATACCATTAGTAAGGGCTTGATAAAGGTCATTTATGTAAATGTGTGCAGAGGAGTTGTGGACAATCTTTTTGAGGTAGGTATCCTTGAGAAAATCCACGAATACAATCACCCCCTTGTAGTGGTAGACTCCAATAAAACGCACATCGTAGGGCAGTTTATTTTTCTTTATGTCCTCACAAAACTCCTTGTACCAATGAGGTAATTGTACTCTTTTCTTGAATATAGGGTGTGGATTACCTAAATACGATACAGCGCGATGCAGAAAGATATAATTCTTTCTACCATTGGTGTAGGTTAATACTCGATGGCCTATAAGTTCTTGTACCTTACAATGTTCCTTGCCCAAGAAACGTATAATGGCATCTTGTTGTTGCTTTGGAGTAAGTACTTGATCTTGGGCTATATCAAGACTTAAATCCGGTCTTATTTGTTCACTGTTTTGGTTCATATTCCAATAATATCATACTATTGCGAAGATACAAAAATACATCCTTATATGAAATTTTGATAGAAACGCGATATACTCGGTTGATTCCCCAACTCTATCAAGTAGGGTCGAAGAGATATTGTCTATGTTACGGAAAAATGTTAAATCTTTTCACCAAGATTCACTTCTTCCCGCTCAATGACAGTCAGTGACAGGTGTTTGTCGGGGAGGTTTTCTCTTTTTATCGAGAAATGGCCGTAAAGAGGGGCGGGTTCCACTGCTAAGGGGAGAGTGGCGGGTATTGGCTAGGTGTAAGGCTTGGGTGTCTGTAGGTTTCCAGTAATGCGTTCGTAAAGGTTTTCGAGGAGTTCCGCGCGGGTTGCCTTGTGGAGGATTTCATATTCCCAAAGGCGGATGATTTTCCAACCTGCCTCTACAAGGGCATTGTTGTTTCTTATATCTCGGGCTTTGTTGGTCTCAATCTTGGATTTCCAAAACTCGGTGTTGGTCTTGGGCAGTCGGGAATACTTGCAATCTTCGTGGCCGTGCCAAAAACAGCCGTCAATGAAGATAGCCGTTTTATACTTGGACAGCACGATATCGGGTGTGCCGGGAAGTTTGCGGTTACAGATACGGAAGCGCAGGCCTTTGGCAAACAAGAACTTCCGTACCAATACTTCAGGCTTGGTGTCCTTGCTGTGGATTGCCGCCATGCAGCGGCTCCGTTGCTCTGGTGACATCGTGTTGGAATAGTATTAGGTTCGATTGTTGAGAAATACCTTACAAAGGTAGCAAAGGTGCTTCATATATCACATAAGAATTTATACCTTTGTAAGGTTAAAAAAATGTTTTTATTAACTATAACAACCATATAACAATGGTAACAGTAACAGAAAAAGAGAAAGGGCTAGCATCATTGGCCTTATTTAGCCAATTATATGACGAAAAGAAAGATATTATATCTGTTATTGTAGACTTTATGGAGATTTCTGTTATCCATCATAAGGATAGGATAGTGGATCAGGTATCATTAAATGAATATCTAAAAGATGATTACGGTTTTGATATTCCCAAGGCTGTAGTAGAGAGCGCTATACGAAAGGCGAATTTTTTGACACGGGCACCGAAGTTAAAAGTGAGTTATATAGTGGATGATTCTAAACTTAATATTGATAGATCGTCCTGTGAAACGAGGATTGCGGATATTAATGGAGAAGTAACACAAGTAATAGATAAATTGCGTAAAAGCCTTATAGATAAGCGTTTTGTAAATATTGATGATATCTCGGATTCAGACCTCAAACGTGCACTGTGTACATTTCTTATCGAAGAAGATCATAGTTCGGAGTTGTCACAACAAATAGAGCAATTTGTGATTTTGAATCCGGAGTTGAAACCTATTCTTCAAAAGGTAGTTCAGGGTTCAATTATTTTTATGGGGTTATCATATAACTCTAAACCGATAGAGTATACCGTTATAGAAAGAGATTTGATTATCTATCTGGACACGGAATTATTGTTCTTTATGGCAGGGTATGATGGAGAGACGTTTCGGGGGCTCTTTAAGGAGTTTTATGATGTCGTTTCAGAAATAAATAGATTAAACTATGCCAAGAAAGGAAGAGATCTTATTCGTTTGAGATATTTCCCTGAAATAAAAGACGAAATTAATGGTTATTTTTCTGCAGCAGAGTCAATAGTATCAGGCAGAAAAAGGCTAGATACATCGAGGTCGGCCATGTCTTATATAGTTAAGTCCGCGAAAAACCCTAGTGATGTGATAACTATGCAAGCGGACTTTTGGAGGTTGGCTAATAACTTCTCAATAAAAGAGGAAGAATACAATGAGTATTATTTACCGAAGAATAAGAGTTTCAATATAGAATCTGTCGAACTTCTTGATTCAGTTCCAGGGGAAGATGTTGATAAAGAAAATAATCTGAGGTACCTTAATTATGTGAATATTCGTAGAGGGGGACAGTTTCAAATGGAATTCAAAAGAATGGGATATGTATTTTTAACGCAAACTCAGGTCGCGTTGCAATTGTCTCGTATCATTCGCAATAATGGACAGACTAATGTTCCTTTGGCATTCACATTAGGAGAACTGACAACAAGACTTTGGCTCGGTCTTAATCGAGGATTCAATCCTTCTGCGACATTGAAAAATTTTGATGTTATAGTTAAGGCGCAGATAGCATTTGCTAAAAGAGCAAATCAATCGGTGGAAAAACGATATAAGGCATTTATGGAATCTAGTGAGGATTATTCGCGTGAAGAAGTCGTAAGTCGTATAGCTGCTCTTCGTTTTATGGTTCCAACAAGACCGGAAGAAATGACAACGGATAATGAGGATATTCTTCAGACGAATGATTTGGAAGCCTTTATAGAAGATAAAATTTGTGAGATTAAGCAGAAGGATTCTTTGATTAAAGAAAAGGATACCGAAATCAACGAATTAAAGTCATATAAAGAATTGGCAGATACCAAACAAAAGGAAAATACAGAATTAAGAGAGCGTATTCGAAAGGGGAACTTAATGGTATTTAAAAAAGAAACTTCTGATTGGCAGGGGATACGGAGAGGCTTTTTGAAGAAAAAGATGAGAAGACGGTATGTGAAAAGTATTATAGTGGCTGTTTTTTTACTTTTGTCTATGGCGGTTGTTATTGTTGAATTTACAAGAAAAAAAGTATGGGGCGGAGGAGTGTTAGCCGCTGTTATTGTCTTGTATGAACTTGCTTTTGATTTACGTGAACGCTTGAATTTGATACCAGGGTTGAAAAAATCCATTATGTTTTTATTTAGCAAGAAGGAAAGACTGAAAGTAGAGGTTCAGCTCGTGAAACAATATAACAAAAAGAATCACAGGCCTATATATTCGAAGTGTGCTTTCTCTAATTATGTTGGAAATTGTTAGGGTTGTATATTGTGAAGACTATGATAGCGTTTTAAGTCTATCGGGGTGAAGGAGATTTAGAAACTCATTGAATACAAAACACGATAAATAAATGTTGAAAGGATCTTTTAAGAAGGATTATACATTTCAAACAGTTGTAACTGCAGAAATATTGCAAGGGATTGATAAATATCTTCAGGATAGAAGTAAATGTGTCGAATATAAGTTTGAAACTGTAAATGGAACAACGCGAAAAACAAATACTATTGATGACATCATTTCTTATGACAATACCTCCGACGGAAAGATTGAAAGAATTTCAATGAAGGCGATGAGGGTAGATGAATATATTACAAGAGATTTTATTGTTATACAATTTTTTAACAGAGATAACAGGAAGCAGTCAGTATCATTGGAAATCGAAGAAGCGTCATCAGATGAAATAATAGCTATTTCTAGAGAGATTGGAGATAAGATAGAACGGATAAAAGCTCCCTATTCGTGGATTTATAACATAGGTTTGCAATTGTTTTTGATTTGTAGTTTTTCTAGTGTTTTAACCTTGCTACTATCTTATTATGTAACCCCTATTGATAAAGAAGATAATACATCCCAATGGATAATTCGGATTAGTTATCTATTTTCTACAATGTTTCTGGGTTGGATATGCCTTATGAGGTTTATAAAGTGGGCATATCCTGAGACTTGTTTTTCTATTGGTGTACAGAAGAATATTTTTGAAAAACGAAAACGATACAGAAGAACAGTGTTTACAGCAATCTCTACGGTTCTTTTGGGGCTAATCGTGCATGTTATTACTAAAAGTATTTAACTATATCAATATATAGAGGAACACTTATATTTTATCAAAATTGTACCTTTGAATCTTAAATTAGGAAACTATGATACCACCATTTCAGCAATATCTTTATCCATTCCTTAAGCTTATGGGTGATGGAAAAGTGCGGAACATTAAATCTGATGTATGGTCAGAGTTGGCAACAAGCATGAAGTTGTCGCAATCGGATTTGTCTGAAACTATTGAGAAAAGCGGTCAGAACAGGCATTATGATAGATGCAGTTGGGCTAAGACGTATATGTTAAAAGCGGGATTGGTTATTAGTCCACAGAGAGCGACGTTTGTAATATCTGAGCAAGGAAGGCAGTTATTGGATTCAGGTATAACTGATATCACTCAAAAATTTTTGATAGAGCACTATCCCTCTTTTGCTGAGTTTGTAAATCACAAGAAAGATTCTTCGGGGGCGGAACCTAGTAAGATTGAGGATACTACCCCAACGGATAGGATGATAGCAGCACATGAGGAACTTACCGCTAATCTTGTGGATGAGATATTGCGAACTATATTGGAACAATCGCCTCAATTTTTTGAAGAACTTGTTGTTAAGTTACTTGTTGCAATGGGGTATGGCGGAGACTTTGAAGGCGCAGCCAAGGTTACGCAATTTTCAGGAGATAGAGGAATAGACGGCATCATTAAAGAAGATGCTTTGGGACTTGATAAAGTTTATATTCAGGCTAAACGTTGGAATGATAAGACTGTAGGTGCTCCAGATATACACCAATTTAAAGGGGCATTAATGACGGTTGGGGCAAATAAAGGTGTATATATCACTACTTCGCATTTCTCCGAGGAAGCCAAGAAAGTGGCAAATAGTGGCAGCGTCAGGGTAGTGTTGATAGACGGCGAGCAACTTGCCCGTTATATGATAAAATTTAATGTGGGGGTTGTAACCAGCCATTCCTTTGAAGTGAAACGCATTGACTTTGGTTTCTTCAATCCAGAATAAGAGTGTCGTATAGCAGATATAACAGAGATACTAAAGATAAGATAGTTATGCATAAGTTCTGTAGTAAATCGTTGTGGATTGACAGTTTCTCTATAGCAGTAGCAATCATTGCGGGTATAGAAACTTTATGTGCAATAAGCGACTTTGGTTTAAAAGATATTTGGGATATAAATCAGTGGTGGGAAAAATTAGGTGTTATTGTTTTTGTTCTTGTGTTGGTATGGATTGCTACGGCAATCATTAAATTATGGCGTACTTCAAGAACTATTAAGTTGAGATTTCATAATACAACCATTGTAATTACGCGTGGTGATTTATTTAAGAGCAATGATTGGAAGGTGATTCCATGTAATGAATTCTTTGATACACAGGTGGATGATGTTATAATTGCGCGTAATTCTCTTAATGGACAATATATTGAAAAGTATGTCAATGATATAAATGATTTACGAAATACAATACGCAATGCACCTCGAGTCCATAATATGACACAGAGAGAGCGGGGTGGAAAAATCTGTCATCAACTTGGCAGGATAATTATTTATGATAGATATATGTTGTTGGCATTTGCTCATTTTGATGAAAATAATCAAGCAACGCTTACGCATAATCAATATGAGGCGTGTTTAAGTACGATGTGGAGGGAAATTAGTCGGACATATGCTAATCAGCCCATCTCTATTCCTTTATTGGGGGGCGGTATTACGCGTTTTGAAAATCCATCACTCAAGAACGATAGTCAATTATTGAAATGCCTATTGTGTACACTTAGGTTGTCAAATGCAACGATCAATCAACCTATAACGATATATTTGACGGAATCGACATTAAGAAAAATAAATTTATACGAAATAAAAAAACAGTTTAAGTAATGGCTAGGACAAAAACTTATGTTGCAGGAGATTGGGATGGTGATAGAAATGCTATTGACCAACTCTATAAATGGAATGAAAGCGAACGTTATGGATTGTCTTTTTCTGACGCGCATGACCTGACTCAAGCAAGAGATACGAGTCTGAATTGCTCCATTAAAAGGTCTTTGGCGGAGAGACTGAATAATTCAAAAACATTCGTACTTATAGTTGGAAGCAAAACAAGAGACCTTAGGTCTGGAGGTTGCCATCTTTGTAAGAGTTACAACAGTTGGACCGAGAGTTGTGCTCGAGGAAATTATGTGGATACTAGAAGTTATGTCGAATACGAATGTGATAAGGCTGTTGCTGATGGTCTAGAAATTATTGTTTTATACAACTCAACTTGTTGTGACAAATCGAAATGTCCAGAGGCTGTGAGGTCTAGAGGATACATAGGCCTATGCAAAAGATAGAGAATGGGATCAGATATTGGGATTACCAATCCGTAAAATCCGCTTTTGACTTTTATAAAAATTAGGCGGTATTTGATTGTTGGAGAAAACATGACTCCCATCCACCTCCTCCAGTCCGACATCACCAAATTAAAGGTTGATGCGATAGTGAATGCGGCGAATACTTCGTTGCTTGGGGGCGGGGGTGTGGACGGGGCGATTCATCGGGCGGCAGGTCGGGAGCTGTTGGAGGAGTGCCGCACTTTGGGCGGTTGCCAGACGGGGCAGAGCAAGATAACGGAGGCCTACCGTTTGCCGTGTAAGAAGGTGATTCATACGGTGGGGCCGGTATGGCGGGGCGGTTCACACGGAGAAGCGCAGTTGTTGGCGTCGTGCTATGATACGGCCTTGCGCTTGGCGGCGTCCCACCACCTTGCAAGCATTGCGTTCCCCTGCATCAGCACGGGCGTTTACGGCTATCCTCAGCGAGAGGCGGCGCAGATAGCCCTCAATACCATTAAGCATCATCTTGAAAGCGGCCTCTACACGGGAGAGGTCATCCTCTGCTGCTTTCTTCAGGAAGACTACAATATCTATCGGGAATTGCTCGCGGAAGAGTAGACTTGGGTTTCCTCCTCAAAAATCCGTTCAAACAACTCCCGGATGCGCGTTTCGTCGGCAATGATGCGGTGCAGTTCCTGCAGACGGGTGGCGTTGTCGCTCCACGGAATCCATATCTTCAGATAGCCGTTTGGGCCGTATTTCCCCACCAAATGCGACAGCGTGCGTTGGTAATGGCCTTCGCGGTCTAATTCGGGATAGTTCGCCAAGCCGTATTGAACGGTTCGGCGGATAATGGTTTCCGGGTCGATGAAACGGTCTGCTTCCGCCACAATCAGGCCGTAGAGGTTGCGGGGTTTCTGTTGGTTGGAGGCGCGGTGATCCTCCACGGCATCCGCCATAAGGTTCCGTTCTTCGGGCGTGAAACGGCTTTGCAGAAAGGTGTCCGCCAAGAGAATCTTCCGGGAGTCGGTGTGATGATTTTCCCGTCCGTTGGCAAGCCCCAAATCGTGGAACGCCGCCACCGCATACACCATGTCGGGATGGGCTTCGGGCATCTTCTCGGCTATCTTCAGGCTCTGTTCCATCACCATACGGGCGTGGTCTTCGCGGTGCGCCTTGTCGAAGCGGGCGTATTGCGGCAGAATATGCCGTTCCACATAGTCTATCAGTTCGGGATTCGGTTTCATGATTAAGGGGCGTTTGTGTCTACAAAAATAGTATTTTGCCAGTATATGATTTACGGCTTACACTTGTCTATGCGCTCGACTTTTTGTATCTTTACAATATTATCTATGATTGATTTTGAGGAATACATACGGCAAGGGGAGCCTGACCGGCAGCAGCGGGCGTATGCTTGGCAAACGGCTATCGGATTGCAGGCGGTGGATGGTCTTACCACTTCCGATTATCTGAAAGAAGCGGCCTGCCGGCATATAGAGGGGGATATCACGATAGACGAAGTGCGGCAGGGGGTAAGGGATTATTACCGTTCTAAGGCGATGCGCGAGCCAGCGGATGATGAGATGCGTGAGGCAGACAGCGTTTCGGTTAATATCACCAAAATACTTTCTACTCAAACACTGGATTTCAGTACTAAGGGTTTTGTGGCCTTGCATCGGAGGATATTCGAGGGGGTATTTAAGTTTGCCGGCAAATTGAGGGATTACGATATCACCAAGAAAGAATGGGTGTTAGGGGGAGATACGGTAAGTTATCTGCATTGGGAAGATTTGCACAGGGCCATCGACCACGACTTGGAGCAGGAGCGTGCTTTTCGTTACGCGGGATTATCGGACGATGAGATGGTGGCGCATATTACCCGCTTCGTTTCCGGATTATGGCAGATTCATCCTTTCGGGGAGGGCAACACCCGCACAACGGCGGTCTTTTTGATTCTTTATCTGCGTTCTATTGGTTTTGAAGTGACCAACAATCTGTTTGCGGAACATTCATGGTATTTCAGGAACGCTTTGGTACGGGCCAACTACAAGAATGCACGGCAAGGTATCGATTATACTTCTGTATATCTGGAACGCTTCTTTAGAAATCTTCTGTTGGGGGAACGTTGGGAGCTGAAAAACAGGTATCTGCATATACACCCCTCGGAAGATTGGCGAGAACAGCGTTATCTGTCAGATTCTGAAAATGCAGCAGCCTTTCAGGATAAGTACAGGACAAGTACAGGACAAGTACAGGACAAGTATGTGGAATGTGGAGATGTCAATGTGGTGCGCTTGCTTTCGGTAATAGGGGAGGAGCAGGTGCCGGTAAAAACCATGATGGAAAGATTACAATTGAAGGGGCGGGACAACTTTCTAAAATTATATCTTGCCCCGGCTTTGCGTGCCGGGTTTGTCGTGATGCGCTATCCGGAATCTCCCCGGCATCCAAGGCAACAATATCAATTGACTTCGCAAGGGCGGGCGGTTCATCAACAAACGGCAGGGCGGCTATAGCCTCGGCTCGCGCGTGTCTATGCCGGCTTTGCGGGCTTGGGCGTGTTGTTGGTCGCGGGGAATACGGTAGGTCTTGCCGTCTTTGAGCAGATAGGAACCGGTTTGGTGAAAGCAGAACGGAACCTGGGCGTCGCGGCATTGGGCGTGGAGGTCGAGCACCCAGTTATAGTCTAAAGTGCGGGCGTAGGTGCCCGATTCGCCGCCCACCGAAACTTCTTCGATGCGTTGCGGGTCGAGATAGGGACGTAAATTCACCGCTTCCAGCATGGGGGCGACTATCAACAGACGGTGGCGTATCGGTAGGGAAAGGAATATGGGCAGACGGTAGTCGGCGCGTTCTTGGTTCTCTACCGTGCAGCCCACCGCCACGTGTTCGTAGCCCTCGCCCCAATCGGAGGGCAGGCAGGCGGCCAGGCGGTCTATGCGTTTGGTAAAGAAAAAAAACGTGCAGTCGCGGCGTTGGCGGATGATGTCCCAGATTTCCTCGCGCCAAGAGTCGGCTTCCTCAATGAGCAAATCGGAGGTAAAGCACAGCCCGAACTGCGTTCCGGAAGGGTATTTGAAATTCTTATGACGGTCTTTCTTGAGCGGCAGGCGGAACGAAGAGGTCTTGCGCACTTGGTCGGAGGGGATTTCCGTGCCGAAAGCGGCGTCTTCCCGATACACATAGCAGTGCTTGCAGCCCGCGCTTATCTTGTGGCAGCCGTGCCACGGGTTCCACATCACCATAGGGTCTAGTTTGTGCAAAGCCTTCAGCCGTTTGCCAACCCGTATAATCGGGCAATGGGAGAAAGGGCTGCGGCCTCTGCAATTTTACAAAAAAATATGGTCCATCTGTAGTAGGGAACGAGGAGCGCTTTTCCCCGATATCCGGCAAATTACGTATCTTCGTACTTTTAAATGAGGAGGCTTCTGCCCATGGAAAAAATCATCAAACTCCGCAAGGGGCTGGATATCAAAATTGAAGGAGTTCCCGACCATTCATTGAACGCACCCACGGTAGCCTATCGCAAATATGCGGTAAAACCTTCCGATTTTTATGGTCTGCAACCCAAGTTGGCCGTAAAGGAAAACGACCACGTGTTGGCGGGTTCTCCCTTGTTCTACGACAAGAAGAATCCTGTGGTCACTGTGTCTTCCCCCGTGAGCGGTGTGGTAACGGAAATCGTTTACGGAGAACGCCGTGTGATTCGGGAAATCCGCATCGAAGCAGACGAAAAAATTGAATATAAGCAGTTTGGTGTAATAAAACCAGAGGCTTTTACCGAAGAGAATGTAAAGGCACGCTTGGTGGAAGCCGGCCTTTGGCCGTATATCCGCCAGCGTCCTTACGATATTCCCGCAAATCCGGATAGCCGTCCGCGCGATATTTTCGTTTCCACTTTCGACACCGCTCCGTTGGCCCCCGACTTGGATATGGCTGTAAATGGACAGGAAGAATGTTTTCAGGCCGGTATCGATGCTTTGCGCCGTCTTACCTCCGGAAAGGTGTATCTGTGTGTGCACCGCACCAAAACGGCCGCCAGGGCTTATAACGAATGTAAGAATGTGGAACACTGTGTTTTTGAAGGCAAGCATCCTTGCGGGAATGTGGGTGTGCAGATTCATCATATCGCCCCCATCAACAAAGGCGAGGAGGTTTGGTTCGTTCATCCGCAAGACGTTGTCATTATGGGGCGGCTGTTCCTCAAAGGTATCTACGATGCTACCAAAATCGTGGCATTGGGGGGATCCGAAGTGGTCAGAACAGGCTATCACAAGGTAGTGGCCGGACTCAATGTAGCCTACCTGCTCAAAGACAATCTCAATCAGGATGCCGATATTCGTGTGGTGAGCGGCAATGTGTTGACAGGCACGAGCATCGGCGTTTCCGGCTATCTGGGTGCCTACGACCACGGCATTTCGGTGATTCCCGAGGGCAAACGTTTCCGTTTTATGGGCTGGATGACGCCCGGTATCAACCTCTACAGTTATTCCCGCACTTTCTTCGCCTGGCTTTTCAGGCAGCGCCGCTACCGTATCGACACCAACCTGAACGGGGGAGAACGCGCTTTTGTGCTCACCGGGCAGTTCGAGAAAGTGTTGCCGATGGATATCTATCCCATGCAGTTGATTAAGGCTTGCTTGGCGGAAGACATCGAGAAGATGGAAGATCTGGGCATCTATGAGGTGTCGCCCGAAGATTTTGCGCTCTGCGAATACATCGACGCCTCCAAGACCGAGATACAGCAGATCATTCGTAAGGGCTTGGAACTGGTTTGCAAGGAAGTGGACTAAGCCTGGCCGGTTAGGAATCAAGAAACACCTATATATAATATGTTGCGGAATTTCTTAGACAGGATCAAGCCTCAGTTCGAGAAGGACGGAAAGCTGCATTTTCTCCATTCCACCTTCGAGGCCTTTGAATCCTTTTTGTATGTGCCTGATAAAGTTACCGTTTCGGGTAGCCATGTGCGGGATGCCTTGGATATGAAGCGCACGATGATTACCGTGGTGGTGGCGCTCTTGCCCTGCTTTCTGTTCGGTATCTACAACACAGGCTATATGCACTTTGTTTCCCTGGGGCAGACGTGCGAGTTTTGGCCGGCTTTTTGGTTTGGCTGCACCAAGGTGCTTCCCATGCTGATTGTGAGCTATGTGGTGGGCTTGGGCATCGAGTTCGTGTTTGCCCAAGTAAGAGGGCATGAGGTCAACGAAGGCTTTTTGGTTTCGGGCTTCCTCATTCCCCTGATCTGTCCGCCCGACGTACCGCTGTGGATGATTGCCGTGGCCACCGCCTTTGCCGTGATTATCGGCAAGGAAGTGTTCGGCGGCACGGGCATGAATATCTGGAATCCGGCGCTCCTGGCGCGGGCGTTCCTGTTCTTTGCCTATCCCTCCCAGATGAGCGGGGATGCCGTTTGGGTGGCGGATGCCGTTTCCGGCCCCACGGCCTTGGCCGCCATGTCTTCCCATGCGGGCAACCTGCCCACGGCATCGGAATTGTTTTGGGGATTCATCCCCGGTTCGGTGGGCGAAACCTCCAAGTTCTGCATCCTGCTGGGCGCGGCGATTTTGCTTTGGAGCGGCATAGGCAGTTTCCGCATCATGTTCAGCGCTGTGGCAGGCGGAGTGGTGATGGCTTGGATCGGCCGCCTGACGGGTTCTACCGATGCCACCGTGATGCAGCACCTGCTTTCGGGCGGATTCCTGTTCGGCGCGGTGTTTATGGCCACCGACCCAGTTACCTCCGCGCAGACCAACTGCGGCAAGTGGATTTTCGGTTTCCTAGTGGGGCTGATGGCGGTGCTGATACGTATCTATAATCCTGCCTATCAGGAAGGCATGATGTTGGCCATCCTCCTGATGAACACCTTTGCGCCCCTGATCGATTATCTGGTGGTGAACCGAAACATCAACCGGCGCAGGAAAAGGTTGCAGACAGTTCGGACGCAAGTTGTAAACAGCTAATATTCAGTAATCATGTTCTCCTATATATACATATTTCTTTATACATCGGGGCTTGTGGTGGCCGTGGCCGTGGTATTGGCGCTTACGGCTAACCTGCTGCAACCTATGCAGGAACGCAACCGCGAAGTGGCCAAGATGCAGGAAATCCTCAAGGCCGCCGGGCAGACGGTTACGAGCGAAGAGGCCGTGGAGGTCTATAACCGCCTGATAACCGCCGAATGGATGGTGAATATGCAGGGTGAGCTGGTGTCATCTTCAGTCCGCGCTTTCGACTGCGATTTGAAGACCCAGTTGGGGCAAGCCGCTTCGGGGTGGAAAGACGTGCTTTTTCCGGTATTCGTGTGCCGCGATTCGCTCTATATCGTGCCTTTGCAGGGAAAGGGTTTGTGGGGGCCTATCTGGGGCTACCTCGCCTTGGACAAGGATTTCAACACGGTTTCCGGGGCTACTTTCGGGCATAAGGGCGAAACGCCGGGTTTGGGTGCAGAGATAGCCGAGAACGCTTTCCAACAGCAGTTTATCGGAAAGCAACTGTTCGACACGCTGGGCCATTTCACGTCCATTACCGTGCAGAAAGGCGGTGCCGACAAATATGCCGGAGGGGCGGAACATGCCGTGGATGCCATTTCGGGCGGCACGATGACCAGCAACGGCGTAACGGCCATGTTGTCGGGCAGTCTGGAATATTACCGTCCTTTTTTCCAAAATATGAAAGCCAAGATGCAGCCGGTAGCCGATACGCTTGCGCAAGTGGCGGTAGAAGTGAAAGAAGAAAAGGAGAGGAGGCCAGAGGTGGCGGTATCTCCCAAACCCGAACCGCCGAAAATAAAGGAGAAACCGATGCCTGTGGTGGAAACGCAGCCGGCGGTCGTGGAGGAAGTTCCCCTGCAGGAAGCTCCCCAACAGACGGAACCGACACAATCCGTTGACGATACGGTAAAGACGGTGGTGGAGGAAGAAACCAAGTCGGATCTTGAATAAGGTTTAAGAAGATGAAAGAAAAAGATATGAAACGGCAGGAAAAAGCCCCTGCCAAGGTGCAGATTCCCAAGCCGTCGGGCGAGGAAAACCGCCTGTTTTCGGCCAAGAACCTTAAATTGCTGAGCCGTCCTTTCGGCGCGGACAATCCCGTAACCGTGCAGGTGTTGGGCATCTGTTCGGCGCTGGCGGTAACGGTAAAGCTGCAGCCGGCATTGGTGATGGCGGTTTCGGTTATCGTGGTGACCGGTTTCTCGAACCTTATCATTTCCTTGCTGCGCAATACGATACCGCCGCGTATCCGTATCATCGTGCA
Organism: uncultured Bacteroidaceae bacterium; assembly: GCA_964436335.1. Taxonomy (GTDB): domain Bacteria; phylum Bacteroidota; class Bacteroidia; order Bacteroidales; family P3; genus Pullibacteroides. Next base: position 19,088 of record CAYTCD010000012.1, read on the forward strand.
GCTTACGGTCATCGCCACACTGGTTATCTTGGTGGACCAGGTGCTCAAAGCCGTGGCCTACGACGTGAGCAAACAGCTGTCGGTGTTCGTGGGCTTGATTATCACCAACTGCATCGTGATGGGGCGGTTGGAAGCCTTCGCGATGGCGAACAAGCCTTGGCCGGCATTCCTCGATGGTATCGGCAACGGGGCGGGCTATGGCTTTATCCTGATTGTGGTGGCGTTTCTGCGTGAGCTTTTGGGCTCTGGAACGCTCTTGGGATTCAAGGTGATACCCGAATCCTTTTATGAGGCAGGCTACGTCAACAACGGCCTGTTTATCTTGCCCCCCATGGCCTTGATTGTGCTGGGGGTAATCATTTGGGTGCATCGTTCGTTTAACCGTAATCTAATCGAGAAGTAAGCCATGGAAAATCTGTTCAGCCTTTTCGTGCGGTCGATTTTTGTCGATAATATGGTGTTCGCCTATTTTCTGGGCATGTGCTCGTATCTGGCAATTTCCAAAAACGTAAAGACCGCTTTCGGCCTCGGTCTGGCCGTGATTTTTGTGATGCTGATTACCGTTCCGGTAAACTTCCTCATCAATAAATACCTGTTGGTAAAGGGCGGTTTGTCGTGGTTGAGCCCGTCTTTGTCGGAGGTGGACTTGAGTTTCCTGAGCTTCATCATGTTCATTGCCGTCATCGCCGCTATCGTGCAGTTGGTCGAAATGGTGGTGGAACGCTATTCGCCGGCGCTGTACTCGTCTTTGGGTATCTTTTTACCGCTGATCGCCGTAAACTGCGCCATCATGGGGGCTTCGCTCTTTATGCAGGAAAGGGAATATTCCTCTTTGGCCGAATCGACCACCTTTGCCCTTGGTTCGGGCATCGGCTGGTGTCTTGCCATCGTGGGCATCGCCGCGATTCGCGAAAAATTGAAGTATTCGCAGGTGCCCGCACCTTTGAAGGGTTTGGGCATCGCCTTTATCATTACGGGGCTGATGGGCGTCTCGTTTATGTGTTTCTTGGGTATTGAGCTTTAAAAAAGGATGTTATGTGGAGTGTTGTTTTAAGTTCGGTAGCGGTTTTCCTGGTGGTCATCCTGATCTTGGTGGCCGTATTGCTGTTGGCGCGTAAAAAACTCGTGCCGCAGGGAAAGGTAAAATTGCAGATAAACGGGGAAAAGACTTTGGAAGTGGATACGGGCAGTTCCCTGCTTTCCACCTTGGCATCCCAAAAGATATACCTGCCTTCCGCCTGCGGGGGAAAGGGCAGTTGCGGGCTTTGCCGCTGTAGGGTAACCGAAGGCGGGGGGAGCATCCTGCCGTCTGAAAAAGGTTTCTTTTCGTATCGTGAACAACAGGAAAACTGGCGGTTGGGCTGTCAGGTAAAGGTAAAGAACGACATGAGCATCGCCATTCCGCCCGAAGTGTTCGGAGTTAGGAAATGGGAGTGCGAGGTGGTCTCCAACAAGAATGTGGCCACCTTTATCAAGGAGTTTGTGGTAAAATTGCCCGAAGGGGAGAACCTTAATTTCCGTGCCGGCGGTTACATTCAGATCGATGTGCCGGCCTGCACGGTCAGATACAAGGACATACAGGTGCAGGAACAATACCGCGCCGATTGGGACAAGATGAAGATGTGGGATCTGGTGATGAAGAATCCCGAACCTTGTTTCCGCGCCTATTCGATGGCCAACCACCCGGCGGAGGGCAACCGCATCATGCTCAACGTGCGTATCGCCACGCCGCCTTTCGACCGCAAGAAGGGGGGCTTCATGAACGTGAACCCCGGTATCTGCTCTTCGTACATCTATTCGCTCAAACCGGGCGACAAGATTACCATTTCGGGGCCTTACGGCGAATTTTTCGTACAGGACACCCAACGCGAGATGATGTTTATCGGCGGCGGGGCGGGCATGGCGCCCATGCGTTCGCAGATCTTCGACCAGTTCAAGACCCGACACACCCAAAGAAAGGCTTCGTTTTGGTACGGCGGGCGTTCTCTCAAGGAACTCTTCTACATGGACGAATACGAGCAGCTGGCCAAGGAAAATCCCAATTTCAGTTTCCACGTGGCCTTAAGCGAACCTCTTCCGGAAGACAACTGGAAAGGCGATACCGGCTTTATCCATCAGGTTATCTTTAATAAATACCTCAAGAACCATCCCGAACCCGAAGAAATCGAATATTATCTCTGCGGCCCCAAGCCGATGACGGATGCGGTGGTGAGGATGCTGGAGGGGTTGGGGGTGCCGCCGGAAATGATCCGCTACGACAACTTCGGCAATTAAAAGCGTTTTGGGGGGCAATCTGCTTCGTTGGGCATTGGGGGCTACTCGGTCACGTACTTTAGTACGCTCCCTCGCATCCCCCAATGCCCGCCTCGCATCTCACCACCCAAAACGCTTTTAATTCGGCTTCGAAATGGGTTCAGTACGCTCCCTCTCCGCCCTTCGGGCTGCGCCGCGCATCCCATCCTCCAAATCGCTTTTTTCGTTCTTGCTTCGAACTAGGTTGAGTGGGGGATTCTTCGGAATTTTAGGCTTTTTTCTTTTTTAGAAATTACTCGGTCAGTCGGTTGGGAATGTCTATCCGGCTGTGGAGAATTTGGATTTCTGCCTTATTGGTTGGTAATCATCAGTTTGCTTTTCCGGCCATGTCTCAAGTGTGTAATTCCGAATGCTGGCAAGGTCTTCTACCGCCTTGTTGGTTAGGAGATACTTAGCCATTGGATCGTTTCCTTTGTGCTTTTAGCGATTCAAGGTGTTGCTGCGGGTTGAAGTTTTCGGCAATGCCGCTTTGAGGGCAATCATCCGTTCTTCGTTCTCTTCCAGCAGACGCAATCCGGCGCGGATAACTTCGCTGGCGTTGTTGTAACGGCCCTGCGAAATCTTGGTCTTGATAAAATCCTCAAAATAACTTCCCAGTGCCACCGAGGTACTTTTGCAGTTGGTTCATAGTGGATTGGATTTTATAAGGCAAAGGTACGGAATACTTGTTTCATTTTATGGGACAGGTGTGGCCGTCATAAAGTTCATCAAATTTGTTTGTGATGTTGAAAAAAATATTTGATAGATAGTTGTTTTATTTCGAATTTTATTAGGTTTGGCTAATAATTTTATTAGATAAATGTAATGAAAATTTCAACAAAGAGTATCTTTAGATTCAAAGGGCTACAACCCTTCCATGCCCAATCTCTGTGTTCAATGTGCACCTATTTCTCGGTGGCAAAGATTTTTTTGCTAAATTTGTCGGAGAATGTTAAAACTTTCGGCTATGCATAGCGATACATTGGTAATTATTCCCACTTACAATGAAAAAGAGAATATTGAGAAAATAATCCGAAAGGTTTTTTCTTTGCCGAAGGCTTTCGATATACTGGTGGTGGAAGACAATTCGCCCGACGGCACGGCCGATATTGTGGAACACCTGATTTCCGAAGAATTTGCAGGCCGCCTTTTTATCGAAAAAAGGCAAGGTAAGCTGGGTTTGGGAACTGCTTATATACATGGTTTCAAGTGGGCGTTGGCTGAAGGCTGTTACGATTACATCATAGAGATGGATGCCGATTTTTCCCATAATCCGGAAGATTTGCAACGCCTATATGATGCATGTGCCAAAGATGGAGCCGATCTTTCGGTTGGTTCCCGCTATGTGAATGGGGTGGTGAATGTGGTGAATTGGCCGATAGGCAGGGTTTTGATGTCGTATTTTGCTTCGGCCTATGTGCGTTTTGTTACCGGTATGAAATTGGGCGATGCCACGGCGGGTTTTGTTTGTTACAAATCTGCCTTGTTGCGCAATATGGATCTCAACGATGTACATTTTGTAGGTTATGCTTTCCAGATAGAAATGAAATATACCGCCTACAAACTTGGATATCAGCTCAAGGAGGTTTCGATTGTATTTACCGACCGTAAGGAAGGCACCTCCAAGATGAGCAAGAAAATTTTCAAGGAAGCCTTTTTCGGTGTTATCAAACTGCGGTTTCGGCATTTTCATGGTCAATACAAAGGGCGGCCTAAGAAACCTGTCTTTTAGTGAACGCATCTATTCGGTAGTAAGAAATTTGATTCCTTGGCACACAAAACGCCGGGATGGATTCCTCTTGCAGTGTTATTAGGGGAAAGTCTTGTAGATTTACCTTGATTTTATTACCTTTGCAGACTTTTCTGCCAAGGTGATTTTTGCTCTTGGAATTGTTTGATACTCAATAATAAATACGAATATGAAAGAAGGATTGAAAACAGTTTATCTGTTTGGAAACAAGACGGCTGAAGGCAGGGCCGACATGCGGAACCTGTTGGGCGGAAAGGGCGCCAACCTGGCCGAAATGAGCCTGATCGGTCTGCCCGTACCTCCGGGATTCACGATTACCACCGAAGTATGCACCGCCTATAACCGCCTCGGCGCGGACGCGGTGATCAGCGCCATCAAACCCGAAGTGGAAAAAGGCATGGCCGCCACGGAACAGATCATGGGGGCCAAGTTCGGCGATTCGGTCAATCCTCTTTTGTTTTCGGTACGTTCGGGTGCCCGCGCTTCGATGCCCGGCATGATGGACACCATCCTCAACCTCGGTATCAACGACACCGTGGTGGAAGCTCTCTGCAAGAAAACCGGCAACGAACGTTTCGCCTGGGATTCCTACCGTCGTTTCGTGCAGATGTACGGCGACGTGGTGTTGGGCATGAAACCCGCCTCCAAAGAAGACATCGACCCCTTTGAAGAAATCATTGAGAAGATGAAGGAAGAAAAGGGCGTCAAACTCGATACCGAACTGGGCGTACCCGAATTGAAGGAACTCGTGGTCCGCTTCAAGGCCGCCGTCAAGAAGAATACCGGCAAGGATTTCCCCACCGACCCCTGGCAGCAGCTTTGGGGTGCGATTATCGCCGTGTTCGACAGCTGGATGAATGAACGCGCCATTCTGTACCGCCGCCTCAACAACATCCCCGCCGAATGGGGAACGGCCGTGAACGTACAGGCCATGGTGTTCGGCAATATGGGCAACACTTCCGCCACGGGGGTTTGCTTCAGCCGTAGCGCCTCCACGGGCGAAAACAAGTTCAACGGCGAATACCTGATCAACGCCCAGGGCGAAGACGTGGTGGCCGGTGTGCGCACGCCTCAGGAAATCACGCTCTTGGGTTCACAGCGTTGGGCTCAGTTGCAGGGCATCTCCGAAAAGGAACGCGCCGCCAAATATCCTTCGCTCGAAGAATCCATGCCCGAACTCTACAAAGAACTCTGGGATCTTCAGAATAAACTCGAACTGCACTACAAGGATATGCAGGACATGGAGTTCACGATTCAGGAAGGCCGTCTGTGGATGCTCCAAACCCGCAACGGAAAACGTACCGGCGCGGCGATGGTTCGTATCGCGATGGAAATGTGCAAGGAAGGCCTTATCACCGAAAAAGAGGCCCTGATGCGCATCGAACCCAACAAACTGGATGAACTCCTGCACCCTGTGTTCGACAAGAAAGCCCTTTCGTCGGCTCAGGTAATGGCCAAGGGCTTGCCCGCTTCGCCGGGTGCGGCTACGGGCAAGATTCTCTTTTTTGCCGAAGATGCCGAAAAGGCCATCGAAAAGGATCCCAACGCCAAACTGATTCTGGTGCGTATCGAAACCTCGCCCGAGGACCTCAAGGGTATGTATATCGCCCAGGGTATCCTTACCGCCCGTGGCGGTATGACCTCGCACGCGGCGGTTGTGGCGCGCGGTATGGGCAAGTGCTGCGTTTCGGGTGCCGGCGACATCGAAATCGACTATAAGAAACGTACCCTCACCATGTCGGGCAAGACCTACAAGGAAGGGGATTATATCTCGTTGAACGGCTCCACCGGCCAAGTGTTCGACGGCGAAATCAAGACCAACGACGCCGAAATCAGCGGCGATTTCCAGGCCTTGATGGAGTTGGCGGACAAATACACCCGCATGCGTGTGCGCACCAATGCCGATACTCCGCACGATGCCGAAGTGGCGCGTAATTTCGGTGCCAGCGGTATCGGTCTGTGCCGTACCGAACACATGTTCTTTGAAGGCGACAAGATTATTCCCATGCGGGAAATGATTCTTGCCAAGGATACCGAAGGCCGCCGCACGGCTTTGGCCAAACTGCTTCCGGTGCAGCGTGCCGACTTTGAAGGCATCTTTACCGCCATGCGCGACCTACCGGTTACGGTTCGTCTTTTGGATCCTCCCTTGCACGAATTTGTTCCCAAAGATCAGAAGGGGCAGGAAGAAATGGCCCGTGTGATGGGTATCAGCGTGGAAGAAGTGGCCGCCAAGGTAAAGGAACTCGAAGAAGTGAACCCCATGTTGGGTCACCGTGGATGCCGTTTGGGCAATACCTATCCCGAAATTTCCGAAATGCAGACCCGCGCTATCCTGGAAGCTGCCTTGAACCTCAAGGCCAAGGGCATCAACGCGCATCCTGAAATCATGGTGCCGTTGGCGGGTAGCAAGAAAGAACTGCAGATGCAGGTGGATATTATCCGTGGAACGGCCGAAAAGGTGTTTGCCGAAAGAAAAGACCGCATCGAATACTTTGTCGGCACGATGGTGGAAGTGCCCCGTGCCGCCCTTACCGCCGACGAAATTGCCGAAGTGGCGGAATTCTTCTCCTTCGGAACCAACGACCTTACCCAGATGACCTTTGGCTTCTCGCGCGACGATATCGGCAAGTTCCTGCCTACCTATCTGGAAAAGAACCTTCTCAAGTACGACCCGTTCCAGGTGTTGGACCGCGAAGGGGTAGGCCAGCTCATGCGTATCGGCGTGGAAAAAGGCCGTGCTACCCGTCCCGACATCAAGATCGGTATCTGCGGCGAACACGGTGGTGAGCCTAGTTCCGTGGCTTTCTGCGATTCGCTCGGCATGCGCTATGTGAGCTGCTCGCCGTATAGGGTGCCTATTGCGAGGGTGGCGGCGGCGCAGGCCAATGTCTCCACGCAAGATAAGTAAATAAAAAAGCGTTTTGAACGGCGATCTGCCGCGTTGCAGCCCACCATTCAAAACAATTTTTTGGATTCGGTTTCGATTGAAAAAGAACAGATATCTCGTTTTGAGGTATCTGTTCTTTTTTTATGGTCAGGGGATTGTCTTGGCGTTTGTCTTTCGGGTTTCTCTATAAAACAGCGATCGTAATCCAAAATTTTAGTATGACTTTTTGGATTATAATCCGAAAAGTTAGTATGATTTTTTGGATTAGAGTTGAAGTATGCCTATCTTTGTACGCTGAAAATGCTTTGTATAAGCATTGAAAACGTAAATATTAGACTCATGGCATATATAGAACGGCAATTGCAGGCGGTTATTGAGCAGCGTATGTTTCACGGCAAGGCCATTGTGTTGATAGGGGCAAGGCAGGTGGGAAAGAGTACCTTGTTCAAACGGATTTTGGCATCTCGGGAAATGCAGGAGCCTAACGAGCATATACTCAGTCTCGATTGTGACGATCCACAGGTGCGGGCGATGTTGGAACGGGCTAATCTGGCGGAATTGCGTCAGTTGGTGGCCGGCAACCGTATCGTGATGATAGATGAGGCGCAGCGAGTGTCGGGCATCGGACTCACCTTGAAGATGATAACCGACCATTTCCCCGATGTGCAACTGCTTGTTACCGGGTCTTCTTCCTTTTTATTGCAGGATAAGCTCAATGAACCGCTTACGGGGCGCAAGTTCGAATACCATCTGTATCCGGTTTCCACACAGGAGTTGTATCAAGACGGTGGGGTGATGCGGGTGAAGCAAACCTTGGAATCCCGTTTGATTTACGGATCTTATCCCGATGTTATCAACAACGCCGAAGACAGGCGTGCGGTTCTGATGAATCTGTCGGGCAGTTATCTGTATCAGGATTTGCTTTCGATGGAGGGGGTGCGCAAACCGGTTTTATTGGAGAAACTGTTAGTTGCTTTGGCGTTGCAGGTGGGCAGCGAGGTTTCGTATAACGAGTTGGCGCAGACGGTGGGCACCGACAGCAAAACCATAGAGAAATATGTGGATTTGTTGGAGAAATGCTATGTGGTTTTTCGTCTTTCGGCACTGAACCGTAACGTGCGTACCGAACTCAAGAAAAGCAAGAAGATATATTTTTACGACAACGGCATCCGCAATGCGTTGATTCAAAATCTTAATTCGCTTGCTTTGCGGCAGGATGCCGGTGCGTTGTGGGAGAATTTCTTTATTTCGGAACGTATCAAGTACAACCACTACAACGGGCGGTATGTCAACGCCTATTTTTGGCGCACGACCCAGCAGCAGGAGATTGATTATATAGAGGAAACCGACGGAGCCATGACGGCCTTTGAGATGAAGTGGAATCCGAAGAAGGCGCATGCGGCTCTGCCTGCCTCATTTTTGAAATCCTATCCCGTTAAGGAGACGGCGGTTATAACCCCGGATAACTATTTGGATTGGGTGAAATAGGGAAGGTTTACGCTGGTTCCTTTTGCAAAACAATTCCATCATTTGTGCCTGTGTGAGCCAAACGGTGTCCTCTTCAAGGCGAACTTCTGTATTGTAAATTATGGTTAAGTATCAGTTTTACAGAGTTGATTTTTTAGGGAGGGCTGATTCTTTGGGGAAGTGCTTGCGGAATGTTTTTTATTTTCTACTTTTTATTACAACTAATAATAAAATATAAAGCTATCAGACTCCGCCTTCTTATTTTCCGTCCCGATTGTAAAAGTGGCGGCGGCGCATTATCTTTACAGAATCTTACAGCAATATTTCAATCCATGAAAAAACGCATAAAAACCGCATTGATTTCGGTGTTCCACAAGGAAGGCCTGGACGAACTGTTGAACGTTCTCAAGCGTTTCGACGTAAAGGTGTATTCTACCGGCGGCACCTACGACTATGTGAAGGGTTTCGGACTGGAAACGCAGACCGTGGAATCCGTAACGGGCTATCCCTCCATTCTGGGCGGACGGGTCAAGACCTTGCATCCGGGCGTGATGGGCGGTATCCTGGGGCGTAGGGAAGTGGCGGAAGATATGGAAACAATGCAGAAATACGGCATCCCCGAAATCGATTTGGTGGTGGTGGATCTGTATCCGTTTGAAGAAACCTTGGCTTCGGGGGCGTCCGATGCTGACATTATCGAAAAGATAGATATCGGCGGCATCTCGCTGATCCGCGCCGGGGCTAAGAATTTCAAGGACGTGCTGATGGTGCCTTCGCGGGAACACTATGCCGAAGCCGCGCGGCTGCTGGCATCCGAGGCATCCACCACTTTGGAGGACCGCCGCCGTTTTGCCGCCTACGCCTTTGCCAAGAGTGCCGCCTACGACCAGGCTATCGGAAACTATTTCCGCCTGACCGTGCCGGGCATGGAAATCCAATCACCTGCCTCTCAGAAGGACGCCAAACCTTCGCTCGGCGGCCTCTCCGCCGAAAGCCGTGCCTTGCGCTATGGCGAAAACCCGCATCAGAAGGGGGCTTTCTACGGTTCGCTCGAAAATTGCTTTACCCAGCTGCACGGCAAGGAAATTTCGTACAACAACCTGTTGGATATCGATTCGGCCTTGGCCTTGATCAAGGATTTTGGCAGTGAACCGGCTTTTGCGGTGCTGAAACACAACAATGCCTGCGGGTTGGCGGTTCGCCCCACGGTATTCGAGGCCTACCGGGATGCCTTGGCGGGCGATCCGGTGTCGGCTTTCGGAGGCGTGCTGGTGTCGAATGCGCCGGTGGATGCGGAAACGGCGCGGGAAATAGACAAGATTTTTCTGGAAGTGCTGTTGGCGCCGGCCTATGCCGAAGAAGCCTTGGCGGTGCTCAAGAGCAAGAAAAACCGCGTGTTGCTGCAATACAAGGATTTCAGGATGGGCGACCCCTTGATTCGTTCCTGCCTCAACGGGGTGCTGGTGCAGGACCGCGACACGGTGGCCGAGTCGGAAGATATGCTCAAGACTGTTACCCAAAAGGCACCGAGCCTGACGGAAACCGCCGATATGCTTTTTGCCAACCGTATCGTAAAACACAGCAAGTCGAACGCTATCGTGATCGCCAAAGGCGCGCAGCTGCTGGCTTCGGGCGTGGGGCAGACCTCACGTGTGGATGCCTTGCAGCAGGCTATTGCCAAAGCCCTGCATTTCGGCTTTGACCTCAAGGGGGCGGTGGTGGCTTCCGATGCGTTCTTTCCGTTTGCCGACTGCGTGGAAATCGCGCACAAGGCCGGCATCACGGCCTTTATACAGCCCGGCGGTTCGGTGCGCGATGCCGAATCGATCGACTATTGCAACCAAAACGGCTTGGCGATGGTATTTACCGGCGTGCGGCATTTCAGGCATTAATGGATAATTTGCGTTTGCGGCTTGGCGGACAACCTGGCCGGCGCATAGAATGACAAGAAGATTTCTTATGAAAACAAAAACGATAGTCCGGATGCTTTGCATCCCCGCATTAATAGGGGGCATGGTATTTTCCGGTCAGGGACAGGAAAAAATGCAGAACAAAAAAATTACGGTGGATTCCATTTATCTCTCGCCGGCCTTTGCCCAGAAAGGCCTGAGCGGGGCGGCATCCTTGCTGGAAGAAAAAGAATATTACGCGCTCGAAAAGGGCGTCCTTTATCAATGCACCCGTCAGAAAAACGGTAAGGTAAAAAAGACCGAAGTTCTGAATCAAAATGCAGACAAGGCCTTCAAAGACAAAAAATGGAAGGCGGTAAGCTTTGCCTTTAATCAAGACAAGAGCAAGTTGCTGTTGCTTTCGGATCCGATGCCTATCTATCGACGGTCGGCTACCTGGCAGGCTGTGGTATGGAGTCGGGATAAAAAAGAGGGATTTACTTGTCCTGTAATCTTGAGCGGAAAAGGAGCGGTGCAGGAAGTGAATTTTAGTCCTGACGGTACCAAGGTGGCCTATATCCGTGATAATAATCTTTATTATACCGATTTGGTAATTAAAGAGGAATATGCGGTTACGGAGGACGGGGAATGGAACAGGATACGGAATGCCCATACCGATTGGGTGTATGAAGAGGAGTTTGGTTTTACCAAGGCCTACGACTGGCATCCGGATTCACGTGCGATTGCCTATCTGAAATTTGATGAATCGGAATTGAAAGAGTTTGAGATGACCCAATGGGGAGAACTCTATCCGCAGAATTACCGCTATAAATATCCTAAGGCAGGAGAGGCTAATTCTCGTGTGAGTCTATGGCTCTACGATTTGGAATCCAATAGCAACCGCGCCCTTTCACTGCAAGGGGATTCGATTGAATATTATCAGCGGATTTTTTGGAATAGGTTTAGCAAGGAATTGACTGTATTTACATTGAATCGGCATCAGAACCACTTTCGTATT
>CAYTCD010000013.1:0-28767 GCA_964436335.1 uncultured Bacteroidaceae bacterium
CGGTTCCGACTATTTTATGTCGATTGCCAAGATACGTGCCGCCCGTTTGATGTGGGCACACCTGATAGACGGTTTTAAACCGCAAGTGGAAGAAAGCAAGGTTCCTTTTGTGCATGCGGTGATATCTTCGTGGAACAAATCGATTTACGACCCGTATGTGAACCTGCTCCGCTCAACCACCGAAACCATGAGCGCAGCTATCGGAGGTGCGGACTCGATTCATGTATCGGATTTTTCGGAGGCATTCCGGCAAAGCGATGACTTTTCGGCCCGCATCGCCCGCAACCAACAGATCCTCCTCAAAGAAGAATCGTTTTTCAACCGCATTATCGATCCGGCCGCCGGTTCTTACTATATCGAAAACCTTACGGCCAATCTGGCCGAAGCGGCATGGAAAAACTTTTTGGAAACCGAAGGCAAAGGCGGTTTTGCAACCTGCTACGAAAGCGGTTTTGTGCAAGACACCGTTGCCGCTTGCGCCACCAAACGCAATCAAGACGTAGCCAAACGCAAGATTGTGCTCACCGGCGTAAACCAGTTCCCCAACCTTACCGAAAAAGAAGCCGATCAGATTACAATAGAAGCCCCTCGGACCGCAACAGAAGGACGTTTCAAATCGATTCTTCCTTACCGCGGCGCACAGGCTTTTGAAGAACTCCGTCTGCAAACCGAAGCCTATGCGGCAAAGACCGGTCATCGCCCCAAGGTGTTCCTGCTTACCTATGGCAACCTGGCCATGCGCAAGGCACGCGCCGGTTTCGCCACCAATTTCTTTGGCTGCCTGGGTTACGAAATCATCGACAACGCCGGTTTTGAAAACGGCGAACAGGGTGCCAAAGCCGCTTTGGAAAGCAAGGCCGACATTACCGTGTTGTGCAGCAGCGACGAAGAATACGCTGACTTGGCGGCACAGGCCTGCCCTCTTTTGAAAGGCAAGACCCATATCGTGTATGCCGGTGCGGCGGCCGAAGAGGAACCGTTCCGGGCGCTGGGCGTGGAATGCTTTATCCATGTACGCAGCAACGTGCTCGAAACCTTGCGTCAGTTCCAGCAGACCCTGATTAAATAACACGATGAGCCTTTTTTCGCTTATTCTTTTGTCGATTGCCTTGTCTTTAGACTGCTTTACCGTATGCCTTATCTTCGGCATGCAGCGGTCGGCATGGAAAAAATCGCTGAAGGAAGGCGAGAAAGACCCTTTTCCTCCGCTCGTCCGGAGCGCCCTACTGGCCGGTATCGTTTTTGCCCTGTTCCATATCCTGTTGATTGTGGCCGGCTGGTTGCTGGGCTGGAGTGTGAACGCCATCGTTTCGCGCTACGACCACTGGCTGGCGTTCGGATTGCTGGCCGGCATCGGGCTCAAAACCATCATCGACGGTTTCAGTGCCAAAGACTCCTCGCTCAAGGTTCACGCCATGTTTGAATGGAAATCGATGCTTCTCTTGGCCTTGGCGGTAAGCATAGACGCCTTTGCCGTGGGCGTGAGCCTCGAAATGCTGCAGGTGCCTTTGGTTAAAGTCTGCGCCAGCGTTTCCGTTGCCGTTTTCCTGTTCAGCCTGATCGGTATGGCGGGCGGGTATCTCGCCCACCGGCAGATGCAGAAAATGTCGGTCAGAACCGTCAACATCCTCGGCGGGTTGGTGCTTATCGGCATCGGGGTGCGCATCCTCATAGCCCATCTTTACGCCTAATAACGCTTGCCATGGCCAAACTGAGCATCACCAAGATCTTTACGTTCGAAGCCGCCCACATGCTGAAAGGTTACGATGGCCTGTGCGCCAATATCCACGGGCATTCGTACCGCCTGGAAGTGAGTGTTTTCTCGCCCGCCCTGAATCCGAGCGACGGTTTTCTGCACTCGGACGAAAGCGACCCAAAAAACGGCATGCTGTTCGACTTTTCGGAACTGAAGAAACTCGTGAACCAAGTCATTATCGAGCCTTTCGACCACAGTTTGATCCTGAACCGGAACATCGGGCGGGAATTGTCGGAAACCTTGCAGAAAAACTCCCTGCGCGTGGTGCACGTGCCCTACCAGCCCACCAGCGAAAACCTGTTGATCGACTTTGCCGGCCGCTTGCAAAAGGTGTTGCCGCAAGGCATCTCGCTTAAAAAACTGCGGCTGTACGAAACCGCCACTTCTTATACCGACTACGAAAGTGAATCCTAAAATCTCTCGGTCTTTTTGCGCTTTTTCTTGCCTGTTGCTGGCCGCCTGCGCGGTGAAACAAGAAAAAATGGAAAAGATGACAGGGCTTGCGCAAGGCTCTTACTATGCCATCAGCTATTATACGGAAAACGATGCTTTGCGTGCCGAGAAGCTGCAGCCGCGCATCGATTCGCTCCTGCATGCGTTTGATCTCTGCGCCTCGCTCTGGAACGACCGTTCCGAAATCTGCCGCGCCAACCGCAACGAGGATTTTTGCGTAAGCGATATGTTCGGCGATATGTTCGGCAAGGCCCAATCCATATCGGAATTGACCAACGGCGCTTTCGACATAACGGTAGGGCCTCTCACCCGGGCTTACGGCTTCGGGGCTTCCCAAAAAAAGAAACCGGACGAAAAGGAACTGACGGAAATACTTTCGTATGTGGGCTGGAAAAAAGTGCGCCTTGTCAACGGAAAGATAGAAAAAGACCATCCGAAACTGCAATTGGATTTCAACGCCATCGCGCAAGGCTATTGCGCCGATGTGGTGGCGGAATTCCTCAACGGCTTGGGAATACACCGTTTTTTGGCGGATATAGGCGGCGAGATACACAGCCAGGGAACCAAAACCGGCGGAAAACCCTGGATTGTGGGCATCGAACGGCCGGCTCCCGACGCAATGTCGGAACGCAGCATATTGTCGAAACTGCAACTGGAAGACCGCTCTTTGGTAACTTCGGGCAACTACCGCAAATACTTTGAAGAAAACGGCAAACGGTATTCGCACACGATTAATCCGCAAACGGGCGTTTCGGTGCAGCACAACCTTTTGAGCGCCACCGTGCTCTGCCGCGAATGCTGGGAAGCCGACGCGATTGCCACCGCCTGCATGGTGATGGGCAAAGACAGCGCCATAAGTTTTGCCACCCGCTACCCCGACCGTTACGAAATCTTTCTGATCTACGCCGAATCCGACAGCCTCAAGACCTGGCATACCGACGGCTTTCCGCTAACGGAATAAAAAAATCGGATACAAAAAAAGGCGGGAGGCAGAAAATTCTGCCTCCCGCCTTTTTCTCCCCTTTCCGGGGTTCAAGAACCTTAACGAACCACAAACTTCATCACCGCCGTGCCTTGTTCGGTGGTAACGCGGGCAAAGTAAATGCCGGCATTAAGACCTTTTACACTATAACGGTAGTCGGTGGTATTGAGGTTGTCGGATTGGTAAACCATCATACCGGAAATGTTGAAGACCGCCACTTGGTTGATGACCGCCTCCTGCGCGTGAATCGTAATCATTTCCGTAGCAGGATTGGGATAAACCGAAAGGCGGTTTTCCAGACGGGCCACGTCTTCGTTGGCCACAGTTCCGAAAACGATATCGTCGACCATGAATGCAAAAGCATCATACGATACACACTGAATGGCAACATACACGTCTTTTTCCACATATTCCGACAAATCAACGTTTACCTGTGTCCATTCAGCAGGGGCTTGAGCGGTTTCACCTACCTTGACAAAACTTTCCGGATTATTATCCGTAGTTGAAATCATTACATTGTAACGTTCCAATCCATATTCAGCGGTAGCACTCTTTACCGCAAACGACATCTCGGCATTCGAAGCGGTCAGCGCCAGTTTGGGAGAAATCAGCCAGGCATCGGACTGAACAGGTTCATCTGCTTCATCACCGACCCCGAAAACAATCCCGTAACGTTCGCCGCCATTCGCCATCAAACTGCCAAATCCATCAGGAACGGCCATAAAGCCAACCGGCTCCATGTAATGGGGATAGGAGACGCTATTGAAGCCGTATGCATAATAGGCACCGCTCAAATCAACGCTCGTCCATGCAGGAACAAACTCATCCATAACCGCAAAATCTTCGCAATATTCAAAATCCATCACATACGGATTTGAAAGAGCCAAAGAGCGCACAATTTTGGTGCAGGTGTCGTTGGTCGGGTCTTCATCGCCTTCAAGCGCGGAGAATACCTTAAGGACATATTCGGTGTCGGGAGCGGAAAGGTCAGCTACAAACGTCACTTCGGTTTTTTCGTAGGCTGCCAATTCCACCACCTTGGGACTAAGCAGTTTGCCGTTTACCATAACATTAACCGGTGCATTTACGGCTTCATAACCTTGGTTGACAACCGTCGCCACGATTTCTTGATTGGCGGTGAACGATCCCTGTTCTTTCGGTTTCGTGATTTCGGATACGAAGATATCCTTTGCCACCGGTTTACCATCATGTCCGAATACGGCACGAATCATAGGCGTACCCAAACCCTGTTGTTTTCTGACAGGTTGAATCGAGGTAACATACAAAAAGCCTTCCGGGGTAGCATCACTGAGCAATCCATAATTGGTTGAACCAAGTTGAACGGCCGAAATGATATAGTCACCGGCCTCCAGAATAAAAGCGGGCAGATTATAGGTACGTGCACCGGCCTCCACTCCCCTGCGATACGTGGTTGAATAAAGCATATCGCCCAAGGTTTCGTTGTCTTTGTTCCATTTGTGAACGGTAATACCGATAGCCATATCTTCTGTTGCAGATCCCGACCAACCGAAAATAACACCTGTCAAGGTATCCGAGATTTCAATCGAGAAAGGGATACCGCAAGCGATGCTACCGCCACTGACACCGATACCATAATTTGCATACATCTCTTCTGTAACGAAATCGTAAGCCATTACATCTTCGGTTACCTTCATCGTACAGGCCAGCCGGTTATTGCTCATGTCCACATCATCGGCCAACTCCACGGTAGCGGTAAATACCGCATCCACACCGGCGGTGGTCAATCCCGTTACCGGCAGTTCGACAGTGCCTTTGCTGATTTTGCCGGATTCTCCCAATACAACTTCCTGCGTGGCGATTACCGTACCGTTCAATTCTATGTTCAGGTTCACTTTTTCAACTTCCACAGAACCCCAATTTTCCACCTCATAATTGGCCCTATAGGTATGGTTGGCGTGTTCAACAGGCATCATGCTGGGGAATCCCGAAAACACATTCAACTTAACATCTTTAGCCGGTACTTCCGTAACGGTGATATTCGCCAAAACAATGCCGCCACCCATCGAAGAAGTATCCTCATAGAAACAGAACGCGTATTGACCGTCTTCTTCAGGCGTAACGACAAAATTTGCAAACTCATATGCTTCGGTATAGGCGTCTTCTACATAAATAACTTCCTGCCATTGCGACATATCTTCGTCCACTTTACCGAATTTGATGCCATAATTGGCGGTCAGTACAAGTACATCGTAGAGCTTATAACCGTATATACCATCAAAAGACAGACGATAGGCTTTATTGGCTTCCATATTGATACAGCTCGTAACAGCGGGATAACCCACTTCGTACGAACCAAGCCCCACCGTATTGTCTTCATCAATATAACCCGTTAACCATTTGTCCTGATCGAAAATGATTTCATTTTCCTCTAAATTGAACTCATGAGGCACATCAACGGCAGGTTTTCTAAAAAACACATTGCTCGTGAAGTTATCGAAAAGTTCAATTTCACCTTCAAGAGGCTCGATACCTCCCCACACATAAAAGGCCGTATCCTTGTCAATGTCAATTTTTTGAGTAAATGTATAGGTGTACGTTTTACCGTACGCCAAACCACCGGGAATCGTTATCTTTTCTCTAATCGTATCATATTCAACCCCTTCCTCATCTTCATCGGAATCCATCGCGCGAACGAAATAGTAAGCATCGCATGTATTGATAAGCTGCGAGCCTTGGTTGGCGATAACGACAGAAACCTCAACTTCGGTAAGGTTGCAATGGCCAAGCGTCAAATCAAGGTCTTGCACCACAGCGGAAACAGGAGTAATAAAAATAATATCGTCCCCTCCCCATTCGTCCGCCATGGTCTGGAACACGTAAGTATAATCGGCCTCAAATTCGATATCATCAAAAAGACCGGCATCCAAACCTGCCAAGTAGAGAAAGAATTCCTCATATTCCAATGTAGGATAAACCACCAATACATCGTAGGTACCGGGATCCACGAAAGTAGAATCAACTTCGTTGGGCATGACGGAAGAAACGGCTATCTCGGGTGTGGCATCGGCCGGAACCGATGCGGTAATATCCTCATACAAAGCGTCTATCGCCGTCTGGTCGAGTCCCCAAGCATCTTCATCATAATAAGAAACAATCTGATGCTTGGAATCAAGCAAAATCTGGCAACCGCTTCCGTCACCCCAATCTACACCGTTCACCAACTTAACGGTGGCTTTACCGGTAGCTTTGGGTGAGGGATAGCAAGCCATGTAGCGAACCGGCGAGACGGGCTTTTTTTTGCCTGAAAAATTCGGGTTGATTTTTTTGTGGTTGAACTTAGTCAAAAGGGATGGTTTCTTAACGTTAGAGCTGATGCTGAACGTTGCTGTTGGAACCTTCTCCACTGATTTTTTTACAGCCGGCTGTGCAAAGGCGGCCGACAAAAGAATTGTCACGGACAATCCTAATGTGAAGAAAAACTTTTTCATGGTTTTAAAAATATTAGTTTAGTTAATTAGGTTTTGTTTTTACTTTTAAAACTTTAGCTCGGAAAAGCGGCAACGCCTCCGACGGAAGATGTAAATATAATAAAATGTTTTTACACATAAAAAATTTGTCCAAATTTCAACGACTTACCGTCTTTTACAGAGTTACGATAACCTGAGTCTGTTCCGTAGATTTATTCTTCCCCGTTCAGTAGATCGAGTATTTCCCTGCCGTATTGCGCCGCTTTTTGCTTGCCGATGCCTTTTATCCGCAACAGTTCCTGCTTGGTTTTAGGCGCAGCATTGGCAATACCGATAAGAGCTTTTTGCGAAAGCACCATATAGGCAGGTTTGCCTTCTTCCTTATATTTCCGGGTCCGCCATGCCTTTAATTTCTCAAACAAGACATGATTTTCCACCACTTCTTCCGAAACGATACCCGCATCCATATCCGACAATACGGTCTCAACCTCTTTTTTACGGGTTTTCCGTTCTTCTTTATGTCCTGATCGGGCCTTTTTTTCATCTGGAAGGACCGAAACACCGGCCTCGTTTCCTACAGCCAGTTCCGACTTGACACGCAGGTAGGAAAGCGGAGAAAAACCTTTGTTTCTACATACGGCTTCGAGCGTGTGGAGTTTCTCGTTCAACAGCCGCCGCAATTCGGTTTTCCGGTTCAAAAGGTTCTCCTGCACCTTCCGGTTATCTAATTCTACCGAAAGACGCGGTACTATGGGCAAAACAAGTTTGCGGATGGTTTCCAGAAAATACAGCGCCGCCTTGAAGGCTCTTTCGTTGCGATAGGTATCTTCCCTGCTCTGCAAAGCGCTTATCTCGCAGGCAAAGCGTTCTCCTACACGATACACTTGCGATTCAAAATCGTTTACAGTTTGCGTTATGTCTTCGTGCAGACGGGCATAGACCTGCTTGAGTGAAGCGGATGAAATATCATACACCGCGCTCAATTGCCGCCACATATCCGAAAAATCGAACTGTTCGCGGAACAAGGCGAACAGATAGTCGGTCTTGGCTTTTTCCAAACGCGAAATATCCACATGCAGATCTTTCCGACCGGCGAAAGCATCCACCCGGATATCGGCCACCAAAGCTTCTTGTGTGAGTGGAGAACGCAACACCACGCCTTCCAAGGTACGGCATCGGCTCAAAGCCACATACACCTGTCCATGAGCAAAAGCCCTGCCGGCATCTATCACCACTTTGTCGAAGGTCAACCCTTGGCTTTTATGAATCGTAACCGCCCAAGCCAAACGAAGCGGCAACTGCCGGAAACTTCCCTCGGTCTCCTCCTTTATCTCTTTGGTTTTTTCGTCTATCGCATAACGCGTGTTTTCCCATGATTCAGGCATCACTTCTATTTCTTCTCCCCCGCTTTCCACCCACACCTGCTTTTCTCCGCAACGAGTTATACGGCCTATCTTTCCGTTGTAGTAACGACGGTCGGAAGAGGAGTCGTT
The DNA here is from genome assembly GCA_964436335.1 of uncultured Bacteroidaceae bacterium. GTDB lineage: Bacteria > Bacteroidota > Bacteroidia > Bacteroidales > P3 > Pullibacteroides. The sequence continues at coordinate 8,134 of CAYTCD010000013.1, forward strand.
TTTGATAAACATTACCTGTGCTCCCACGCGAAAACGCAGACTCTGCCAAGTGGGAAAAGATGTTTCGGGAAAATTACCGTTGATTTCCGCCTCATACAGATAGTCTTTCCCCGGCAAGGCTTCTATTTTGGCATCATTGATACGGTCACTCTGGTAGTTGTGGGTGGTGAGCGTAACATAGTCGTCCTCCTCACCGGGCGAAAAATCCGGTATGTAACGGGAAGCCAGCAGATCCCATGAGGCCTTGTCCAGATTACGGTTACGTATCTTTTCGAGCAACCCGATAAACATCCCGTCTGTCTGACGGTAAACATGGGTGAGTTCGATACAGGCGAAACCGGCTGTTTTCAAAGCCCGGCTGTCGAAGAAATACGGGGAATCGTAATAAGCCTTCATTTCTTCCCATTCTTCATCGCGCACAATGGGGGCAAGCTGCTGCAAATCGCCTATCATCAGCAATTGAACCCCGCCGAACGGACGTTTATTACCCCGATAGCGTTGCAGGATATCGTTCATCTGATCCAGAATATCGGCCCGGAGCATACTTACTTCATCGATCACAATCAGGTCGAGGCTACGCATCAAATTGATCTTTTCCTTGCCGATACGGTATTTGTTCTGGCGGTGATAACCGGGCAGATATAAACCGAATGGCAATTGAAAAAACGAATGGAGCGTGCTTCCTCCCGCATTGATGGCGGCAATGCCGGTTGGAGCGAGCACAATCATGCGCTTGGCCCCACGGCGGCGGACCATTCTGAGAAAAGTGGTCTTGCCCGTACCCGCCCTGCCGGTAAGGAAAAGATGGGTACCGGTCTGCTCCACCATCTCCAACGCCAAAGAAAGCGAGGGATTCTCATCCACCCTGTTGTCGCTTGAACTCATCTATCCTTTATTTCCATTCCTATTCCACGAAATTAAGTCTAAATTTTAAATCTTCCGGTATAAAAAGAAACGCCATACTGTCCGTATGGCGTTTCTTGAAACAAGAGACAACCGCTAATACTCTACCTTGCATCCGGAAGAATACTCCGACCAACGGCCATCTTCGTATTCCACCTGCGACACATACGTGTAAACCGTATTCATCCTTACCGAAAAATCGGTGTAATACCCTTTCTCCATCTGATCTCCCTCCAAAGAAGCCAATAGGTGCAGAGGTTCCGTTTCAGATCTGCGATACAGAAAGATACGTTTACCATATGCCGTTCCTTTTTCTTTCCATTGCAACTGCACATAGCGGTTGTCTGCATCCACCACGGCAAAAAGACGGGGCGCGCGAGGAACGGGTACATGCAGGTAAGTGTATGGAAAAGCAGACCAAGCGGTATCGGTGGCGGGATCCTTGCCATAAGCCACTACCGAGAAAGCGTAGCGTGTACTTACAGAGCGTTCCGGCAAACGGAACGAAAACGAAGATTTCTCCTGTATTCCGCCGGTTTCTTTCAGCGGAAGGTCACAAAGCGGTATCCATGCCGAAGAATCCGCTTTATACAATAAAAGATGCCCTTTTGTTTCGGGAGAAGGGCTGTTGTACCAAACGATTTCCAAATGGTTGCCCTCCTTACGGCAATGGCGCGAAAAAAGCGGTGGAACCGGTTTGTTCGGCAAAAGATTTTTTACAGCCAGCAAGCAGCTGTGGTCGGAGAGATTGCCACTACGGTCTGCCGCCGCCACCGAATAGTAGAAATACTGAGGCGTGCGAAGCGAAAGAGTATCGATAAAAACCGTATCCTGCAACAAATCGGTGGTAATCTGCACCGGTTCAGATGATTCCTTGATACGCCGAAACACACGGTAACCAGCCAGATCCTTATCTGTAGAAGAATGCCATGTAATACGGGCCACCCCCGCGCTATCCACCGTAAAGGCAAGCCCGACAGGAGGGGCAGGCGGAACACTGTCTCTTTTCCAAAAGAAATAGGGAGAAGAAAAACAGGCAGATCCCTGCACGCCTTCTGCCTGAACGTAGAAATAAGAAGATTCCGACAGCCATTCGGGATCTATCTGAAAGGAACGGCTACGGGCGGGAAGTCCGGAGGCAAGTTTGCGTAAACTGGCATCTTCCCTATAAGGACGGGAGGTAACATACACCGAAAAAGCTTCCACCCTGCCCGCTTCTTCCGGATAAGACCAATGCAGATGCAGTTTATCTCCGATTCCGGAAACAACCGAATCGATGACAGCGGCCGACACGGGTCTTTCCGCGCTCTTGCCGTATTTGCTGCGTGCCACCGGAAATTCATGACCGAACAAATCCACACCGACCACACGATAGGCGTAGAGTTTTTTACCATCAGGCAAACTGTCGGTATAGGCCATATAACCCGATTCGTTCTGCTGCAACACCGTAAGCGGGGTTTGATGCAGGCGCACGAATTTTTCCGGTTTTCTCTTTTCCTGCACACATCGTTCCACAAAATAACCGATGCAAAGTTGTTTCACCAAATCCGTGTTCCAGGCGATATTCACTGCCCCCACACCGTATTCGGTGCGGAGTTCCTGCAAAGGAGGTATCGGTTCGCCGGTTTCGAGACGGGTAAAGAAAAGGGCGGTATCGGCAAAGTCCGGACTTTCTCCCAATGTTTTATCCGTATTCAAAAACAGGCGGTAGAGATAAAAATGCCCTGCTTCCACCTTGTGGTCCACATAACCCATACCACCCATGCAAGCCACGGCAAAAGAGCGGTCGTAGGCCAGGTTGGCCATTACAAAACGGAGTTCTCTCCGTTGCAATCCGTCCGCTATCTTTCCCCAAGGAGACTGCACGGTTCCGCCTCCCATGGTAAGCCTTAATTCGGAAGAAAAAACAGCTTCGCCCAATACGGCCATATACGGGCAGGTATCGGCCATAACCGACAACTGAGCCGTATCGGCTTGTAAAAAAGGAGGAATGCTGATACTTACCTTAACCGGTGCCACGTCTTTTCCCGCCTTTATGGAAGCCGAAAACAAGGCGGTATCAAAATCGTAGCGTTCCAATACCCAACCTGTTTCCATGGCCCTCTCCCACAAGGCGGGCGAAGCCGCCGCCCAACGTAGCAACACCTCGTTGTTCCACACCTTTCCGGTCATATACACGGTTGTATCGAAATCTTGGGCACGGACCGCCGGGGCGGCCGAAAGCAGGTTTCCAATCAACACAGCGGCAAGCAAACCGCGTTGGAAAATAAGTCTCTGTAAAAATTTTTTTATCTTCATGTCTTTGTTTTTATGCCTCTTTTGAGACAAGGGTTTTCCTTTACGCCTATTTTTAATCAAGATTGTTTTCAAACACCGCCCGTCTGACGGAGGTAACCGTTCCATCGGGCAATACATAGCGCAACTCTATGGGATACGAGCCTTTTTTTATCGGAACAAAATTTTTCCACAACCATGCGTAATGATACGGCAGGGCGGAAATCCCGGCATGGGCGACTCCACGCAGCACCTGATCGAAATCGGCCTTGTACTGCGGAACGAGATAGTAAATCCACGGGAAGAAATTCCGGTCTTTTTCCGCATACAGTTCCGAGGCGTATACTGCCCAGTCGGGTATGGTACCGGCATGCGCCGCATCCCTCTCAAAACACACATTGCCTCCATAGGGATACTCTTTATACACCAACGGATAGATGGTTTCGTTGTAGTAAGGTTCATTGCCCAAATCGGCAAGCGGTCTTATCAAAGGTTGACTGCCGCTGAAGCGGTTGCCGGAGAGTTCAATCTGTTCAAAACCCTCCTCTGTCTTCATGTTGGCCTGCAAATAATGCACATCGGGCGAGGGGGTGTAAACCTGTCCGTTGCCGGCCATGCAAAGGAGCGGGGTACGGAAGGTTTCGGTAAGGCGAACAGCCGCCATCTTGCTGCCGAAATCGGAGTAGCGGCTGGTGGTGAATGAATAACGCAACACCACCTTGTCTTTGTCGGATTTAAGCAGACTGCCCGTCTTAAGGTTTACCGTTTCCTGTGAAAGCGTACCGCCTTGCCCCTCGTAGAGCGCGGTCTGAGCGGTCTGAACACCCGACTGCTGCGTCAGAGATTGAGCCGCATGGGAATTTCCCGCCGATACAAGCGGTCTGTCTGTTCCCCTGTACTGAAGAACCAGCAGGAGTTCGTATTCGGTTTGCGGTTGCAGTCCGTCGGGCATGAACCACCAGATGCGGTTTTCGGCCTTATTGTAGGTAAACGATGCCTCCAATGTGTCTTGAGCCGAAACAATATAGACCCGTTTTCCATAATCTTCGGCAGTCAACAGTTCCGACATGCCTTTTTCCAGAAAGACAAAACCTTTTTTATATTCGCGAGGCAAAAAGAACTGTTGATCCCGCACTGGATAACAATACTTTACATTACTCCAAGGAATGCTGTCAGGGCCTTCACCGGTGGTAAAGGCATATTTTCTTTCTTCTTGGTAAGAATCGCCGCCATCGGTCTTAAGGTCTGTCCACGATGCGCCTTTCTTTTCTTTTGCCTTTACGGCCAATTTGTAATCAAGCCTGGCATTGGCCGGCAGAACATCGTGCGACACAAATTCCACCAAGCGCTTGTCTTCATTCCACTTGAACTTTCCTTCTATACGGGTTCCGCCATACCATAGTTCGTAGCGATCCAAGTTGAGTTTAAGCAGTTTTCGTTCGTTGTCGTATTCTTCGTCTATTTCCGTTTCGAGCGGAAGATTGAAAGCCGCCTGCGGAACAGAAAAGACATCCACTTTTTCTGCACCGTCGGCAGGGCTGAGTTCGGCGATGATTTCCGCACCATCGGCAAAACCTTGGTTCAATACCGTACATTCCTGCCCAAGATCAAATTCCACATGGAACCGTCCCCTTACCAATCCGTTCAATATAGAGACATTCACGCCGAAACCACCCGAAAAAGATGCAGGATTAGGCAGACCGGCCTTCAGCATGGCCCCCACCTCACCTTTGAGAATGGAGAAATTGCGCGGTTTCCCGAAAAGTTTTAGATAAAGCCCCACATCGGCCATCAGATACGAATAGGCTTGTCCTTGCGCATACCATCCGTTGATGCCCGGCTTTGTTCCAGTTTCGGCGCAGAGGCTGTTGAGATGCTGTTTCAACATAACGTCAAAGCCCAATTCGGCATCAAAAGATGCGTAAAAGAGCAATAGGGGAATGGTTCCCGTACCGAATTTGAAACTGGAACCGAAGGCCAGTCCCGTGCCTTGCTTGAGTTCGGAAAGATTGGGACGGTCGTATTGCGAATGCCCCAGCAGACGGGCCACTTTGGCTGGAACGGCAGGAAAATCGGGCAAACGGCTTCCTGTCATGAAATAAGCATCCAAAGAGGCCTGTATCGGCCCCACCTTCATCTTTACCCCAAGCGGATGAGCCGGTTCCCCCACTTTGATATACCAGTCTCCACCGCCGAAAGACATACCCAATTTTCCCAATCTTCCCCGTGTTCCGGATCCTTTTATCACGCCTAGATCCATAAAGGCATCGAAATTGCCCGTAAAAATCCTGTTTTCAACATCCATGTGCAGTTCCACCTGCGCCGAAATGGCCGCTTCTGAAGCCACTGCACGCTGTTGGTCTTCTATCGAAGGCTGTATGGCCGAGGCCAGTTGCGTTACCTTTTGGTTAAAACGTTTGAGTGCCTCCAGATTGGAAGACATCATTTGGCCGGCTCCGCGCAGGTACATATCCGCAAGGCCGCCACTGCGGTTGAAAGCCATCTCCATCGTCAGCTCGGCATTGAACATCTTCTCGTCTATCGAAGCCAGAACCAACGAAGTCTTAAGGCCGAAAGAACGTGTGCTGTCGGGCACATAGGTAAGCCCGGTAAGGGTCTTGCCCGCCGAAGAAGATGAAGGTGTTCCAAGTTTCATTTTCTTATAGGCACCGCCGCCGATGGCCGCTATTTTGAATCCGGGAAAGACCGGAATCCCGGTGGGACCCAATTGCGCCATAATATCCACATACCAATACCTGAATGTAGTGCTTCCCAACATAAGATCGGCGCGCAAGCCGAAATTGAGCGGAAGGATAGAAAAATCCACATTGCCCTGAAAACCGTTTCCATAAACAGGATCGTTGTCCAACAGCCTCACCCCGCCCTTGAATTTGAGAAAAGTGTTTGAAAATTCAACGGCAGCCTCGGTAAAAGCCACTTTCTTGAATTTCCATTTCTGTTTGCCGTCTTCCTGTTCCACGGCCGAATGAATCCCCAATCCGAGTTCCCCGCCGAAAGCGCAGTCCTCCTGACTCCCGAAATGCACCCGTGTCTTGAACGAGAGCGATATATCCTTCATCTTTCCGGTTACTTCTATGTCTTTGATGGAAACCGGAAAATTTTTGATTTTAAGTTCATCATCCCAACTTATCTTATCCACTTCAAAATAGGGTTCGACATTGCTCACCTTCATGTTTTTGAATTCCAGATTGGCAAAGCCGAAACGGTCGTTTTCGGCCGCGGTGGGATTAAACTTCATCTTTCCCGACAGGCATGCCTTTATCGAAAAAGGTTTTCCGTTCTCTTTCTTGGCCTGTAGATACGAGGTCTTGTAGATTTCCACCTCGCGCGACTTCATGAATTCGAAACGTACTTTGTCTTCCAAACCCAGACGCATGTTCCAAGAGCCATCGGTTTCAAATCCTGCCTCGTAACGGTAAGCGTTGGCCTTGCTCACCGGAAGGTCTATCTCTCCCTCCATGCCGCCACCGGCAAGGCGGTTCTGTACAAAATCCATCTCGAATTTCTCTATCGAGAAACCCCATCCTCCCAGAGAGCCTTCTCCAAGATGCAATATGTTTTCGAGTGCCACATTGCCGGTAAACCCCTTTTCGTCTATCCACATTTTTTCTACAGCCACCGAGAGCGAAGCACCGCCTCTTTTTTTGATATAATCGGGAAAACGCAAACGGATTTTTTTCAGATAAAAACCTTGCCATATCTCACCGAAATCCACATCGCCATCCGAACCCTTATGCCGGCCATAACCTTCAAAACCGGGAGCATTCCGGGTCTGACTGAAATCGAAAGTCGCCTCTTCGGCCAAAAAGCTCCAATCGGAAACCGAACGCAAGGCAAATTCAGGCAGATTCACCTTCACTACAATATCGTCCAAAGCGGAAGCCACGCAGAAAAACGGAACCGAAAGCGGATCTTCGATAAGTTCACCATCCTTTACGGCGGCGAAATGCTTTCCATTCAATTCCAACACCGCACTTAACTGCATTTCTTTAAAACCATTGCAGTTCACAATGGCATAGGTTGGCGGAAGCCCGTCGGATGTGTTGACATGATCACCCTCGTCTTTCCTTCCCACCAATCTGAGCGTAAACATATCCCCTTTCCCCTTGATGCATACCTCACCCATCAAAGCCAACTTCACATCGCCGACAAAGCCGCCGCCACTGCTTATAAGCACTTTGTCGGCCCCAAAATACAGCGTGCGTTTTCCACCCTGCCAATCCGGCCCCGAAATACGCAGATAAACGGCCAGTTCAGTAGTAGCGGGACCAAATATGGCCTGCGTAACCAACAAATCATAATTGGTATTTCCAAACGTTGTGCGTAATCCTATCGGTAAGCGTTGCAACTCACCCGGCGTAATCACATCCGTTCGTCCTAAATACTCTTCAAATTTTGCAAACCATTGCGTTACCTTTTCAAGCGGAGTATTGACAGATCCTCCGTTCTCCTGTCCTTTCAGCGACCAACAGAGCAGTATCAACAACATGCAAATCCCTAAACCTTTTTTCATAATCCGATATTTTTTTGATACAAGGGCAAATGTAGAGTCTACTTTAAAATGGCTAGAAAATTTATCGTTAAAGTTTCTTAATTATTAAGCATTTTTAATAACACGCTCTCTTTTTTCATAAAACACAATTGATTTTTAAGATTCGTTAACACCTACAGCCATGCGTTAAAAAAAACTATCTTTGTTCATATCCATGTCCTATGCAGAAACTGAAACTCGATATCGAAGACTCTTCCATTGAATTGAGTGAAATCGCCGTGATTGCCATTCATGCCGGAGGAATGCCCTCCTATAAGTTAGTGCATTTTCTCAACAAGCATCTCGACTGGAGTTTCAAACACACCCGCATGTTTTACCGGCCACCCGAAAATTCCAAGATCGAGCTGGATGTGTTCAGCCATATAATGGATTCGGAGCGGGTACAGTGGTTTTTGGTAAACAATAAAAAAGACAGGCAGGTATGGATCTCCAAAATGGATACTGTGGATTATTGGCTTTTGTTTACCGGCCCCGGCATGTGGTCTTTCGATACAACGCATTTCCTGAATCGGCTCACCGAACTCGATTTTATTTTCAGCGCCACTTACTTTCCCTTGGAAAAGGCCAATAGACCAGAACAAAAATCCTCGTTTTTCAAATATTTCCAGTCTCTTTATCTGGAATCAGACGAAAACGGCATTATCCGTAACTTTGAATAAACCCTGACCCATCCATGAAACGTCTTTTTGCCCTCGCTTTCGCTTTTCTTGTTTTTCTCACTCTCCCCGGCACAGGAGCTCCTGCTTACGGCAAACAGGCCGCGGATTTTGAACAGACAGCGAAAACGTTGCGGCATATTTGCCGTTTGGCCGACAGCATCCGCCTTAAGGAAGACGATGCGGCACAGAAAATAGTCTCTCTACTGCACAGCCAACTGTATTCCCGCGAAAAAAAAGCCGCCACACCCGATCCGTTGAAGGAAGCGGTGCTGCATTCTTTACTGGCACAGTCGCTTATGGATTACTACCGCTCGTTTTGTTGGGGTATAGAAGCCGACAACCCTCCCGCACCTCCTTCGGAAACAGTGGATTACAAAAATCTATCGGATTGGAAAAAAAACGATTTCAGAACCCAAATCCTGCTGCAGACAGAACTTTCGTATAAAAAACCGTTTAGCGAACCCGACAAAACCCTTCTTTACGATTCTATAAAGGGTCTGGCCTTTTTCGGAGGCTCCGGACACACCTATCGCCCCGGCCTGAAGGAACTCCTGCTCTATCGCGCCCTGTCTATCACCGAATCTTTGGATATATCCCAAAAAGAGAAAGAAAACATTTCGGAAGCGGTGTTCGGGGCTTTTTGGCAGCATTTGGACAACCGGCACATGGCGGATTCGGCGGCGGCGCGTCTGGATGCCGGCCTGCGTTACGGAACGTGGCTTTTTCAGCACGGACGTTTGTCGCCAGAGGCCTACGCCCGCCATTTGGCCGACCTGCTTGACCGTTATCCTGCATTGCCCGGAGCGGGCGATGTGTATCATTTGCTGGCGGTGAACGCAACGGATAAAGACCCGTTTTTATCGGAGAGATATGCCCGCAAGGCCCTCGAATACCCGCAAAGTTGGGGGGCCGAACAAAGCCGCCGTTTGCTCAGACAACTGCTTTCGCCCTACCTGAGACTATATGCCAATGCCGTGCAAAGGCCCTTTCTTCCCATCGCGTTGCAGGTGGAGGAAAAGAACTGCGCTGGCTTCCGCTATCATATTTACCGGCTCACCCCACAGGAACAGGAACGTTATCTGTTGTGCGAAAACGAGGCGGAATTTGCCAAGACAATACCCGTAGAAGAAAAGGGACCGAGCGGTTTCATGGCATTGCCTGCCATGAAAGAAAACGCCTTGCGGGAACAGACGGGAACCGTGGCGCTACCTGCCCTTCCGCCAGGATTTTACTTATTGCAGGCTTGTGCCGACTCGGTGCGTTACAAGGGTTCAGAAAGTATTTTCAAGACAGACAAAACCACGGTACACCTGTTTTTCCAAGTATCGGAGATGGGATTTTTCTGCTATCCCGAAAAAGATGGTGAACGCTGGCGGGGCTATGTGTTCGGCCGCGATGATGCCGAACCTATGGCCGGTGTGGCGGTAGATGCCTTTTTTAACGACTACGATATGCAAGGCCGCACCGACTGCCTGCGGCAAATCTTCCACACCACCACAGATGCCGCAGGCGCTTTCTCAATAGATACCTCAGCCTTGAAGGATGGCAACAACTGGCTTTCACTCCGCCTGCGGTTTGTACAAAACCGAGACACGCTTTGGTTCGACCGCTACCGGTTCCTGTTTCTGCAAAAGCCCTCACCCGTCAGACCGAACCCCAATGCGGCAAAGAATCCGTGGGAAGCGGTGCAACATATTTTCTTCTTTCCCAACCTGCCCGTTTACCGCCCCGGCGATTCGGTGCGGGTAAAGGCTTTGGTGGTGTTGCAGCAAGGTGATTCTTCGGTTTTTGCCGATGAAAGTTTTTCGGCCTTCCTGCCGGTTTCGGTATTGGATCCTGACCATCGAAACCGCTTGACCCTGCACTGTTCCATCGGTGCGGACGGTATGGCGGAAATAGCGTTCAGGATACCGGAAAACACCAAGACGGGCCAATGGGAAGTGAACGTGGCCGACAAACGGGCGGTGCTGTTTCTGTCGGTGGAAAACTACAAGCGACCCTCTTTCAAGCTGTATCTGAACGATTCCCTGCAAAACCTTTCGGTCGACAGTGGCAGCATAAAGGGGCTGGCGCATTATTACAGCGGTGCCGGTGTGCGGGAAGGAAAACTGCATTACCGAATTTATAAAACCCTTACGCGTTTTCATCCAAAAGGCAGAGACTTCCCCTCTCCCTTCAGGGAATTGTGGGCCGAAGGAGAAACAAGCACACAGAACAACGGAAGCTTCGCCATCCATTTTGCCAAAATCCCCTTAGAAAAGGCTTTGAACGGAAAGCTTTTCTACGAGATTGTCTGTACACTTACCGACTTGGGCGGAGAAACCCAAGAAGCCCGCATGTTCCTGCCGGCCGGTTCCGAACCTTTTCTGTCGGCCCAAGTTCCTCCCTTATTGATTTCTAACGGAAAGAGATGGATGAACGAACCGGGGCTGATCCGCTTCGACACTGCCTGTCTGTCAGGCGCAAGCCTGCAATTGCAATTGTTCCGCCTTTCCGATAGTCTCGAAACTTCGCCCTACGCACCCGCCCTGTCTTGGAACGAAGAAGAACCCGGTTTTACGCACTACATGCGCCTTTCACAATGGCGCCAAACATTGCCGGAAGAACCTTATTTCTCGCTTGCCGAACGCAACGCCCAGGTAGGGTTCACCCCCGTTGACTGGGTGCCCGTATGGGAAAATAACGCTTGCCGGCTGCCCGAAAACCTGCCGCCTGGCTGCTATGAATATCGCTTGCTGGCTTATATCGGCAACCACGACAGTGTGGCCTGCAACGGTCGTTTTTTGCTGGCCCGCACCCAAGCACCTTTGTCGGACGGTTTCGGAAAAGCCGGATTTTTTGTATTGCCCGACAATTCGGAAGGCAACTTGATACCCAACCGTATCTCGGTTTTGGCGGGCAATGCAGCCTCAAAGCCTATGTTGTGGCGCTTCTATATAGAAGATATACAAGGAAACCATGCCGAATATACACGTCAGGTCATGCCGGGATGCCGGGTTCTGAACCTGCCCACCGAGGGGCTTTCGCACCGAGGCAATCTGCTTGTGGCAGCGTTCAGTCAGATTGACAACCACTATTTCTTTTCTTCCTTCTCTGCCGATCTTCCCCAAGAAAACCTTGATCCGGAAATATCGGCCGTAACGTTTCCCGAAAGCGGAGAAGCAGGCCGGGAACTGCATTTTTGCCTGCGCATCGAATCCCCGCACAAGGCCGGACGGATAAGACCGGTGTTGGTGGGCATGTACGACGCATCCCTTCATCATTTCGCCCCTCAAGGTCTTGCCTGGCCCGCCTTGCGGCCTTTCTCTCCCAGCCCACATCAAAGTTGGAACAGAGGATTCGGCACACAAGAAAAAGCCTACGGACATGTTGGCGGAAATTTCCGACAGGATGCCTTTGCCACCGCTTACCCTGCTCCTGCGGCGGATTTACAATGGCAGGGCGTGTTTTTTTCAAGTTGGGAAAGAAAATTCAAAACAGATGCGGTAATGGAGAACGCATCTTCTCCTGCCGACAAAGCCACCGAGTTAGAAAACCTGTATCCGCCACGCCATGATTTCCGCCCCGATGTGTTTTTCAAACTGATAGAATGCCGAAAGGTACATGACACCTATCTGTTGGATTTCTCCGCCCTGGCGCCTGAATACTTCGGAGAATTCGTTGTGTGCGCCTTTGCATATTCGGATCCTCTGCACAGCGGATATTTCGAACGCAAGATCCGCATTGACAAGCCTGTGATGCTCTCTCCGCAACATCCCCGTTTTGTACGGCAGAACGACAGTCTGGTCTTACGGTGCCGTTACACGCAAACAGCCGAAGATGCCGTACAAGACATCCCTACCGAAGCGGTGTTCCAAACCCATATCCGAACCATTTCGACCGTAGGGGAAATCATCGATTTGGTAAAAAGCGAAGATAGATTGCGTAACCTGCAACCGCAATCCTACATGCAAACAGAATTGAAGATACCCGAAGGATGCCAAAAACTGATTGCCGAATACAGGCTCTCTCTTTACCGAAAGGGGGAAACCCTGCCTTTTGCCTATGATGCGGTGGTGGATTCCGTGCCGGTTCTTCCCGACAGGATTTCTTTACGGCAGACGCATCCTTTTTCGTTGCGGGCGGGCGAAAGCCAAACACTTCTCTCTTCTTTTTCTCTACAGGCCGATAGTTTGTGTTTTTCATTCACCGCCACACCCAACAACCTAATGCGGAAACTGTGGGAAGGCGTACAGTTTGATTCGTGCAAGACCTCTATCGATGCAGCCTTGAAAATGGCGGCATGGTATTTTGCAGGAAAGGAATGGAAGTCTGTATGGCCGGTACTACAGGCGTTCGCCACCCGGGAAGGAGGATGGGGATGGCTCAAGGAGAGCCGCAGCAATTATTTCATCACCCTGCAGGTGCTTTCGATATTAGGTTATATTCCACAAAAGGAATTGCAAACCATCCCGCAATTGAGAAACACCGTTCAACCGGCCTTGCGTTTTCTCTTTGACCGAACTTTCCTTGATTTTCAAAAAGACACCGCCGACAGACAAGGTACGGTAAGAGACGTTAAAATCCATTATCTGCATGTGCTTTCGCTTTGGAAAACGATATCCGGCGACATGGCGCACAAGACAGCCGCATGCTACTACCGACAAAAAGCCCTTGAAAATTCCGGAAAACTTTCCTTAACCGAAAAGGCCCTGCTTTTACGGCATCTGCTGGCCATAGAAGATGTAGAAAATGCCGGAAAGATTCTTGCCGAATTGAATTGGCTCGCACTCTATCATCCACAGAAAGGAATGTATTGGAAAGAAGAAAGCCTGGGTTTCCTGCCGGGAGAAAAACTCAAAAGTCTGTCGGAACTTGCCCATGCCTACCGCGATTTTGCCCTAAAGACAGCCGCAAAAAAAGAAAATAGGGCCGATACGCTTTGGATGCAGTATAAGGAAATCCTGAACCGGATTCTGTTCTTGCAACAAACGGTTGACATTGACAATCCGCTCTCGGGAGCGGGACTGACAGAAAAAGTGGCCTATGCGGCAGCCTATCCCTCCTTTTCGATTGATAAAAGCCAAGCTGATACGGCCTTTGAGGGACTGTTGACAGTAATCATCGGAAAAACGCGCAGGGAATTTGCCCAGACACCGGCCACCTTTACCCTACGGGGCGATACCTGCAAGAAATTCCGCAACAAAACTCTTGTTTCCTGGCGGGATCCTTTCCTTGGAAAAACATCCTCCCGCATAGGATATGGATATCTGACTGCTTTCGGTAAGGAAAACATAACCGAAGTAAAACAGCCCCGAAAAAGCCATGGATTGAAACTTGCGCGCACTTACCGCAATCTATCGGAAACGGAGGCTATGGAACGGTTCTCTTGCAACGGGCCTTCTTTTAACTTGGGCGACCGGATAAAAGTAACGCTTACCCTGCAGGCCGAATACGACATGAACTACGTTCACCTGCGTTGTCCCAAACCGGCCGGTCTGGAATGGGAGAACACGCACCCGGGTTACGTATATGCCGGAGGACTGTATTACTACAAGGCCGTGGACGATACGGGCATGGATTATTTTATCGAATTCCTACCCAAGGGTAGGTATCTTGTTTCCTTTATACTGTATGCCGATACCGAGGGATCTTTCGGCGATGCGCCGGCCTGGGTGGAATGCACCTTCGATGCCGGAACGGATACGCACACCGATGCGGGAAAGATTCAGGTCAAACCTTGATCTTTGATGTTTTGGGTGCGAAAACTTCTTGATAAACCACTTCGGCCTGATTATACCATTCCTGGCCATAGTATTCGATAAGCGGTTCTTTGAGAAAGCGGAAAACGGGAATCTTTCTGCGTTTTCCGGCCACTTCGGCATCGCGGCAGATATCCCAATGAAAATAATTTACCGCATCGTATTCGGGATAATGCTGAATCCGGATAGGAAAAAGATAGCAGGAGACGGGTTTGCGGAAAGGTATCTTGCCTTCTCTAAAAGCTTTTTCTACGGCGCAGTAGGCAATGCCGTTCTCGGCCTCTGTCAGGTACACGCACTCGCGGCCGTTTACCAAAGGCGTAACCAAACTGCCGTCAAATGGAAATTTTTCGGCAAAAACACCGTTTCTGTCAATTATCCGGCGGGCTTTCTCGGTCAGATACGGACGGTATGCAGGATAATATTTCTCCAACTGTTCTGCTTCGTCTTTCTCGAGCGGTGCGCCCGCATCACCCTCCACACAGCAACAGCCCTTGCACTTAGTTAAGTTGCAACAGAAACATTCGGTAAAAATCTCGTCCGAAACCAAAGTGTTTTCGATGGCTATCATGAGATACGTTTATTTATTGCACAAGGTCGTAAAAAAACTGTTGGTTTTGCAACCAACCTTTTCTCGCCCCGGCGAATATACATATTCTGCCTGAATGCTCCGTTTTGCCGCATACGGATTTTTTACGTATCTTTATTCGTTTGGTCTGAAACGGCCATCGTTTTCTGAAAAACAACAACACTTTATATTATGAAAGCGATTTACAGAAAATTGGGTGCGATAGGCCTTGCAGCGCTTCTGGGTTCGGCAAGCCTGCATGCCTGCACCAACTTCCTTATTACCAAGGGAGCCAGTAAAGACGGATCGACGATGATCAGTTATGCCGCCGACAGCCATGTGCTCTACGGCGAACTTTATTATTGGCCGGCCGCCGATTATCCCGAAGGAGCGATGCTGGATATCTACGAATGGGATTCTGGCCGCAAGATGGGGCAGATCAAACAGGTTCGCCACACGTATTCGGTGGTGGGCAACATGAACGAACACCAGCTTTCGATTGCCGAAACTACCTTTGGAGGTCTGCATCAATTAGAAGACACTACGGCCATCATGGACTACGGTAGCCTTATCTATATTACCCTGCAACGGGCCAAGACCGCGCGCGAAGCCATCAAGGTGATGGATGAACTGGTGCGCACCTACGGCTATGCTTCCGGCGGCGAATCGTTCTCGATTTGCGACCCCGAAGAAGTGTGGATTATGGAAATGGTGGGTAAAGGCGCCAAGATTATGGGCAAGGACGGCAAACCCGATCCCAAACGCAACAGCAAGGGGGCGGTTTGGGTGGCCTACCGTATTCCCGACGGTTATATCTCCGGACATGCCAACCAGGCGCGTATCACTAAAATCAAGCCTGCCGACGGCAAGACTTCCATTACCGACAAGGATTTGGCCAAGAAATACAACCTGCCTACGTTGGAATGCGTGTATTCTGCCGATGTGGTGGATTATGCCAAAGGTCTGGGGTTGTATAACGGCAAGTTCGAGGATTTCAGCTTTTCCGATACCTACTGCCCGCTTTCTTTCAGCGGCATGCGCGGTTGCGAAGCCCGTGTGTGGGCGGGTTTCATGAAAGCCAATGCCGAAGCGGTGAGAGAATACGAAGACTATGCCCGTGGCGAGAACGCCACTCACCGCATGCCTCTCTGGATCAAGCCCGACCGCAAGCTCACGCTCAACGATATGTTCGATTTTATGCGCGACCACTACGAAGGCACTTCGTTGGACATGACCAAAGACCTCGGCGCCGGACCGTTCGCCTGCCCTTACCGTTGGCGTCCGATGGATTTTGAGGTGGATGGCAAGAAATATGTGCACGAAAGGGCCACTTCGACCCAACAGACCGGTTTTTCGTTTGTGGCGCAGTGCCGTGGCTGGTTGCCCCGTCAGATCGGCGGTATCCTTTGGTTCGGTGTGGATGATACCTACTCCACCTGTTACGCGCCCATGTATTGCGGCATCACCGAGATACCCCTCTGTTTCCGCGTAGGTAACGGCGACATGGCCACCTATTCGCCCACCTCGGCGTTCTGGTTGTTCAATCTTGTTACCAACTTCGCCTACAGCCGCTACAAAGACATGATAGTGGATATCCAAAAGGTACAGTCTTCGCTCGAAAGCCGATTCCAGGCCGAAGTGGCCCGCAACGATGCACAGATGAAGAACGAAAACGACGACGCCCGGTTGGTGGCCTTTGCCAACGAGTTTTCGAACACGCAGGCCGAAACGATGTTTAACGAATGGAAGAGGCTGAGCGAATTCCTTCTTGTTAAATACATCGACGGCAACGTCAAGAAGACCGATGAAAACGGCCGGTTCAAGACCACGCCCTACGGTGCGGACCGTATCGAGATGCCCGAATGGCCGCCTTATCCTGAATTCTGGTACAAGAAAATCGTGGAAGACTGCGGTGAAAACATCATTGAACACGAAGTGAAATAATACACCAAAAGGAAAGGGGCGGAATTGATTCCGCCCCTTTCCTTTTTTATTCGTTTTTGTTCTTCTATGTCCGGTCCGGTATCATTCAACGTTTAGAAACCGGCCTTTTTCGCGGCCTTATCTCACCTTTGCACGCTCGGAATAGCCATTAGCAAAGGTTTCCCAATCAAGGGTCTTATACGCATCTTCTGCAACAAAATGCAAAAGGATTTCAAATTGCCCGGCATCCATATATCCCGGCACGATAGTAATCTGCCTGCCGGTTTCATCCAGAAAAGTGCAGGAAGGATAAGACATTTTGCCTTGCAGCAACTGAATAGCCAGATCGTGGGATCCCCGACGGCCGGCGGAACCACGGTTCACAAAAAGCTGCCCGTTGATAACCACCGTATCGGTGCGCTCGGCATCGAGTTTTACGGGAATAAAGTTCTCGTTCATGTAGCGGATAATCTCCGGGTGAGCGAAGGTGGTGGCATCGAGACGTTTGCACCAGCCACACCAATCGGTATAGACATCCACAAATATTTTCTTGGGCATACGTCCGTTGGCAGCACGCAAGCCGTTTTCTTCGAGCGACTGCTCAAAAGACCTCCAATTGATTTTTTCAGCGGTCTGCGCCACCGCAGGACTTTCCGCTATCAAAAGAAAAAAGTAAAAAAGAAAAAGCGATTTTTTCATCTTTCTATTTTTTCTATTGCCACGCAATAAAAACCTTATATCCATAGCAAATCAGCCCCGCCAAAGACATCACCCGCCGCAGGTACAAAAAGTCAGCCAGAAAAAACCGTTGCAAAGCGACAAAGAAACTATCGTTTGACGATGATTTTGACGATATCAAACTCCATCTTCCCGTGCTTGGCCGTTTCCAACCTCAATATATAGATACCGCTGGGCAAAGACTGCATATTCATGCTGAGCCGGTACAGCCCTTGCTGGCGTTCCCCATCCACAAAGGTCAGTACATTTTCACCCAAAAGCGAATATAATTTGAGGTTTACCAAACAATCCCCACTCACGTGGTAGGTAGCGTCACCCCATGCGGAAATAGGGTTGGGAATCACACTGAGAATATGGCTTTCATGCAGATGCGGCGCTCCGCCTTGTACCACAAGCGAAACTTCCGGCTCTTCAGTATCGTAAATCGTATCGCCGTCTTCCACATAGGGTTCCCATATCCAATTCCTGCCGGTAGTGTCTTCCGGCGTCCAAATATCAAGTTGCGGCAAAGCCACTTTCCAATCCACAATACGTGCCGAAGTATCGGAAACCACATACTGCAAAAGATTGTTCTTGAAATAACCACCTATGTTCTTGACAGGTTTTCCGGTAAGTTTGAGTTGCAGCACCAACAAGGTATCGCCCACATGGAAATAGGGCTTGTCTTTATTGATCCAGGTAGTGAGTATCTGATCGCCCACCACGTTATACACAAGGTTGGAACATTCCGGTTTCAAGGATGAAGGCAGACTCACACCCATCGGCTCCACTTTCTCGGTATTGAAGTAGAAGAAAAGCTGGAAACCGGACAGATAGCCGCTATCCATACTCAGCACGGGATAATCGATAAAACGCTCTTCCGACGACACGGGCAGTTTTCCCATTTTGCTGAATGAAGCCGTGGCCCTACGACCTATGCGTTTCAACTGACTGCTGGCACTTTGGTCATTGTAGTTTCGGTCGGCATCCCCACGCATCACCCCGCGCACATGGTGCATGGTGTCGGCTTCGAGTATAAGCGTGTCTGTACTGTAAACCCAATCATCCAACACTTGGTTGTAAATATCCGAATAGTGGTTGCCATTGGCCAACGACAAAGCCACCTTGTTCTGGATGGCCGTGGCGTCGTTACCGTCCAAACCCAACGTGCTCGCGGGGTTCTCACTCAAATCGACGTTGCTCGCCCACCACCACATAGACAACTGCGGGTTGGTTTTTTCAGGTAAAGTGTTTTGATCCAAGGCCATGGCCACATAGTTCTGAATCCATGTGGCATCGTTACCATTCAAGCCGATGGTACCGTAGATACTGGTTTTTTGCGGGCTTCGCGCCGTAATACGGTATTTACCCGGACGCTGGTAGTTGATGAAGGTGTAATACCCTTCTTCATCACTCACAGTGCTGTCTTTCACCTGCCCATCCATATCGTAGAGATAGATATTGGCATTGGCTATGGGAAGGTGCTTCTGTTGTGCAACGCCAAGATCGCCATCGAACACAGGCACGTCCGGACTGCGGTCATCCCCTATCGAAGATGGGATCCATAAACCTGCATAACTTACATAACCAGTTACTTTATAACCTTTTATGATACGCACCTTAATCGTGTCGTAAATTTCGCAAAGTTGTTCGGGTGCATTCGGATAGAAGGCCATCAATTGGGGCGTAGCCTTGATTTTAATGGGGAACAACAACGAATCGCCGTCAAGGGTATCGGCGATATACATCGGTCCCTGAGAGGCAAAGAGATTATCTCCCCCCTGCGCCAGAAGCGGCTTTATATGCACGCTGTCGGTAAGCGAAACATCGTCATACATGTTGAGAGAACCCGCAGAGAAACCATGTCGTGGTGTAACAGGCACTCCCGTAGCGGCATCCAAGGGTGGATACCAAGTGATATCGGTATAGCGGCCGGTACCGTCGGGCAATTGGGGAGATCCCGCCCAAAGACAAACATCGTGGTCAAACTGTACAATTGTATCGGCCAGTCTTTGATAGAAAAGCGGAATGGTGCGGATAGAAAACGTATCCACCATCACACTGCCGCTTTGTGTATGAATCACCGCCAACACCTTTACACTGTCTATATGATATTCCTGAGTAAGGGTAATCGTGTCGGAATAACGCGACAATACCTGCTCAAGCGCAGCTATCCAAGCACGGTAATAAGCCGGTGTTACAGGACGGATGGCCTGCAGAGAGTCAAGGATAGCCGTAGTGTCGGCCGTTTCATCTTCGGGCAGGTTCATGGAAAGAATCACCGAAGCCAAACGTTCATCCAGCGTAGGTTCGCTACGCAGACCTTCGGGCCAAGAGGCCAACAATTGATTGAGACGAACAATCAAAGCACTGATACTATCGCGATAACGGGTATTCAGACCATCGTAGGGATAGTATTTTGAAAAAACATGGGGATCGAAAAAGAGAGTGCTGTCGGTATAGTGTTCCGGCCCCCATATGGAAAGATGATCGGAACTCTGCGCGGTGTCTGACTTGCACACGTTATACTCCCGGGTTAGGGTATCGTAGTGGTAGATGGTATCCAACTGACGGCAATGCACTTCGTAGGCATAAATACGCAAGGTATCGTAAGAGAAGGAGTCTTTTACAACAATCATTCCGTTTTCTCCTATCATAGGGAAAGAACCCACATAAACGGTATCCACTTCTTCCGAAAACAGAACACGGACGGAATCGCATTGGTTCACAGAATACAGATCCGTGATGGGAACGAGACGGCAGACCAAAGTGTCATAGGGGGTATAGGTGGTATCGTATTCCTTTGTTAATATATTTCTTGTGACTTTTATCCTTTGTAAAGTCTCCATAGAACATTCCACCTGATAAAGTCCCTTGCCCACGGGATCCTCCGTAACCTTTGCCCACAGCCCCCATCCGCATGCCAACCATAAAAAACAGCATACGAACACCTTGCATGCCCTTAAAGAGCATAGGCGTCGCAAACGTTTTCCATATGTTCTATTGCCGTTCATAGGCACTTTACCAAACTATGTACCTTATCTAAAACCGCCGAAGTTACAAAAAATTTCCGACTTATTTATAAGGTAATCATCTTAGGCTTTATTCACAATTAATTACAGCCACCTCTGTCTCGCTCGTGTTATCCGCCGCACGTACCGTCTCGTATGTAACCTCGCACGTTTCATCCACCTCGCGGCAGTTCTCCGCCGTCCCCTCGGAAATAATTATTGACCAGACGAAACACTGTTAGTAAATCTTTTTTTTCGACAATAT
>CAYTCD010000014.1:0-28441 GCA_964436335.1 uncultured Bacteroidaceae bacterium
AGACCCTCCTTCTTACCAACCGACAGAAAAACAGATTCTGGCTCTACGTCACCCATGCCAGAAAGCCTTTTATTACAAAGGATTTCGGTGCATCACTGCAGATTCCGCGCGTTTCTTTTGCCGATGAAGACCTGATGCGGCAGATTCTCGGAACCGCCCATGGTGCCGCAACACCCTTCGGGCTTCTACGTGAAGAGGCCCGGGAGGTTACCTTCGTGATGGACAGGGATGTGGCGATGAGAGAGAAAATCGTCATCACCGACGGCGATCCGTGCGGCTTCATCGCGATTTCCACCCAAGACCTTTTCCGTCTGTTAAAGAAAACGCCGGTTCTTATTGAAAATCCGGCGGAGATTTTATGATATGAGTTCTTTCGCCAACGCCTTCTCATCCACCCCGTCAAAATTCCCCGAGGTCATCCACAGCAGATTGGCGTTCTTCCAGGACATGGCCTTTAAATCGCGCACCAAACGGGCGCTGTCGTCATAGACATGCAGGTCTTTGCGGCCGAAAGCCTCGTAGATCATATCGGCGGTGATGGGTTCCAGTTTCTTGTGTTCCACCGCCTTGGGGTTGAAATAGACAAAAGCCGTATCCGCCTTGTCCATGCAGCCCTTGTAGTGCGAAAAGAAAATCTTGCTGAGGCTGCTGAAGGTATGCAGTTCCATGCACGCCACCAAGGCACGTTGCGGATATTGTTCCTTTACCGCCGCAATCGTAGCCTGCAGTTTGGAGGGCGAATGGGCAAAGTCCTTATAGACGCTTACCGATGCCGCCGCATTTTCCGCAATCTTTTCCAAACGGCGCGAAGCCCCCTTGAAATGCACGATGCTTTTTAGAAAGACCTCATCTTCCACGCCCAGGCTGCGGCAGACCTGCCATGCGGCAAAGATGTTCTGCATATTGTGACGGCCGAACACCTGCAAGGGATAAACCTTGCCTCCGTAGAGCAATTCCGTACCGTTTTCGGTAACGCGGTATTCCGGTACGGAGTACGGGCGGAACGTAATATCGGTGCGTTCTTTCTTGAGGTTTTCGGCAATCTTCCTCACCTCCGGATCTTCCTCATAATAGGCGAATGTGCCTTGGGGCTCGATGCTCTTGGCAAAGAGGTCGAATTGGGAAACATAATTTTCGAACGTGGGGAAAACATTGATATGGTCCCAGGCGATGCCGTTCACCACCGCGATGTCGGGATGGTAAAGGTGAAATTTGGGGCGGCGGTCTATCGGCGAGGTCAGGTATTCATCGCCCTCCAGAACCATCACCTTAGCGGTGCTGCTGAGGCGCACCATAATGTCGTAGCCCTCCAGCTGCGCGCCCACCATATAGTCGCATTCCAGGCCGGCATCCTTGAGCACGTGCAGAATCATGGCCGTTACCGACGTCTTGCCGTGGCTTCCGCCCACCACCACGCGCGTTTTGTCTTTCGACTGTTCGTAAAGGTATTCCGGATAGGAGTGGATTTTAAGCCCCAGTTCCTTGGCGCGCAACAGTTCGGGATTGTCCGCGCGGGCGTGCATGCCCAAAATCACGGCATCCAAATCGGAGGTAATGCGCTGCGGAAACCAACCCGGCTGGGCCGGCAACAGCCCGTAGCGTTCCAGGCGGCTCTTGGCGGGATCGAAAATCTCGTCATCCGAACCGCTTACTTCATACCCTTTCAAATGCAGGGCCATGGCCAGATTGTGCATGGCGCTGCCCCCTATGGCGATAAAATGTACTTTCATGGCGGAAACTCAATGTAGAGATTTATTTCTTACGTGCCAGCAGTGCTTCGGCTTTCTTGACGATTCCGGCGGCATTCAAACCGTAGAGGTCAAGCAGTTCCTGCGGCTTTCCGCTTTGGCCGAAACGGTCATCCACCCCCAGCATTTCCATGGGAACGGGATAGTTCCGAATCAGGAAATTAGCCACCGCATCACCCAACCCGCCGTTGAGCTGGTGTTCCTCGCAAGTGAGCACGCAACCTGTTTTCTTGACCGAGGCCAACACACAGGCCGTGTCGAGCGGTTTCAAGGTAGCCATATCGATTACTTCGGCATGGATGCCTTTCTGTTCCAAGGCCTCCGCCGCTTCCAAGGCCGGCCATACCAAATGCCCGATGGCGATAATCGTCAGGTCGCTCCCCTCTTGCAGCACATAGCCTTTGCCGATTTCAAACGGACGGTCTGCCGGCGTGAAATTGGGCACGGTAGGACGTCCGCAGCGCAGATACACCGGCCCGGCGTATTTTGCCACCGCCACAGTAGCCTGCACCGCCTGGTTGTAGTCGCAAGGGTGAACCACCGCCATGCCCGGCATCATGCGCATCATGCCCATGTCTTCCAAGGCCTGGTGCGTGGCGCCGTCCTCGCCCACGCTCAGCCCCGCATGCGGCGCGTAAATCTTTACATTGGCCTGGGAATAAGCCACCGACTGACGGATTTGGTCATACACACGCCCGGTGGAAAATTCGGCGAAAGTGCCCGTAAAGGGAATCTTGCCGGCCACCGCCAATCCGGCGGCGATGCCTATCATGTTGGCTTCGGCGATCCCCACTTGAAAGAAACGTTCGGGATATGCCTTGGCGAAAGCGTCCATCTTTACCGAACCGGTCAGGTCGGCCGCCAGCGCCACCACTTGCGGCAACTCCTGCGCGGCCAGTATCAGCCCCGCGCCGAATCCGGAACGTGTATCTTTTTTTTCGGTGTAGGAATATTTATTCATGGCTTGTAGATTTTCTGTTGTTCTTTTTTACAAACTTACTTCAACCGTGGCACCCGGTTTCAACACAAATGTTTTTTCCCGCGTGGCAGAAGAACGCAGGTTGTAGCGCGATCGGTTCACAATACGATAGGTCCCGGGGCGCAGGTAGAGGGTTTCGGTGGTTTTGTTGTCTCCAAAACTATGAATCAACTGTTGGTGCCCGGCAGAATCAAGGGCGTAAAGCGTACCGTATCCACCGCCGTTGCGTCGGAAAACACAGATGCCCAACATCGGCAAATCAACGGTAGTGGTTTTATTGGGACTGATGTTCACGTTTTTGAGACAAACCGGCGGCAAGGTAAGGATATCTATGTCGTAATTTCCCACCAAATAACGATTATTCGCATTGACATACTGCACGTTGATAATTTCCGTCTGCCCCGGTTTCCTGATTACGCAAGGGGTGCTCTCGGTAACCGAAGCACGGGAACCTTTCATGCTCACCACCAGATTTCCCTGTGCAGCCGGCAGCGCTATCGTATTATGCCGTCCTGTATGCACCACCACCGAATCCAGACGGGAAGGCGGCAAGGTATGCACCTCCACGTCATACACATGAAGCGGATCGAGCGTAAGCGTATCGGGATTGCCATAGTAGTTGAGCGTATGCACATAATTGTATATCACTTTTCCCGACACATGATCGTAAAAGGTCATGTTCAAGTTGCTTACCGTGGGGCTGCCGTCAGCGTCTATCAGATTCACCTGTGCGGTAGTGGTGTTCAAGGCCTGTGATATCACGATTTCAAAGGCCCGTACAAAGTCTTTTTCGTTAGAGGCATCGAAATATTCTCCCACACAGCGGAACTCTTCGGTAAAATCGTTGCCGATACCGATAATGAAAGGCTTCAGGGCAATTCCCTGCCGTTGCAGATAGCGGGAAGCCGCACAAGGATCGCCCCCGCATTCCTCTATGCCGTCGGTAATGAGGATAATCAGGTTACGGCAATTGTCGCAAGGTGGAAAATCTTTAGCTGCCTCGGTAAGAGAATACGCTATCGGCGTGGAACCTTTCGGTACAAGCGAGCAAATCACCTGGGTGATTTTTTTACCGTTGCCGAAAGAAAAAGGTACTTCTAACTTACTGTCTCCGCAATCCAAAGGTGGATACGACTTTTGATGCCCATAAACACGCAAGGCCAACTGTACGTTGGGTACCGTGGCCAACGAATCGATGATTTCGGTGATGAGCCGTTTGGATATCGCCATCTTTGAGGCACTCTGCCAACGGGCATTCATCGAGTTGGAGGCATCGTAGATAAGCAGGATGCGGTTCAAAGGGCGCGCCCCCTCCTGAGCCTGCAACAACGGCATACCTATCCATAAACCGGCCCAAAGCGCGACAAGGAGTCTGACGGGCCACCTATAGGAAGAATTGTATTTTCGCATTCGCAACTTTCGTTTAGTAATCGCCGTATTCTGTCTCGGAAATCTGCAGGAGGGCGGATTCGGCCTGTTCATCATTGGGTGCCGTGCCGTGCCATTTGGCGAGGTTTTTCATAAAATCCACGCCAAACCCCATTTCGGTGCGCATCACAATCATTACCGGTTTTCCTTTTCCCGTATGTTCCCGTGCGGTTTTGAGCGTGCTTTCCACTTGCGCCGCATCGTTGCCGTTCATCGAAAGCACGTCCCAGCCGAAAGCGGCGAACTTGGCGTTCAAATCGCCCAAATCCATCACATCCCTGGTGGCGCCGTCTATCTGCAAACCGTTGTGATCCACCACCGAAATCAGGTTATCAACTTTCTTGGCTCCGGCAAACATGGCGCTTTCCCAAATCTGCCCTTCTTCCAGCTCGCCGTCGCCGTGAAGCGTGTAAACCAAGTGTTGGTCGCCGTCCATTTTCTTGGCCAAGGCCATGCCGATGGCGTTAGACATACCCTGTCCCAGCGAACCGGAGGCCATGCGGATGCCCGGCAAGTGGTGGGATACGCTGGGATGCCCTTGCAGGCGGCTGCCCAACTGGCGCAAGGTGCCCAATTCGGAAACCGGGAAATAGCCGGTTCGTGCCAGAACGCTGTAAAGCACCGGGGCGATATGGCCGTTGGAGAGGAAAAATACGTCCTGCCCCTTGCCGTCGAGCGTAAATTTCTCGGGACTGTGTTCCATGTGATTGAAAAACAATACCGTCATAAAATCGGCGCAGCCCAAAGAACCGCCCGTATGTCCCGATTTGGCCGCATGGATCATACGGATAACGTCTCTGCGTACCTGTGCGGCCATCTTTTCGAGTTGTGCTGTCTGCAACATCGTTTATAGTATATTTAAATGTTATCGTTGGGACGACCTTAGGCCGACCTGAACGCAAAGGTATTAAAAAGCATGCAGATTTAATTGAAAGTGCCGCCGGTTTTACCGACGGCACTTCGGGTCCAACGAGAAGCAAAAAGTTAAGTGTTAAAGATTCTATAAACCAAGCATAGGCATAAAATTTGATTTGACATAGCTGTGTTATTACGGAAGCCTACCGGTATTTGCAGATGCCTTTCGGTTTCCCCTTTTATGGATGCTTCCATATATAAAACGCGCCAAATCGAAATTATCGGGATTTTGAGATCCAAAAAGTTATTAACAATTAATCAATACGCTTTTATTCAACAATTTATGATCGAAAAATTTTTCTCTATACGAAAATTTCCGTATGCACCATGCGCTCACAAAACGGCAAGGAGCAAAAAAAAACGCCGCAAAGCGGCGTTTTTTTTTTGCGGTTAAATCTTCTCTTACAGAGTGCCTCCGATAAGGATGGTAACCAACAACGCGATGATGGCGTACAATTCGGGGAAAACCGCCAAAATCATCGTACTGCTGAACAGGTTATGTCCCGAACCGATACCGTTGATACCGTCGGCGCAGATTTTGGATTGACGGATAGCCGACAAGAGGGCCACACAACCCAAGGCCAAGCCTGCACCGAAAACAGCCGCGGCCTGAAACCAATTGATTTCAGCCGTAATCTTGGTGTAAGTAAGGAAGAATCCCACAAAGCCGTACAGCCCCTGGGTGGCCGGCAAGGCGCTCAAGGCGATGCAAGAGCCCAAAGCATCCGGTTTCTTTTTCAACGCGCCCAGCGTGGCACTACCGCTGATAGATACGCCGTAAGCACTGCCGATACCCGACAGGATCACCATGACGGCGATACCCAAATAAGCCAAAACAACAGGTTCCATAATTTTTTATTTTTAATTGTTATTTATTCAGTTTCTATTGATTGATTTTAAAAGGCCTGTATTCTTTGCCCCCGCCGGCAAACCCCGCGTTCTTGTAGAATTCCACAAAGGTGAGGCGCAAGGGATGCACCACCGACCCCAACACGCAAAGGGCCAGATTCAGGCTGTGGCCGAAAAGCAGGATAAAGAGCATGATAAGCTGGCTCACCACCGGTACGCCCACCCCGTTGGCAGCGTCCAGCGCCAGGGTATTGAACACCGAACCGAGGATGCCGCCGGTCAAGCCCAAGGCAAAGAGGCGGATATAGGAAAGCAGGTCGCCCACCAAACCGGTCGCCGTGTTATAGGTATCCCACAGGCCTAAGCCGAGATTGAACAGGGGGTTCTTGTCGGGATTGTTGTAAAACAACGCCAGCACCGCCCCAGCAATCACCAGGGCATCCAAGCCATAGACCACATATACCGGCAGGTTCAGCCCCAGCATGGGCGCGCCCACCAGCAGACCGCCGCATACGATGACCGCCAGCCAGCCGATACGGTGCAGGGCATACTTGAAGCCTTTCACCTTGGTAAGCCGCAACACGTTCATGAACATGCCGAACAGAATCTGCACCGCCCCGATAACCAGCGAGAGGGTCATCATCTTGTTGCTGTCGAAGATATAGGAGCGCAAAGAGCCCAAGGCCTCGATATTGACCAGGCTGATGCCGAAGAACGTGCCCGAAAGCGAGCCGAACACCACTGTAGCCACTCCGAACCAGAAGGTAAGCCAGCCGTAGGATTTGGCCTTGGGATATTTCCTGACGATAAACAAAGCCGCCACCATCAGCAACAGGCCGTAACCGGCATCCCCGAGGCAGAATCCGAAGAAGGCCATGAAAAAAGGCGCCAGCATCGGGGTCAGGTCCAGTTCCCGGTAGTTGGGTAACGAGAACAGGCGCGTGATGGGTTCAAAAAGTCTAGCAAAACGGTTATTGCGCAACAGCACCGGAATCTGCGGCGTTTCTTCGTCCGGCAAACGGTCGGCTTCCACCTGCTGATACACCACCTCTTCTTTTTCGAGAAAATCTTCGAACGCGGCGGTCTGCTCGGTAGGCAGATAGCCTTCCACAAACCGCAACGCCCCCTCGGCCTGTTGCGGCACGTTCAACGAAACAGTCTTGTAACTGAGTTGGTCTAACAATCGGTTCTTTTCCTCTTTCAAAACCGCTGCCTGTCGCAGCAAAAAAGCGATCTTCTCCCCTATTTGCCGGGATTCTTCCTGCAGACGGGCATACTCGGTTTCCAAAACATCCAAGGGCTGTTCGGGCGCGGCACGGAGGCTCACCGTAAAGCCCATGCGCTTGGAAAGGCTTTCGGAGGTAAAGGTTTCGTTGGCTTCGCCCACCCATACAAAATAAGCCTTTCCGGCCATGCGGTTCACCACCTCCACCGGAAATTCCGATTGTAGGCGTTCGGTGTCCTGCATGTTCTTCAAGGCGGTTTCGGCAAAGAAAAAGCGCAATCCCGCCGCCTGTTCCAAACGGGCCAATTCTTCCTTATCGAAACTCCGCCATATCCGGGCTTCCCGCAACTGGTTTTCTATGTCTTTGCATTCTGCCGCGTTGTTGCGTTTGCTTTCCAGCACCGTTTCGCATTCGTGCAGCAACTTCTGCGCCGGCATCATTTCTGAGGCGGCCGACAGGCCATTCTGGCCTTTCCCGGCTTTTTTGCCCTGTTCTTTCGCCTCGCGCCTGAATTCCGCCAGCACTTTTTCGATACGCTGCAAGAGCGGATAGAATTCCTCATCGGATTTTTCGCTATAGACTTCCTCCTGACGTATATCCAAAAGCCCCATCCGCTGCAGACGTTCCATGAATGCGGCAAAATCACGGTGATACACCAGAATGGAATAGCGGGTCATAGGTACAATCATGGTTCCACCTCCTCTGCATGACGGTTCTTGACTATCTTCTGCGCCGACTTGGCCAGGTTTTCCTCGTCTTCGATAAAGCGTTTTATCTTGCGGATCGCTTCGTTGTAGCCGGGAATCTGCACCTTTTCGTACAGATTCACCTTTTGGGTGGTCTTCTTGCGCGCCGTGTCGAGAAGCTGCATCTTGTACGTGAAGATCTCGCTTTCGATGCCGATGCGCACCAAATCCTTCAACAGCCCCAAACCGTCGGCATACCACAGCGGCGCTCCGAAAAGCTTGTACGGTTTTTCCGAAAAATCAATGCCGGTAAGACGCGGAATCTTTACCCCAGCAATCTTGTAATATTCGAGATGCACGTCTTCCACGCGGATCAAGTCGGGGCGGAACTCGGTGAACAGACGGGCAAATCCGTCCATCTGCCGCAGTTTTTCCGCCAGTTCCCGGTCTTTTCCCTCGGCATCCGCCTTGGCGCGCTTTACCTCCAGACGCAAGGCCGATTCCTTGTTCTTGATGGTGGGCAACGCCCGCGTCCGCGCCTTGAGTTTCTTGTCCAGCTCGTTGAGCGCGGTCTTGTTGTATTGAAACTTTATCGCCATGTGCGCGCCTTGTTATTTAGGCCAGTACCTATCCATCAGTTCCTTCTTGATGGAAACTTCCGTCTGGGTAAAGTATTGGGAGAACATGCGCCAGATACGGTCCAGCATCTCGGTGGTATCGATATTGATGTCGATGGCCAGGATATTGGCCGCGTAATCCTTGGCGAAAGCCAGGGCGCGTTCATCGTAATCGCTCAGTTCAAAACCGTTCTCGAGCTTGGTCTTGGCATTGGCCGCATCGGCGTAGAGGCGCACGGCGGCGTTCATCACCTGCGGATGGTCTTCGCGGGTCTGCTTGCCGATAACCAGCTGCTTGAGACGGGAAAGCGAACGGAAAGGATCCACTATAACCTTGTTTACATCGCTGTCGTTGCGCAGGAACAGCTGCCCTTCGGTAATGTAACCCGTGTTGTCGGGAATGGCGTGGGTAATGTCGCCCCCGCTCAAGGTGGTTACCGCCAGAATGGTGATGGAACCGCCCGAAGGCAACTGCACTGCCTTTTCGTAAATCTTGGCCAAGTCAGAATAGAGCGAACCGGGCATGCTGTCTTTGGAGGGAATCTGATCCATACGGTTGCTCACGATACTGAGCGCGTCGGCATAGAGGGTCATGTCGGTAAGCAGCACCAACACTTTCTCGTTCTTGTCCACGGCAAAGTATTCGGCGGCGGTAAGCGCCATGTCGGGCACCAAAAGGCGTTCCACGGGAGGCTGCTCGGTGGTGTTCACAAAGCAGATGATCTTGTCGAGCGCACCCGCGTTCTCGAACGATTTCTTGAAGAACAGATAATCGTCGTTGGTGAGCCCCATGCCGCCCAGGATAATCTTATCTACCTTGGCGCGGAGAGCCACCATGCTCATCACCTGGTTATAGGGTTGGTCGGGGTCGGCGAAGAAAGGAATCTTCTGCCCCGAAACCAGCGTGTTGTTCAAGTCGATGCCCGCAATCCCGGTGGGAATGAGCTGCGAGGGCTGCTTACGCTTCATCGGGTTGACGGAAGGACCGCCGATTTCGCGCCATTCGCCTTCGGTTTCGGCACCGCCGTCGATCGGTTCGCCGTATGCGTTGAAGAAACGGCCCGCCAGATCCTCACCCACCTTCAGCCCCGGCACACGTCCGGTAAAAACCACTTCGGAATCGGTGGCCAAACCTTCGGTTCCTGCAAATACCTGCAAGGTAACCTTGTCGCCGGCAATCTTGACCACCTGCGCCAAGCGGTCGCCCACCACGGCCAGTTCGTCGTTGGAAACACCCTCCGCCTTTACCGTCACGGTGGCTTTGGTTACGGCTTCCAGATGCGTATAAATGCGTTGAAAAGCTTTGTTGTTCTGCATGGTTTCGTGTTATTGCGCTTTTTGTTGGCGGCTGTTTAACATTTCCTCTATCTGACGTTCGTAGGACTTGAATTCCTCGCTCTTGAACTGCGTGTAGTTCATCTGACGGAACACGTTGATCATGCCCTTGTAAAAGTCCACGCAATCCACAAAAGTGTCGAAATCGAACTCCCGGTGGCAAACATCCATCACCTTTTCAAACATGTATTTCTGACGGTCCATCGGGCAGAGGCTGTCGGTCTTGTCGAACGCGTCCTGCTGCAGGATCACGAAGTCGATCAGCTCCGATTTCCAATAACGGTCGTGGTAGGAAACCGGCACACCGTCGTCGCCGAGGATGTTGATCTGTTCGTAGGCCTCCTTGCCGCGCAGCACAAAGTTCTTGCCTTCGTTGACCAGCGGCACCCATTCGGCCCCCATCTTCTGATCGAAGTATTCGATGATTTCAGGATATTCGAGGTATTTGGAATAACTGTCTATCGGGTCGATGGCCGGATAGCGCTTGCTGTCGGCACGCGCCTGCGAGAGTGCGTAGAAACAACGGGCTGCCTTCTTGGTGCCTTCCGTAACGGGTTCCTTGAGGTTACCGCCCGCCGGAGATACCGTACCGATAAAGGTAATCGAACCCGAGGCGCCGTTGTTCAGATAAACGTAGCCGGCGCGGGCGTAGAAGCCCGAAATGATGGCCGGCAGGTCCATCGGGAAAGCATCCTGTCCGGGAAGTTCCTCCAGACGGTTGCTCATTTCGCGCAAGGCCTGCGCCCAACGCGAGGTGGAGTCGGCCAGCAGCAACACGCGCAAACCCATCGCGCGGTAATATTCGCCGATGGTCATGGCCGTATAGACAGAAGCTTCGCGCGCCGCCACGGGCATGTTGGAAGTGTTGCAGATAATGGTGGTGCGTTCCATCAGGCTGCGGCCCGTGCGCGGGTCTTCCAGGAGCGGGAACTCGGCAAAGATTTCCACCACTTCGTTGGCGCGTTCCCCGCAGGCGGCCATCAGGATCACATCCATATTGGCCTGTTTGGAGATGGCGTGCTGCAGCACGGTCTTTCCCGAACCGAAAGGCCCCGGAATAAAGCCCGTACCGCCCTCAGCAATGGGGTTGAAGGTGTCGATGACACGCACGCCCGTTTCCAAAGCCCGGAACGGACGGGGTTTTTCCTTATACAGGGTTATCGGCACTTTGACCGGCCATTTTTGCGCCATCTTCACGATTTCTTCCTTGCCCTTGGCATCCACCAGTACGGCGATTTGGTCTTCTATCGTATAACTGCCCGCCGGAACGATTTCCTTTACCGTGTATTCGCCTTTGAGCTTAAAGGGCACCATAATCTTGTGGGGCAACCAGCCTTCCTTGACCTCGCCTATCCAGTCGGCGGGCTTTACTTTGGCGCCGGCCTCCACCAAGGGCTTGAACTCCCAGCGGCGGGTGGAATCCAAGGCCGCCGTATAGCAGCCGCGCTTGAGGAAAACGCCCTCCATCGTGGCCAGGTTGTTCTGCAGACCGTCGTAATTGCTCGAAAGCAGACCCGGCCCCAAGGTGGCTTCCAACATCTGCCCTTCAAAGGTAACGTCGCAACCCACGCGCAAGCCACGGGTACTTTCAAAAACCTGCACATAGGCCGTATCGCCGGTTATCTTGATAACCTCCGCCATGAGCCTTACATCATCCAACTCGATAAAGCATATTTCGTTCTGGGCGACCGGGCCTTGCACCTTTACCATCACCAAGTTCGAAACAATGCCGCTTACTTTGCCTTTTGTCTTTTCCATATCGCTTTTTTGTAAGGAGATGCGCCTCAGGCGTTTTCTCCCTGCAGGTTAACTTTTCTCATTTCCGACACCGCCTCGCGCAGGTATTCCCTGCCCGACTCGGCATCCATTTTCTGCCAGCGGCGCAAGATGCCCGCCTGCAACATATAGCACAATACCTTATCCAACTGAAAATCCTTGCCTCTTACCATTTCTTCGGCCATCCGCCAGCGGAAACGGTCTATGGCGCGTTCCCGTTCGAACACATCGGGCAAATCCAATGCCGCAAACATCTCTTCGGCATACGAAAGCCGCAGTTTCAAGCCGAAATCGCCTTCGTTCAGGTCTTCCCGTATCCATTCGAGCAAGGGAGCGGAAGCCGCTTCCACAAACTCGTCTTCGGGAGAACGCCCCTGCTTGCGGGCGGCGAACGCCACCAAGGTGTTTTGCAAGATGCCGTCGAAGGCGAACCACTTGCGCATAAAGGAATTGCCATGATGAAGCACCGCCTTGTAGAAAGCGTTGTCGAAAACCCGCACCAAGGCACGTTCCACGTCTTCGGGCGTATCTTCCACCTTTAGGTCTTCCTCGCCATACATCAGCATGGAAAGGCTCATTCCGAATATCTTTTG
Source organism: uncultured Bacteroidaceae bacterium (assembly GCA_964436335.1). Classification (GTDB taxonomy): domain Bacteria; phylum Bacteroidota; class Bacteroidia; order Bacteroidales; family P3; genus Pullibacteroides. The sequence continues at coordinate 12,153 of CAYTCD010000014.1, forward strand.
CTGATATGCCGGCAGGGAGCGTTCCTGCAGGTATTGGATTTTCTGATCCTCGTCTTGCAAGGCCAGATAGTCTTGCACACGTTCCGCATGCGTGTCGAATGCCAGAAACAATTCCAAGACCTTACGGTCGGAAGGTGTGAGCAACTCCACGGCCTGCGCATGGATTTCTTCGTACGAAAAGCCCGAAAGCTCCATGTCGAAATCCAGTTCGGGCCATCCGCTCAACAGGTAAGGATAATAGCCGCTCATGGCAAACACTTAAAAAAGGAGTTGTTTGAGCTTGGGACGGGCGTATTCTTTGAAAAGCGCCAGAAAGTCTTCTTCGGTAAAGCGCAACAGGTAGCCGCCCTGACGGTTCTCTACCTTGAACCCGCCCTGCAAATCGCCGCTGAAAGAAACCGTAAGCCCTTCCTTGAGCACGTTGCCGGTAAGATCCTTTAAAAAGGCATCGTATTTGTTCCTATCGGATTCGGGCAGAATAAGCTGCAGATCAGGCACCTGATTGCCCGAAGCGAAAGAAGACACCGCCTTGAGAATCAGTTCCTGCATAAACGCCTGCTGTTCCATGGCCGAATGAACGCCCGGAACCACCGTTCGGTTCATCAACTGTTCTTCCACTTCTTTCTTCAAGGTGGAAATCATCTGGCGGGAAGTGATTTTGATTTCGGTCAAGGCATTGTTCTTGAGGTCTTCGGCCTCCTTGCGCGCCTTTTCCACGATTTCGTCGGCCTTGCGGCGCGCCTCTTCCTGCATCAGACGGGCCTGTTCGCCTGCCTGCGCCAGAAGGCGTTCGCCTTCTTCCTTGCCCTTGCCCAAACCCTCGCGATACAGTTTGTCGGCAAGCGCCTGTATTTTATTTTCCATCGGATTGGAGTTTTTTCAAAACTACACGGGGCGAAGTTAACGAAAATCAGCGACTAAGACAACAATAGGGATATTCAACCGAGTTTAATTGCAAACAGGCAGAAGAACACCGTAAGCATCAATATGCCGTATCTTTCCATGCCGCTGATTTTTTACCGCCCATTCCACGTTAAAAAGCCGGGACGGTGAACGGCCCGGCTTTCGATACTCAATTGCTCTTTCCTTTTCAAGGTTCCTTTTATTTCTTGCAGGAAAGTGCCGCCAACGCGATGGAGTACAGCTTGGTGTTGATACTGTCGCCACGCGAGGAAAGCACGCAGGGAACGCGCGCACCCACCACCATGGCCGCCACTTCGCCTTTGCAGAACTTGGTGTGCGCCTTGTAGAACACGTTGCCCGACTCGATGTTGGGGAACAAAAGGCAGTCGGCATCGCCCGCCACGGGGCCGCCCACACCCTTGATTTCGCAAGCTTCCTTGTCGATGGCCACATCCAAAGCCAACGGTCCATCCACAAAGCAACCCTTAATCTGACCGCGGTCGGCCATCTTGGAAATCAAAGCACCGTCCACGCAAGCCTGCATACCGGTAGAAACCTGTTCGGTAGCTGCCAAAACCGCCACTTTGGGCTTTTCGATGCCCACGCTCTTGGCCGTGGAAACCAAATAACCGCAGATAGCGGTTTTCTGCTTCAAATCGGGAGCGGGAATGATGGCCATGTCACTCACTACCAAAATCTTGTGATAGAAAGGATTTTGCAACAGCGCAATATGGGTCAGCATGGCCTTGGGGCCGGGCATCAGGCCTTTTTCTTTGTTGAGGATGGCGCGCATATATTTGTCGGTGCTCACCAGGCCTTTCATCAACAGGTCGCCTTCGCCGTCGTTGATCAACTGAACCGCGTTGGCGGCCGCCTTGGTGTCGTCGCTTTCCTGAACAATCTTGAATTTGTTGATATCGATTTTCTCTTTTTCGCACACTTTCTTGATAGCGGCTTCGTCGCCTACCAAGGTGGCATCCACGATACCCAGGTCAACGGCCTTGCTTACCGCACAGATAGTATGGTCGTCAACGGCGTATGCCGCCACCAAACGTTTCTTTCCTTTAGCCTTGACCATGTCAAAGAGCTCATCCAATTTTGTAATCGCCATGATACAAATTATTTATTGATTATTAATATCGTGAATTTCATCCGGCCGCCACTTGCCACACTGCTCTATGGATACAAAAGTACTTCAAAACGGGAAATATTCAAACCCGAAGCAACAAAAGAAATTTTCACATCTTATCTATAAAATAAAAGCTTTGGCTTACCTTTGCCGCTTATGAAATCCACAACGTCTCTCCCCGCCGCCGATCCGATAACCTACCGGCGTATTTTCAACATCGCTTTTCCCATCATACTCAGCAGTTTGGCTCAAAATGTAATTGCCATTGCCGACACCATTTTTCTCGGCAATCTTGGTGAAGTGGAATTAGGGGCAGCGGCACTGGCCTCCATTTTCTATCAGGTATTGGTGATGGTTGTATTCGGTTTCGGCGTGGGATCGCAGATCCTCATCGCCCGCCGTATCGGCCAGGGAAAATCCCGCGAAATCGGCGGCATTTTCCAGCACACGCTTTGGTTCACACTTTTCTGCGCACTTATATGCCTGCTGGCTTTTCTATGTTACGGCAACCAACTCCTGCCGCATCTGGTAAAATCGCCTTCCATACTGAAAGCCGTCGGTGCCTATCTCGATATCCGTATCTTCGGCGTACCTTTCGCCTTCGCCGTCATCGCCTTCAACGCCTTTTATGTCGGCATCGCCAAGACCCGCATCATATCCATCGCCACCCTTATCATGGGAACCGTCAACGTGATTCTCGACTATGGATTGGTATTCGGCCGTTGGGGATTGCCCCGCATGGGCATGGAAGGGGCGGCGCTGGCCTCGGTCATCGCTGAAATCGTGGGGCTTCTCGCCTACTTCCTGCTTACATGGAAATCACCTTTCCGGCAAGAGTATCAGCCTTTCGGTCGTTTCCGCTTCCGTTTCAGGAACATCGGAACCCTTATCGGCATCGCCTATCCGATCATGATCCAGTATTTCCTCTCTTTTGCCAACTACTTTCTGTTTTTTCTATTTATCGAAAGTCTTGGGCAACGCGCCTTGGCTGTCTCCAACATCACCCGAAGCATGTACATTATTTTCCTGCTTCCCATCTGGGGATTCGCGTCCACCACCGCCTCGCTTACCTCCTATCTCTGCGGCCAGAACCGTCCCGAAGAAATCGGCGTATTGGTCAAAAAAGCCTTTTTGCTTTCCGTGGCATGCATCAGTTTCATTGTGCTGCTCTACCTTCCTTTCAACCGTACCGTTCTGGGTATCTTTACCAGCGATCCTTCGCTGGCGGCCGACAGCTTTACCCCTTGCATAGTCGCCATTGCCGCCACCTATATCATGGCTATCGCTCAGATAATATTCAATACGATACTGGGAAAAGGCGACACAAAAGCGGGATTCCTCATCGAATTCACCAATCTGATCGTGTACTTCCTCTATGCCTGGATTGTTATCTATATCCGGCATTGCTCGGTAGAAGTGGCGTTTGGAGCGGAAATCGCCTATACGGTAGGGCTTCTACTATTCTCTTGCATGTATATCTTCTGGCAGAAAAAGTCCGGAATCCGACCGATCCGACAGTTTTAAAAAAGATTCAAGCCCGACCTTCTTCAGGTAACGGGTCGTTGAAATCGGCCATCTTTCCCATATCTTTCCAATAGCCGCCCTTATGTTCCTCCAGATAGATCTTACCGGAAGATGAAGAAGCGAGATAGGCGTCGATAACCGAAAACGGGTTGTTTCTACCGTAGAGGTCCGCCCAATCGGCAATCAAGGAAGTCTTTAACAAATGGATGCCGCTAAAGGCAAAAGATTTCCACTGCGGCTCTATCACCCGCCCCTTTATCTCTCCGCTCTTGAGGTTCTTCCATGCCGCCAACCGACCGTCGGCATCCGCATACAGGTAGCGGCCACTGTCCCTCTTGCGGACAGAGAGCAATGCATCCGCCTGCCTGCGGACAAAAGGGCCGTATAAATCGGCCGGCACAAGGTTGTCGAAAACATCCACATTATGTACCAGTACCTCGCTTTCACCCGTAAAAAGCGGCAAGGCATGGGCAAGAGCCCCGCCAGTATCGAGCAAGACGTCCGATTCATCCGAAAAACCTATCTCAATATCATTCTCCCCGGCGTAGGTTTGGGCGAAGCGCCGCAACATGTCCGGGAAATGATGCAGATTCAACACAAAACGGCGACAGCCAACCGCCTGCAAGCGATCCAGCAGATGGGCCAACAAGGGTTTACCCTGATATTCCACCAAGGCCTTAGGACAATGATCGGTAAGGGGACGCAGACGCGTACCTAATCCTGCACAGGGAATAAATACTATCATGGATAAAGAAGGTATTTCCGCCGGGTTTCTTCAAACCGTTTGAGTTCCGGTTGCCACGATGCCCGTATCCGCGCAACCGTCGCACCTTGCCTTATCTGTTCAGCCAAGTCCTGCGTACCGGCCAATTTTACAAAGAAAGCATTGAAGAACTTGTCTTTAGAAGGCCACACACGCCACATCGACAGCAGGTATTCCAGATCCAATCTCCCACTCGGACGGACAGCCAAGCTGTCCGCCACCCTGTAACCTGTACATTCCTTGTCTTTAAAGGGAGGATTTTGACTTACACCCGCAATGGAATGCGGTGTGAATCGATAATCTCCCGCCGTGGAACCCGGAAATCCGAAACATTCAAAAGGCGTTTCCGTACCTCTCCCCACACTGACAGGCGTTCCTTCGAAGAAGCAAAGCGAAGGATAGGCATAGATAGCCTTCATGCTTTGCAGATTAGGCGATGGCGGAACCGGAAAGACATACAATGAATTGCGGTTGTAACCGCGCAGGGGGATCACCTGTAACGCACAACGGACACCTTTGGCCAGCCATGCCTCCCCGTTTATCATTCGGGCGTATTCGCCGATGGTCATGCCATACACTACCGGAACCGGATGCATCCCCACAAATGAACGGCAGCAAGCCGTATCCAACAGTGGGCCATCGGTATAGAAGGCATGCGGATTGGGACGATCGAGCACCCACAGCGGAATACCGGTTTCGGCGCAGGCTTCCATTACATAGTGGAGCGTGGAAATATAAGTATAGAAACGCACCCCTACGTCCTGAAGATCAAAAATCACAGCGTCGATACCCTGCATATCGTCTGGCAAGGGTTTCTTATGCGAACCGTAGAGAGACACCACAGGAAGGCCCGTCGAGGCATCCACACCGCTCCTTACCGAAGCCCCCGCTTCGGCATTACCCCTAAAGCCATGTTCCGGTGAAAAGATCTTTTGAATCCCTAACCCGGAATCGATCCATACATCCACAATATGGCGATAGGAACAACTATCCCGCCCCATAATCTCTCCCACAAGCCCCACTTGCAGCACCTCGGCCCGCACCACCCCTGTCTGGTTGGTCACCACCGCCAGCCTTTTGCCCCGCAAGGCAGGCATATACATTTCAAAACGTTCCGCACCCACCATAAGCGTTTCCGGCACGCCCCCCCATACCGCTCCGCTCCACAGGCAGGCCAACAAATACAAAATCCTCTTCATCGCCGTATCGAACATACTGCAAATATAGCGTAAAACCCTAATTTTTTCCCTCATCCAAAGTCTATCCGGCATAATGGCCTACACATGTATCAAACAACACATCCCAGGATTAATCAAAAAACTATATTTTTACACGTTTTTCAATCTGAAAGAATGAACCTTTCCGCCTTTATCGCCCGCAAGTGGGCCACCGCATCTCCTTTTCGCCACAGCCGCCGCATTGTCGCCATGGGGGTGGCCAGCATCGGATTGTGTGTCTGCGTAATGGTGGTTGCCCTCTGCATTCTGGTGGGATTCAAAAATGAAATCAGCCATAAGGTATTCGGATTCGGCTCCCACGTAGTGATACAACCTTATCTGAACGAAGACGGTGAATCACTGTCGGTCTATTGGGATTCTGCCCTACGCACCACCGTTTTTTCTACCCCCGGCGTGGTTTCCGCCCAAGCCTACGCCATGAAAGGAGCCTTGATAAGAGGCACGGAAGAAAGCGTAGGCGTATTTTTCAAAGGCCTGCCGACCGACTACGACACGGTATTTTTTGCCCGCAATCTCAAACAGGGAAAACTTCCTGTTTTTTCGGACGAAACAGACACTCAGCAACCGGTCCTGATTTCGGAGATTCTGGCACATAAACTCAAACTGGATACCGGTAGCCGCTTACGATCCTACTTTGTATGCGAAGGTGAACTGCGTCCTCGGGCCTTTACCGTATGCGGGATTTATGCCACTGGCTTAGAAAAATTTGATGAAACCTGTGTATTGTGCGATATCAGACAGATTCAGAAACTTAACGATTGGGAACCAACGCAGGCCGACGGCATCGATATCCGAATCTCCGATCCAGACAAACGCCACCAAACAGCCGAAAGATTGGATCCGGCGCTTCCTTACCGCTATGTCTGCTTTCCTTGTGACCGGCTTTTTCCAGAAATTTTCGATTGGCTGAACCTTATCGATGCAAATGTATGGGTACTAATGATTATCACGCTGATTGTCTGCCTAATATGCCTTATTTCTCTTCTCTTTATCCTTATCATCGAGCGCAGTCCCCATATCGGTGTACTCAAATCTCTGGGGGGATCCAACCGGTTGGTACGTAGAATCTTTGTGCAACAAACCTTGATTATTCTCGGCCGCGGATTGCTTTTGGGGAACGCAGTAGCCCTAGGATTATGCGCCCTGCAACGATTCACCGGCCGGATACGCCTGAACGAAGCCGTCTATTACATCGACACCGTTCCCGTAGCCTTTCCCTGGCTGTATATCATTCTGATAAACGTACTGATAATAGCTTGTGCCTACCTGCTTCTATGGAGCATTTCCCGCATCCTCAACCGGATGTCGCCGGCCCGAATCGAAGCACGCCGCTAAGCACGCGGAAAGTATTCCTCAAAGGTTCCGTCTTCGTAAAACAGCAATATCTTTTTCACGCCCCCGTTTTTTCTTTCGGCAAGACTAAAAGGAGGCATATCCGGCATCATGTTTTGGCTAACAGGTTCTTCCTGTGCAACTTCTTCCTGTTGTTCCGCCGCGGTTGAATCTGTTCCGGAATTCTCCCAAACAGGAACCGGCACCGAAGGCATGGTTACCGACAATAGACCGTCTGTTTTCTGTGTTTCCTCATGTACTGACAAATTAACATACATTCGTCCTTTTCCTTGGAGAAACCAAGCCGGATTCAAATCGGGGAAAGCTACCAAAACTTTTTGCACAAAATCCAAACTCGGATTGTTTCGCCCTGACAAAATGTGCGACAAACCGGAACGCTGGATGCCAATCCGGTCAGCAAACTGCGAAGGGGTGAGATTCTGAGATTGAATTACAAGCTCAATTCTTTTAATCATAAATTTACATCATTAAATCAAAAACCGTTCGACACGGCATCCGAAAGTTTTCATTTGTAAAATTACATCTTTTTACAACAATAAACAAACTCACATCCAACAAAATCATAAACTAAAACTTTAAAAAACAATATAATATTACTCACATACAATTTATTACATACAAAAACACAACAAGACACAACATAGACATTAATTTTATTATACAAACACTTTATGTAGCAAGAATTAAAATCTCATTATAAACATATTATACATAAACAACACCACAAAAATAAACAAAACCAACCATTGACAAAACACAACCAGCAAAACAGCTATTAAAATTACATCCATACACAAAAACAGCCCCTATCATCATCTCTATCGTTTACAAAAAACTCAAGACTTCCACCCTAATCCAAAATTCCAAAAGAAGCTTTTTGCGCGATGTTCTCAAAAAAATCCATCCCACACTCCCCTTCCCTGCCGAAAAACAAAAATCCACCCGTTTCCCGTTTTTTTTCTCTTTTTCCTTTTTTCCAATCTAAGGCAAAAAATCATGCCAAATCGTCAGATTCAGTTTTTCTATTTCTTCCATTATCTAACTCTCCACCTTTTTTCCGCATCCACCTATATTTAATAGTACCCGGTTTTGTAGAACCGATTGATTTTTTCCGTATCTTCGCGGGCGCTTTTGAGCCTGTAGATTCAATCCGGTACAGGCTCTTAACAAATATGTTAAACATGGCGAAACCTGCACGTCTTCCGGATTAAACGTTGCAATCGCCGCAATTTTTACCCTAATGGCAAACGAATTTGCTAAAACAGGAATCGAAGAATTCGACTGGGATTCCCTTTCTCATCACCAAATCAAAAAGGAAAAAGAAAAGGATGCCAATCAAAGCCCGCTTGACGAACAGTACGGCAACACGCTTAAGCAGATTGCCGACCAGCAAGTGATAGAAGGCTTTGTCGTTTCCAAGAACAACCGCGAAGTGGTGGTGAACATCGGCTATAAGTCCGACGGTATCATTCCCGTTTCCGAATTCCGCTACAATCCCGACCTCAAGCCCGGCGACAAGGTGGAAGTTTATGTGGAAAGCCAGGAAGACGCTACCGGTCAATTGGTTCTCTCCCACAAGAAAGCGCGTATCCTCAAATCTTGGGAACGCATCAACGAAGCTTACGACAACCAGGAAATCATCAACGGTTACGTTAAGAGCCGTACAAAAGGCGGCTTGATTGTGGATGTATTCGGCATTGAATCTTTCTTGCCCGGTTCGCAGATCGACGTGAAACCTATCCGCGACTACGATGTGTTCGTCAACAAGACGATGGAATTCAAGGTTGTGAAAATCAACCACGAATACAAGAACGTGGTGGTTTCGCACAAGGCGCTGATCGAAGACGAAATCGAACAGCAGAAGGCCGAAATCATGTCCAAGCTCGAAAAAGGACAGGTTCTGGAAGGAACGGTCAAGAACATCACCTCCTACGGTGTGTTCGTCGATTTGGGCGGCGTAGATGGTTTGATCCATATCACCGACTTGAGCTGGGGCCGTGTAAACCACCCCGAAGAAGTGGTGAAACTGGACGAAAAGATCAACGTGGTTATCTTGGATTTCGACGAAAACAAGAAACGTATCGCTCTCGGTCTCAAACAACTTACCCCGCATCCTTGGGATTCGCTCGACCCCGAATTGAAGGTGGGCGACAAGGTAAAGGGCAAAGTAGTCGTTTTGGCCGACTACGGTGCTTTCGTGGAAATCATTCCCGGTGTGGAAGGTCTTATCCACGTTTCGGAAATGTCCTGGTCGCAGCACCTGCGCTCGGCTCAGGAATTCCTGAAAGTGGGCGACGAAGTGGAAGCCGTTATCCTCACCCTCGACCGCGACGAACGCAAGATGTCCTTGGGCATCAAGCAACTTACGCCGGATCCCTGGCAGCATATCGCTGAAAAATATCCGGTAAGCTCGCGTCACACGGCTACGGTGCGCAACTTCACCAACTTCGGTATCTTCGTGGAACTGGAAGAAGGCATCGACGGTTTGATCCATATCTCCGACCTGAGCTGGTCCAAGAAAATCAAACATCCTGCCGAATTTACCAAGATCGGCGAAAAAATCGATGTCATTGTATTGGATATCGATGTTGAAAACCGTCGCTTGAGCCTCGGCCACAAGCAGTTGGAAGAAAACCCCTGGGATGTTTACGAAACCTTGTTCTCGGTGGGCAGCATCCAGAAGGGAACGGTGGCTTCGGCCAACGACAAGGGCGGCGTTATCGTACTGCCCTACGGCGTGGAAGGCTTCTGCCCCAACCGCCATATGCAGAAAGCCGACGGCAGCAACCTCAAGGTGGACGAACAGGCCGACTTCAAGGTGATCGAATTCAGCAAGGAAAACAAGCGTATCGTGGTTTCCCACACCCGGATTCACCAGGAAGAAGCCGCTGAGGAACGCGCCAAGACGGAAAACGAAAACCGTAAGAACGCCGACAACACTGCCAAGGCAGTGAAGAAGCTCAACGAATCGTCCGAAAAGACGACTTTGGGCGACATTGCCGCGCTTTCGAACCTGAAAGACGCCATGGAAGCGGCCGAAAATGGTAACAATTAATTTTGGACGGTAATCTGCCGCGTTGGGCGTTGCAGGCTCGCTCGGTCACGTACTTCAGTACGCTCCCTCGCATCCTGCAGCGCCCGCCTTGCATCTCACCATCCAAAATCAATTTTTACTGCCTCCGATTTTGGATGCGTTATAAAAGGAACGCCTCGGAATTTTCCGAGGCGTTCCTTTTTGTTGGCAGAGGTAAAAGATTGGATTTTATCCGACCTTTAACCCACCTCGGCATAGCCCAAGCAAGCTTGGTCTCTGCTCTCGGCTTAAGTTAAACGTTGGATTTTATCCGACCTTTAACCCGCCTCGGCATAGCCCAAGCAAGCTTGGTCTCTGCTCTCGGCTTAAATTAAACGTTGTTAGAGGGATTGCCGGTGGGTATCGATTTCTTCTTGTAGATGCCGGCAGTGCAATTGCGCCATGCAATCGTAAAACACTTCGATATTTTCGGATTCCCGGGTGTCGATAAGGGCCTGTATATACTCCGCCTTGTCTTGTTTGAGCACTTTGTTGGGTAGTACGCCAAACTCCATTTGCAACAGATGCATCAGCAAACGGCAGGTTCGCCCGTTGCCGTCCGTCCAGGGATGAATGGTGACCAATTCGAAATGAGCCCACCAACTCAGTTCATAAACAGCGGCCGTATGGAGCAATCAAGCGTAGCGCGCCGCCGGTTCAATTCGTTGCAAAAAGCCTCCAACCGTGCAGGTACTTTAAGATAGTTCATGTAAGACTTTCCGCCGGCACCTGCGGTAACGTTCAGCAAGCGCAACTCCCCTCTTGCCGCCGAGAAATCGCCGCCCATACAGTGGTATTCGCTGCCGGTACGTGCCATTACTTTTGCCGCCAGTGAGATAAGCCATGCGGTGTCTATCGGGTGGTGGCATTTAATCCATTCCATGCCGAAAAGGTAGGCATCCCGCAGGTCGAGGTTCATGTTCTGCTCGTTGATGCTACGGAGGTTGGAAGTGATGCCTTCGTCAAAAAGCAGTTGCGCTTCTAATTCCGTAACCGTACTGCCTTCGATGGCGGTGGAATGCGCAATGATAGAATAGAGGTAGAATTTGTTGTAATCCAGTTGTTCTGAAATCCCCAACGATTGGTGTTGCGTTAAAAGTTGCAACAGCCTGTTTCTATTCTCCGGCCTCATAATAAATCTACTTCGTCAACCCGATTTTTTCGAGCCAGGATTGTACGGATTTGCGGGCGGAATCCTGCGATTTCTGCGCCGTGGTGCCTTTCATGGCAAGACCTTTGCCCACCGTGGCCCCCTTGCAGGCATCGGCGATGTAGCGTTCCGTTTCCGAGAGACCGCTGCCCTCGTGCGTGCAGAAAGGATATACCTGCTTGCCGCTCCAATCGTGCTTTTCGATAAACGTATAGACCGGCATCGGCATATCCGCCCACCAGTTGGGATAGCCGATAAACACCACATCGTAGTCTTCCACCGCGATGTCGCCCTTGACGGCCGGACGTGCGCCCGCTTCCTTTTCCTGCTTGGCCATCGTCACACAATCGTTGTAGGATTCTTTGGGATAATCCTTTTCGGGCACAATCTCAAAGAGTTTTCCGCCCGTGATTTCGGCAATCATTTCCGCCACGATATGCGTGTTGCCCTTGGTGATGTTGCCCACGCCGTAGTTCTCGCCCGTATGGGAGAAGAAAACCACCAACACTTTCTTTTCCGTTTTCATGTCCTGATTGTTTTTTGTCTGCGCTCCTGCATGGAAAGCGAAACCAAGAACGCTTGCCAGCAGCAGGGCTAATCTTACTGTCTTCATTATATTAATATTTTATTCCCGTGATTCCAAATTATTGTAGTCTTTGTCCGAAACAGCTTCGAGCCAAACGTTTTCCGTTTTTTCGCCCGGCACACTGAAAGCCAAGTGCGCGAACCACGAATCGGCCGCCGCCCCGTGCCAATGCTTTACGTTGGCAGGGATATGAATCACCGTGCCCGGCAGGATTTCCACCGCCGGCTTGCCCTCCTCCTGATACCAACCGCGACCCGCCACGCCGATAAGCATCTGGCCGCCACCCTTTTCCGCCTTGTGGATATGCCAGTTGTTGCGGCAACGCGGTTCAAACGTCACATTGGCCACCTCCACCTGTTCCGAAGAAAGAGGCGCCAGATAACTATTGCCGATAAAGTATTTTGCGTAGGCCGTATTGGGTTCACCCACCGGAAAAATCATTTCCCTTTGGAACGCCGCCTTGGCATCTGTGGCCGTTTCCGCCTCGTTCCACACCTCCTTGGCCTGCCGGAACGCCGCCCATGCCTTGGGCCAACCGGCATAGAACGCCACATGGGTCAAGATTTCGGCGATTTCGGTACGGGTGATGCCGTTTTTCTTGGCCTCCTGCAGATGATAGGTAAGCGAACCGTCTGTAATACCTTGACTCACCAGTGCGGTAAGAGTGACGAGGCTGCGGTCGCGGAGGCTCAGCAGATGATTGCGGCTCCACACTTCCCCGAACAGGATATCGTCGTTGAGATGCGCGAACTCGGGCGCGAACTCGCCGAGCGCGTCATGTCCGGCGGTCTGGATGATTTTTTGTTGTGCCATGGCTTGCAATGCTATTGGAATAAGAAGGATGAATGTGATGATACGTTTCATGGGGCTGTAAGGTTTTACGATGACAAAGATACAAGATCGGGAGCAGGGAAACTAACCCCGGTTAAGGGAAATCCAACCATTTTTGCCACAATTTCCGTAATTTCGCCCACCCGTTGGCAAGGCCGGCGGGAAATTTCCCTTCATTATGCAGAAAGTCAATTCCCAAGCCGCGAACCCAAGCAGACGCGAAAAAGTGATTTCCTTTTGCTGGCAGCATTTCCTGCTGTTGATTTCGCTGTTTATCATGACCCTCGGCGTGGCCGTGTGCGTGCGCTCCATGTTGGGCTCCAGCGTCATCAGCGTGTTGCCCTACGTGTTCGAGAGCGCGGGCAAACAAGGCCTGGTGCCGGCCCTCACGATAGGCCAATACACCTATATTATGAATTTCGTGCTGGTGTTCGGGCAGATTCTGGTGCTCCGCAAACGCTTCGAATGGGTGCAGCTGTTTCAGTTGGTGATAGGATTCCTGTTCGGAACGCTCATCGACATCAGCATGTCGCTCACCTCGTGGCTCGTTCCCATCAGCCTGTGGCAAAAGGCCTTGGCGCAGGCGGTGGGGTGCACGGTGCTGGGCTTCGGCATCGCGCTCGAGGTATGTTGCGGAAGCGTCACGATGCCCGGCGAGGGCTTTCCCGTGGCGGTGAGCCGCGTTACGGGTTTCGATTTCGCCAAGGTGAAGATTTGCGTGGATATATCGCTCGTGTTGCTCGGTATCGCGGCCTGTTACGCCTTTTTCGGCGCGTGGCAGTGGCATATCATCGGTGTGGGAACGCTCTTTGCCATGTTCTACGTAGGCGCAGTGGTGCGCTTTGCCGGCAAGCATCTCGACTGGTTCCGGCACCTCCTCTCCCACCGCCCCGGTTTCCGCCGCTCCATCTACGGCCTCGCCCGGTTTATTTATAAGAAGAATGACTCATTATGAACATAGAAGAATTCAGAGAATACTGCCTTTCGCTGCCGGGGGCGGAAGAAGCGATGCCGTGGGCGCAAGGACGGAACGAGCATAACCGTGGTTTCCTGGTGTTTTCGGTGGCAACCAAATGGTTCTGCGTGATACACGTGGACGAGTTTGATTTCTGCCTGTTGAAATGTCCGCCGGAACAGGCGGAAGAACTGCGCGAGCGATACGAGGGTGTGCGCCCGGGCTGGCACATGAACAAACGGCACTGGAACAGCGTGTATTTCAACAGCGACGTATCGGATAAAGAAATCTTCGATTTAGTGCGTCTTGCCTACGAAACCACCCTCTCCAAACTCCCCAAGAAACTGCGGGAGAGCATCGTGGTGGGGGAATAGACGGCCTTATGTCTGTACCTCAATCTTGATCCGTCCGCCTAAACCGCGCTCTACAATATCAAACAAGGTTTTTAGGGTGATATTTTCTCCGTCGGTCTCCACTTTTTTCGGGCGTTTTCGTGATGCGTACATTGAGAATACAAACTAATAAGATTGACAAAGTTCTCTTTTGTCAATCTTATTGGTTTAAAAGTACTCCATCACAATGCTATATATTCGAATATAGCCTATCTCTATATTCGAATGCTCCACCCGCCAAATACGCAAATATTTTGCAATGTGGTTGATTTTTGTAATTATTCTTCAAAATATCATTATAATTGTCGCTACGCAATAACATATTAACAAATGAAAAATTTGAAGTAATGATATTTCCAATGTAAAAAGGATTTTTCCTGTTATTTATATCTAAATGTTCTGCCCAGGGACATGAGAATACGTCTCCGTTTGGACTGATACCTAACTTTTTACATCCTAACTGACAAGAAACATTCTCACCTGTTAGACCCTGTAGTGCGCAATGTAACTTTAATCTATCAGGATCATTCTTAACAATAGCCAACAATCCACTGTACGAGTCTTTTCTAAGCAACACATTGGGATAGTCTTTCAATCTCAATCTTCCAACAGGCATCAATCTTATATATAATATTTCTTCTATACCTATTTTATTTAGTACACCTGTGATTTCTTGCAAATATTCAATATGCTCCGTATTCTGTTCATGTATGACAACATGAGCATGTACTTTCACTCCTTCAGTTATTAGGTCCTTGGCTATTTTAAAATTTTCTTTATTATAAGAACAAGGCCTATATTGGGAATCACTTGTTAGATTTGTAGGCACATCATAAGTAATATCAACACCTATATTGTTGTTCTTAAAAAAATCAGATTCTATCTTCTCTAATATAACCGCCGTCGCCGTAAGCTTAATGTCCATAACAGGATGTATTTCTCTTGCATATAATATTATTTCCTTAAGTTCGTCTATTTCCACTTTTGAACCCACTGCAAAATCCAAACTATTGACATCAATATCATGCATTGCATCTATTACTCTCTTTTTTTGAGCAAGAGTCATTTTTCTGTCGATTTTCGTTCCATATGCACACATCCTACAATTAACATCACATTCTTTGTCTATATTCCATACTATTCCGGTTTTTCTATGAGAATAACATTGTACACTTTTTTGGATAGATTGCAGATTATTTTCAATAGAAGTGACAGCAAGTGTGTTATTCAAAATAGTTTCTCTATTTTCCACCAACTCTCGAATTGACTTGTATTTATATTTTTTTGATATAAGATCTTGAAAATGACTCTTCAAAAAGGCCGATTCTGGATATAAATGTATATACTTGAAATGGAAATCGACCATAAGATCCTCCATATTAAGGGCAGTACCCCGAACATCCATATTTTGTATCTCGCAAAAGTTTAAAAGTAACTTCGTATCCAACATACCCTGCACCTGCTCAATGATTTCTTCATTTTTAAATTGGCCATCCTCTTGCCTATATGCTTCCATATTCTTAAGAAATGGAAACATATAGCAATTCCTTCGTCTATCATTGTTCGCAACAGGAAAAAGATATTCTTTGCCTTCTTTAATATCTAATACTATTAATGTTTGTTCTTCTTTATATTCTGAAGCATCTTCTATTTTCTGTTGTATCAAGTCCAGTTCAAGAATTTTCGTATTGTTTGAAAAATAATATTTAATAATCTTATTTTTATAAGTTAGAGTCAATACAATTATAATCAGTGATAAAATAACAAGAATTATAATAAATATGTAGTAAATATAGTCCCGTCTATAGTCAGTTGTAGAGCAGACAGTCACCCCAAGTGTTATTGTCATTGAAAATAAAAATCCGAACCACCTTACCCATACCATAGATGGTTGATTATTAATTTCATCTTTTACTGTTAAGAAAATGTTATTCAACTTGTCCCGATCAATTATAATGTATTTCATATCCTATATGATTTTTTGTTGGTGCAAATATAGCTATATTTTGTATTATAACAAAAACAATCGTACTTTTGCATGGGTATAATAACAATAAAATCAACCGGAGAATGAAAAAACTACTCTACGTACTGACGGGCTTATGCCTGTTGGCGGGCGTATTCGCAGGCTGCGAGAAGAAACCCTTGGATGACGAGCAGAATGGCGGCTCCACCCGCAAGGGAACGATTGAAGGTATCGTGACCGACAAGGCCACGGGCCAGCCGATTCCGTTGGCGAGTGTGGCCCTGCAACCGACCAACACGCAGGCGATGACCGATACCGCCGGCTCCTTTCAGTTGAGCAATATCGAACCGGGCACCTACAAGCTACAGGTGAAGCGCAACGGCTATTCCACGCATACGAGCGAAGAGCTCAAGGTGGAGGCCGGCA
>CAYTCD010000015.1:0-9223 GCA_964436335.1 uncultured Bacteroidaceae bacterium
ATGCACCGGGGCAAACGCGCTCACATTTCGGCCGACAAAGTGGTAAAGACCGACCGTAACGGTGCGGGAGACAGTTATGCGGCCGGAGTCCTCTACGGACTCAGTCGCGGTTTAGGTGTGCAGGAATGCGGACAGATAGCTTCTACCGTGGCAACAGAAGTGGTACAGGTAACCGGTGCCAAACTCACACCCGAACACTGGAAAAAAGTACTTCCCCGGATCCGTGAGATAGAAAACCGCAAGACCTCATGGCCCGAATAGGGAATATCGATACGGGCGTTTTTTCTTTATGGCTTTCCCCTATGGAAGCCGTTACCGATGCTCCTTTCCGAAGCCTATGCAAAACCAACGGCGCCGATGTGTTGGTAAGCGAATTCATTTCTTCCGACGCCCTTGTGCGGATGGCCGGAAAATCCCTTTCCAAAATGACCTTTGAGGCGGATGAACGCCCCACGGCGATACAGATTTTTGGCCATGATGAAAAAAGCATGTGCGAAGCGGCCGAAATCGCCGCCGGTATGAAACCCGATTTTATCGATATCAATTGGGGATGCCCGGTGCGAAAAATTGTAAGCAGAGGTGCCGGATCGGGTATTCTCCGCGATATTCCCAAGATGGTTTCCATTACAGGGGCTGTGGTAAAGGCCATGCAGAAGAGTTCCATTCCTGTAACGGTAAAGACCCGTCTGGGTTGGGATGCCGACAGCAAACCCATTGTAGAAGTGGCCGAACGCCTGCAAGATATAGGTATCGCCGCCCTCAGCATACATGGCAGGACGCGGGCCCAACTCTATGCAGGTAAAGCCGACTGGACGCTTATCGGAGCGGTAAAGAACAATCCGCGCATGTATATTCCCATTTTCGGGAACGGTGATGTAGATTCGGCCGCCAAAGCCCTCATGATGAAAGAACGTTACGGTGTGGATGGGGTCTTAATAGGACGGGCGGCTATCGGAAACCCTAGGATATTTAAGCAGACAAAACATTTTTTCGCTACAGGAAAAGAACTCCCCCTTCCCGATTTTGCAGAAAGGAAAAACGTGTGCCTGGAATTTTTTCAAAAAGAAATAGAAGCCAAAGGAGAACGGGTTGCGGCACAGGAAATGAAGATACACTACAGCGGTTTTTTCAAAGGCATACCGCACTTCAAACCCATCAAGGACGAATTGATGCGGACAAGCACTTTTAAACAGGCCGAACAACTGCTGAACACTTACCATCCCGACGAAGAGAGGCAGGAGGAAGTCCGATAAAAGCGTATTTACAAAGTTTCGTGGCGCACCGCCCCGTCTTCACAAACCAAAATTCCGGAAGGGTACTTGGTGATGATGAGAAAATCGTGCGTAGCCACCATCACCGCACATCCGGCCTTGCTGATATTGACCAAAAGGCGCATGATTTCTTCGGAAGTGTCGGGGTCGAGGTTTCCCGTCGGTTCATCCGCCAGAATAACTTCGGGCCTGTTGAGCAGGGCACGTGCAATAGAAAGCCGTTGCTGTTCTCCACCCGAAAGCTGGTAAGGCATCTTGTGCGACTTAGTCCCCATGCCCACCCAATCCAGCACTTCCTGAATGCGGTTGTCTATTTCAATCTTGTTTTTCCAGTCGGTGGCCCGTAACACAAAAGCCAGATTTTCGTAAACATTGCGGTCTGTCAAGAGTTGAAAATCCTGAAAGACCACCCCTAATTTGCGACGCAGAAAAGGGATATCACGCTTACGCAAAGTAGCCAAATCGTAGCCAGCCACATTGGCCTGACCCGCCACAACAGGGATATCGGCATAAAACGTACGCAACAGAGAACTCTTACCGGTTCCTGTCTTGCCTATCAGATAAACAAAATCGCCTTTGTTTACCGTTATATTCACATCCGCCAGGATACGGGTCCGCTTTTGATATATGTCAAGATTTTTCGCCCATAGGACGGCATTGGTGTATTCCAGCATCACATACCTATTTTTACCTTGATAGCCTCTATCTCCGCTTTCAAGGTCGATTCCAATTCAATGATTTTCCGCTCTTTTTCATCCAAGAGCCGTTGCTGTTCAGACACTTTCCGTTCCAAGTTTTCCACCTTCCGGTTAATCTGTTGATTTATCTGCCACAGCACCGGAACCAAGCCTATATAATTCATACTCAGCATACCCTTAGCATCGGACATAACCAATTCCGGAAAATATTTCTGCACTTCCTGTGCGATAAAACCTAGTTGCATACGTTGTTTTCGATCGGATTTATAACGGAAAGACACCGGCGTGATCGAATCCAAAAACGAAGCCTCCCACTGCCTCGGTCTGATATCGGTCTTAAGCCGGTAATCGGACGCCGAAATAACATTGCCAGCCACGTCAAGATCACCGATAAAATGCGTCGTTCCATCTTCGTCTATCTGAAAACCGACATAGTAACCGGTGTAATTAAGCAAGGCCGTCGATCCAAACATAAAAACCGGATTCCCCCACGAATTTCCAAGTTTATCGCTTACAGCATAATAACCATCACCCAACATGGTAATATCTCTATAGCCACTCTCATTATTAGCACCTCCATTGATAAGATTGGAACCCAGCATCGTAATGTTTCCTCCACCACCATTCGCCTCCTCAAGACCACGCCCCACGGCAATCAAGCCTTGGCCCACATCTTTCATACCTACGTCACCCAATACTATAGGGCCGGTGATAAGGTTGCTAAAATCACCGGAAATATCCCCCACCACCACCGACCGCGTGCTGGTATTTATTTCTATACCTTTGCCTATCGCTATCGTACCTTCTCCCACATTATTGTCCTGCCCTATGATAATCGCATTGCTCCCTTCGACTTGATTATTGATGCCCAGCGCCACTGCCCCCGATCCATTGAATCCTATTGTGTTGGATTGCCCTATGCCTACCGCGGCAGCGTTTATCTTTTGATCATTTCCCAAAACAATGGCGTTGTTTGCGGTTGCCGAGGAGTTGTTTCCAAGCACCAAACTGCTTTCTCCGCTGGCTTTCGCCCCTTTCCCTATCGCCACGGCAAAGTCGGCGGTGGTTTGACTCTGCAAACCTATAGCCAATCCCTCTCCTTTGGGAGAAGCCACCGAGGCAGATTCCCCCAAGGCCATTGAATGGGGTGCCGTTACCGTCGCCTCTTTTCCGAGGGCAATGCTATGTGCGCTTTCGGCCAATGCATCCAAACCAAAAGCCACCGAATATTCGCCTACCTGCGTCTTGTCCCAATTTGTGGAATTAGCGGGACTCAGAGCCCCTACCCGCAAAGCGGATTTTTCCGGATACCAACTAAAACGGGGGGTATTGCCATCCGTATTGGCCGAGGCAGAAAACAGCACATCGCCCCCCTGCACATGCAACATACTTTGCGGAGAATCGGTACCGATGCCTACGTTGGTCTGGTTGAGCGACTGTCCTTGATTGTACGCATCGAGAGTGTCTTCCGCATTGCGCAACCAAAGAGAATCACCCAAAGACAGAACAAGGCCTACTGTATCGGGCGCGCCGGCAGCGGCATTGCCGGGAAAAAGCCGCAAGCCCTTCCACGCTATATTCAATTGGGTTTTACCCGTGTTATCCATGTGCACATGACCACTCAACGCTCTGGGAACCAATGGCGTCTGTGTATTTCCAATCCAAATCTGCGCGTCTCCCATATCATCGGTCAACAAGTTGTTGTTACCCGTTACCTTTCCGTTTATTTCCACACCGGATGAACTGGTCTTGAAAGTTCCCGCATCCACAGAGCCGTTCAATTTCAGATTTCCGTTCATATCCATATCGCCTACCAGCGAAAAACCTTTATCCGAAGCATATCTATAAGTGATGGGAGCCGCGGCAAGTTCCCCTAAGGGATTGTTCCAGTAAATCAACTTTCCATCTTCCTCCGCGTCCAAATCGCCATTCAGACCGCCACCGATACCAACGCCTTCAATATTTTCCCATTTCAAGTTTCCCATATTGTCCAATACCAAAGTCTGGCCGCGTTTACCCACCGAAGTAGGAAATGTATAGCCGGCGGATCCTTGCGCCGAGTTGAGAAATGTGATCGAAGAAGCATCCACCTTCAAATCCCGGCCCGTTTGGGAAAGGCCAGAATTTACCAAAGTGCGGTTAGCCGCATTGAATTTGGGCAGGAAATTGTCGTCAAGGTTTTCATAGAGCTTCTGACCTGCCACATTACCGGCCATAAAGGCATAGGGAACGGTGAGGAGTTCTGAGGTACCCATGTTCGTGAAACCGTTGCCGTCGGTTTCCACTTCTATCTGGATATAAACGCTGTGTCCATCCCAAGCTACATCTTGAAGCGTTGTGCCCGATGTTACCGAACCCCGCCCTATCTCAAGGTTCACGATACCGAAAGCATTGGCGTTTATTCCTGTATGTTCTTCGCTATAGGCAATCTGCCCCGAAACCGGATCTTCCAAACGAAGGCTTATCCGCAGATTGATGTTTTCCTTGCCCGACAAAGGCTTTCCGTTCACATCCCGCAAAACTGCCTGATACTTGATGGCACCCGGTACTTCGGCAGCGTTCATTCCCATCGATAAACCCGTTATTAAAACAATGATTCCGAAAAATTTACGGCAAAAACTTTTCATGGTCACGATACTTTTATCAATTTGTAAGCCTTGACAGCACTACCCGTTTGGATTTCAAGCAAATACACCCCATCATGCAAGCCCTGCAATTCCATTCGGTGAATGCCGGTCCGCAATCCTGCGGCATGGTACAGCCTGACACCCTGCACATTGTGCAAGGAAAGCGTATATTCCCGGTTACTTTTATCCCAAAGACGCACATAGAGGGTGGAACGCACCGGATTCGGGTAGATCTGAATCTGACAGTCATCTCCCTCCACCCATTCCACACGGGTATCCAAAGGATCTTCGATAAATCCCTCTCCCTGTTCAAAACCTTGTGTAAGACGTTTTTTGGAGGCATCAAAACCGGGTCTGGTACCGAATGTTTCTGTAATCGGTTCTCCAATATTCCAATAGCAATCCACTGTTTCGCCTCCCAAGAAAAACCTTTCGCTTCCTCCCGCAGACGAAAAAACAGAGAGATCGGTTTCCTGAGCCCACACTCCTCCCAAGGGAAAGAAGCCCCAAAAAACAATTAACACACTATGTTTCAACAAAAAACGCATCTTCAATATCCTCTCACAGCCACTTCAAAGCCGTTTTATCCAAATGACAAAGGTATATCTTTCTGAAGAATGTTACGATATTGTCTGTCCTCATATACCTTCACGGACACTTCCTTTGTCCGTAAAGGTATATCTTTCTGAAGAATGTTTGGGCTCTGTCTGTCATCATATACCTTCACGGACACTCCCTTTGTCCGTAAAGGTACATCTTTCTGAAGAATGTTACTACGGTTAGTGGTAATCAAGTGCAGGAGAGGCAAAACACCATCTTTAGGTAAATTTTCTTGTCCGGCTTAAAAATTTTTCTTATTTTTGTTGGGTAAAGTTTTACCCAAAAAACCAACTGCGGTATTGTTAAGAAACAGTTTCACACATATATAATGTGTATAACGCATAAACAAGAAAACCAATAAACCCTTTATATTAATCAAAAAAACAGCCATTATGAAAAGAATGCTTGTTTCCTTGGGAATGTCGGCAACGATTTTGCTGTCGGCCGCTTTTGCGCAGCCGTCCGTAAAAAAAGCCATCGCTCCCACCACGTCTGCCACCACGATGGTAAACGCAAAAGCTCAACAGAGCAAACGAATCCTGAACTCGCAGGTTGCTGAAAAATTCGGCATCAACGAATCCAAAAAGCAGGCCACAACGCCTAAGAGTTTCAAGCCCATCTTGAAACATGTTGCCACCTATGCCTCACAAGATCCTGAAAAAGCTCAGATTAAGTTGGTTGTAGGTGAATGCTGGGATGACGGTTCGGGTTATCAGATCCTGATTGACTCGGATGCCCACCTTTGCGACACCAGTTTCAACTCTGGTCTCAACCATGCGATTATCCGCACCTATTACGATATGGCGGATATCAAAATCCCCGCGAACGCTTCGCCGGTTGCCGGAGAAACGTCTGTGCTGGATTTGGAAAGCGACTCTACCGAAATCGCTCCGGGCGTTTACGATGTGTTGGTTGTAAATCCGAGCGATGAAGGCGAGGTTCACATATATGTTGCCGGAGGAAACTCGCAACTGAACGATTTTGAATTCGAAAAGGGATATTCCTATGTTTTCGAAATGAGCATGGCCGGTAACGGAGACAACTGTACGGTTAGAGTTCCGACAGATCTCGCAGCCGATGCGCTTGAATTGCCCATTCTGAGCTGTCAAGTGGAAGAAAACGTCGATATCAAGCTGACGGTAGCCAACAACGGTACCGCTGATGCGAAAGACTTCGAAATTTGGTACTATATCTTCGAAGACAGTGAAGATTTTGAACCCGACACGATTAGACAGACCATAACAACCACCTTGGCTGCCGGCGAAAAAGAAACTTATACGTTCACTACAAAAGTGAATGTATCCGGAGCAGAAACACTGTATGTGATTTATGCCGGCGTTACCCCGCTTGCAAAAGAGATCTCCATAGAAGACAACGAAACTGTAGGTTGCTTCATAAAAAAATCCAGTCTGAGCACATTACCCTACAGCTTCGCCCTTGCAGCGTATGACTTTATACCTGCCAATCCCGACGCATGGATGATGGGCGAACTTGATGGTTCCTCCGTTGCTGAAGCCAATTTCGAACCTGGCGAACCTCTTGTCTCGAGATGTTTCGAATTGGAAGCCGGCAAAGTTTACCGCCTCTCCTATGACTATTGGGCCGGAATGAATTTGTGGGGCTTTTTCTTATACCCCGAAGATTATCATATCGGTTTCGGTATGACCTCCGAACCCATCGCAGATTGGGAAACCGTTTATGAAGGAGAAGAGGTTCTCGTTGAAGATTGGGAATCCATGGATATCATGTTGCAACCGACCGCTAACGGAACCTACGCCATTTATTTCTCGGCCGATTTTCAAGGTCTGATGGGCCTTCGGAACATCATGATCACCGAAGTTGCCGATAACGATGCCCGTTTGAATGCCTTCAACACCGGTTTGGCCCGTTTAACGCCGGTTGAACAGGTAAACGGTACTTTTACCGCGACCGCGATTGTTCAGAACCGAGGAAGACTGGCCATGAACGCCACCGTTGAAGTAAAATTGGGCGAAAACGTGATAGGTAGTGCGAACGTAGCCAATATCGGCGCTGATTCCATTATCCGTGTTAATGTTCCTTTAACTGTGAGTGGTCTCAAAGTCGGCGACAAAGCCGAGTTTACAGCCACCGTTAAACTCCCGGGCGAAGCCGAAGCCACACAATACGACAACACCTTGGAACAAGAAGTTGAAGTAAGTTCTTACGTGATGGCTTACGATTATGCAACCGAAGACATGTACGAAAGCGATGAATACGGTATCGGTGCACAGGGTAGCATCGGTTGCGGTATTCCTTTCACCTTGGTGGCCAAAGATACATTGACCGCCGTTTCTTTGGGATGGATGGAACTCGAAAGCGATCTGACGGTAGGAATCCGTATCCATAAATGGAACAGCGCAACCAGCATGCTTGGCGATCTGATTTACGAAACTTCCGTTCGCAGAGGCACAACCGGCGGACAAAGGGATTACGAAGTTCCCGCCATTATTTTGGAAGCCGGCGAATACATGATCTCCGCCATCCAGACCACTTCTACTTTCTACGGTCTGATTTGCGACCAGACACCCGGTGTGGGTCTTTATGTAACCACGAACACTCCCGTCAGCTATCAGGACAATCTGTGAACGCCCGCTATCCGTGCCGTCTTCGGCCCTGATTCCAAACCGAAAGCAAAAGATGTTTTCGTACAGGAAATCACCAAACCCAAAGCAACCGGATTGTTCGCCGAAAATCAGGAAGTAGCGGCCAATGTTTCCAACTTAGGCTACGAAGCGGTTACCGCCCCCATTTCTCTTATTGTAAACGGTAAGGTGGTTGCCACTAAACAAGTTGCCCTCGGTGCCTATGGCAAAGGAGAAGTAACCTTTGTAACCGATCTTTCCGCCCCCAGCAGCGAATACGTTCTTACCGTATTCTCCGCACTTGAAGGCGATGAAGACCTTTCCAACGACACCGTCACCAAAACCGTAAACACCTTGGAACCGGCCGATCCCTACACCCTGAACTTCGAATATTGCGAAGACTTTGCCATCGACGGCTTCAACCCCGCATGGAGAACGGTTGACGTGGATGGTTCCTTGATTTATGGATTCCAAGGTATTACTTTCCCCCACGATGATGAACCTTTCGCCTTCATCTCTTTCAATCCCGAATTAGTCGGCCTTACGGAAGACGGATCTATGGTTGCCCATAGCGGAGAACGTTTGGGTGCAGCGTTCTGTGCCCAGTCTGGTGTGAATAACGACTGGCTGATTTCTCCCAAGTTGAAAATCGTGGACGGCAAAGAATACATGAAGTTCTTTGTAAAGACTTACAATAATCAATATGGCTTGGAAAAATACAATGTATTGATTTCGAGCACAGATGACAAGATTGAAAGTTTCCAGAAGATTGGCGCGACCCGTGAAGCCCCGGCGGAAGAATGGCAGGAAGTGACCATCGATCTGAAAGAATACTCCGGAAAAGATGTCTATCTGGCTATCCAGTGTGTTTCGGAAGACGCTTTCATCTTTATGATTGATGATATCACGGTTTGCGGCGATGTAGCCAACGAAAACGTTGCCAAGAACATAGCCACCCAACTTTCGGTTTATCCCAACCCTGCCAAGGAAATGATTACCATCCACGCGCAGGATGCGGTTATCAACCAAGTGGACATCTTAAACGTAGCCGGCATGATGGTTTACCAATCCAATGCCCTCAACACCACCGACTACCGTTACAGCGTAAGCAAACTCAATTCCGGCATCTACTTTGCCCGTGTTACCACCGACAAGGGAATCGCCGTTATGAAATTTGTGGTTCGCTAATTAAGCTTGCCAAGCCTTTCGGGGCTTAGCATAAAAAAGAAACGGAATACGGGAAACCGTATTCCGTTTCTTTTTTATGCTAACATCACTTGGCCTCGGCATAGTTCTAGTGAATTTGACTTCTGTTCTCAACAAAAAAAACACCCTGTTTTGAATAACAGGGTGTAAAATCGGGTGCACAGAATTGCAACTTATTGATAATTGATATTTTTGTAGACCCGAGGGGAATCGAACCC
>CAYTCD010000015.1:9233-10560 GCA_964436335.1 uncultured Bacteroidaceae bacterium
TGAACTACAGGGCCTCAAACCTTGAATTTCACCCGCTCAGTTCTCGCCTCGGCAGTCCACAAATTCGGCCTCTGCGCTCAGCGTAACACGTACCAAAGTGCGAATTTAATCAAAAAAACTCAGTATTCCCCTGCTGATATAGCGGATTTGACGACGTTTGAGATTAGGGTGAATCGGAATGGCCATAATGCGTTTGGACACATTTTCCGCCACCGGAAAATCGCCTTTTCTATACCCCAAGCCGGCAAAAGCCTGTTGCAGATGCAATGGAAGCGGATAATAGACCCGCGTGGGAATACCCCAACTTTCCAAATGAAACTGCAAGGCGTTGCGTTCGCGTTCACTACGGCAAAGCAGACAATACTGATGATAGATATGCGTGGAATGCGGTGCACGCGAAGGCACTTTCAACTGCATGCAGCTCACAAATTCCTTATCGTAGAAAGCCGCAATCCTGCCACGCTTTTCGGCATGCTTGTTCACAAACGGCAGTTTGGCATTGAGCACCACGGCCTGTATGGTATCCAATCGGGAATTAACGCCGATATATTGGTGGATGTAGCGTTTGCCCGCACCATGGTTCGCAATCTTGCGGATTCGGTCGGCCAGTTCATCATCGTTGGTGAACACCGCCCCACCGTCGCCGTATGCACCCAAACTTTTACTCGGAAAGAAAGACGTGCAACCTATATGGCCGATGGTTCCCGCTTTTTTGCGGATACCATGTTCAGTACAACGATAATCGTAGGTAAAAGGTCCCATCTGCAATTGACCGGTACCTTCTCTTATTATATAGTCGGAACCCAATGCCTGACAGGCATCCTCAATAACAAACAAACGATATTTTGCGGCAATCTCCATAATGGAGGTCATATCGGCGCACTGACCGAAAAGATGCACCGGAATAATGGCGCGGGTACGGTCTGTCACGGCACGTTCCACCGCAGCCGGATCGATATTGAAGGTATTCACGTCTATGTCGGCGAAGACCGGTTTCAGGCCCAAGAGCCGCACCGCCTCAGCCGCTGCCACAAAAGTAAAGGCAGGCACTATCACTTCATCGCCCGGAGCAAGATCCAATGCCATTAGGGAAATCTGAATCGCGTCCGTGCCGCTCCCGCAAGGGATAACATGCTTCACGCCGAGAAAACTTTCCATCCGCCGTTGAAACACGCCCACTTCCTTGCCGTTGATGAAATCAACCGACTTGACAACCCGTTTGATTCCTTTCCTAATCTTTCTCCGGCACCGTCTATCCTGCGCCCTGAGATCGAGCATCTTGATCTTTTTCATACCTAAACATCGAACTATCAAACAACAAAGGTAC
>CAYTCD010000015.1:10660-28340 GCA_964436335.1 uncultured Bacteroidaceae bacterium
TAAAAGTCGAGCGCAAAAGCCAAATTTATTTGGCTTTCCATGTCCGGTGTGGCAGAAGCCAAGCTTGCTTGGATTATGCCATAACGGGCTTGGAAGAAAACATGCCTTGAAAAGGGATGTTTTCTTTGCCGAGACGCCGTACCTTCTGCGAAGCAAAAGGTACTAAAAGTCGAGCGCAAAAGCCAAATTTATTTGGCTTTCCATGTCCGGTGTGGCAGTTTAATTTTTTTTATTACTTTTGCACCCTCGAAACTTGGCGGGGTAGCTCAGTTGGTTAGAGCGTCGGATTCATAACCCGGAGGTCACGAGTTCAATTCTCGTCCCCGCTACAAGAAAAGGTGACAAGCCGCGCGAAAGCGCGGCTTGTCATGTATAAGGGGGTGAGGGGAAAAAATGAGCCTGCGGCTTATTTTTTCCCCTCACCCCCTTATACACACAGAGGAGAGAAGGGATTCCCTGCTCTCCTCTGTCTTTTTTGTAAAGCCTCCCCCCAAAGAATCATGAGGGGCAAAGCTCCGAATAATTCTTGGAAGGAGACTATCTTTCCAGCAAGTGGCAAAGCCACAAGGGATAAAACCAACTACTTCTTGAAATAGCGGTTGTAAAGGCCGGCGAAACCCTGTCCGTGGCGTGCTTCATCTTTAGCCATTTCGTGAACCGTATCGTGAATCGCATCCAGATTGAGTTCCTTGGCGCGTTTGGCAATGCGCATCTTGTCGGCATTGGCACCGGCTTCGGCATGCATGCGTTTTTCGAGATTAGTCTTGGTATCCCATACCATATCGCCCAAAAGTTCGGCAAATTTGGCACAGTGCTCAGCTTCTTCAAACGCATAGCGCTTAAAGGCTTCCGCCACTTCGGGATAACCTTCGCGGTCTGCCTGACGGCTCATGGCCAGATACATGCCCACCTCGGTGGCTTCACCCATAAAGTGGTTGTTCAGGTCTTTCTTCATTTCTTCGTCGCAATCCTTGGCAACACCAATTTGATGTTCGGTAACAAACGAAAGAACATTGTCGTCTTCTACCAATTCCTTGAACTTATCGGCACCCACTTTGCATTGGGGACAGTTGGCGGGAGGATTGGCGCCTTCATAAACAAAACCGCAAACCGTGCAGATCCATTTTTTTGTCTTAATCATGATATATGTTTTTAAGGGTTTATCTGCGATGCTTCTTGCTTTGTTTCTGCAATCGCAGACCAAAACTACACAATTTTTTTGAAATTCGAGACAACGTGTATTATCAAAACAATATTGATTATCATGCAGTTTTTGTATGTTGAAAACTTTTTTGCAAACAAAATCCCGATAATTTCCGTTTGAAGCGTTTATCTAAAAAACATCGGATGATCACCTTTCTGAAAAAGACACGAAAAATGTCCGCCTACAGAGCCGGCATGGCGGGAGAAGTACTGGCGGCCGCCTACCTGCGGCTGAAGGGCTATGAAGTATTTGCGTCGAACTATCGTTATGCCCATCGGGAGATAGACCTTATTTTGCTTAAAGACAACACCCTTGTGTTTGTCGAAGTCAAGACCCGCGCGCCCGACAGCCTTGTATCGGCACCCTATACAGTAAATAGACGCAAACAGATGTTTCTCTATTCGGCAGCGGCGAAATACGTACGCGAGAAAAAATGGACGGAAGATATACGGTTCGATATTGTATGGGTGGAGCGGAACGGAAACGGATGCCGCGTGGTGGCGCATATACCCGATGCCTTTTCACCTTTGGGCGGATAGACCACCTATCCTAACAGTGCGGCAGCCCCCAATATGGCGGCATTGTGTTGGTTCGACATCAAACCCGAAAGTTCTATCCCGATTTGATTCCGATAACAATAAAGGAGATTTTGATTGAAATGACGACGGACAGGTTCCAACAACAGTTCACCGGCCTGTGCCACACCTCCGAATATAAAGATATGGGAGGGTGCTGTAACACAAGCCACATTTGCCAACGCCAAGCCGAGATAACGCCCTGCGTTTTCGTAGGTTTGCAAAGCCTGTTCATTGCCGTCCCGCGCCAAAGCGGCGATGGTCCGGCTGTCGTGCGCATTGCAGGGCAAAGAAGCGGCGGCGCAAAATTCGGCGTAGGTTTGGCAAAGGCCTGCGGCGGCCACATACCGCTCCAGACATCCATCTCGCCCGCAACCGCAGGAACGTCCGGCGTTTTCCACTATCATATGGCCTATTTCACCGGCCTGACCGTTGCATCCGTAAATCAATTTACCATCACTCACAATACCGCTGCCCACCCCCGTGCCGATGGTAACGACAATAAAATCCTTGAGACCGCGCCCTTTGCCATATACCCTTTCTCCAATGGTGGCGGCATTGGCATCGTTATCCACCGTCACCTGAATATCGGGAAAGTATCTATGGAAAAGCTCTTTGAACGAAAATTTCTGTTTAAACCTCAGATTGGCGGCGTTTTCCACCGTACCGTCGAGGGGGCAGACATTGGGGCATCCTACCCCGATGCCGCTTATTTTCACGCCATTTACTTTGGCAAGACGCAGAATGGTATAGGCGATGGCCAACACCAAATCGTCTGCCGTTTCATAAAGCGAACTGCGGACAACATCGTGATCCACGATATTGCCCGCATCATCCACCAATCCCACACGGACATTGGTTCCGCCTATATCTACGCCGCAACGCATCTGAAAAGCAAATCGGATTCAGGATTAATCGCGGATAGAAAATTCACTTTGACCGATTTCTTCGTCATTCATATAAATCCTCACCTCGTAGCGACCCGACATGGCCGGTACTTCCGTATCATGACGATCCCAATGCATCTTTACTTCCTGCACCGCATTACGGTAGTCTATTTCCTGCTTCATGGTATAGGGCTGTTTTTCGCCCTTGAGGGTGAACGTGTAGATATCGTCGCTACCCAAGGTCATCACCACTCCGTCGGGACGGGAAACGCGCACATAAACTGTTTTGAGACCCGGTTCGGTAAGTTTGTTTTCGCTCAGATTGAAATGCAGGCTGATGCGGGTTACACGACGGGAACGGTCGGTGGCGATTTCCTTACCGTCGGCACGAAGCCGCACCGGTTGCGCATGGATATCGATTGCCTGAAGCACCGAAGCCACCGTTATTTTTTCCTGCAACTGCACCTTGTCGGCTTCCAATTGCGTGTTTTTTTGCTGAAAACGGGTAACAGTTTCCTTCATCTGTGTGTTTTCTTCGGTAAGTGCCTGATTGGCAACTACCAAAGAATCGATCCTTACCACGTATTCTTGCGTGATCTTGCGCAAAAGTTCAAGTTTGCGACGAATCTTATTATAATCGGCTTGCGTGGCAATCAGTTTTTCTATCTCCGCCTTGTTGGCCAAGATTATACTGTCTTTTTCAGACATTTGCGCGGAAAGGTCCTGATTCTCCATCTTGACGGTGGTGTATTCGTCCATCACCTTATCCAGTTCGCTTTTAAGTTCCACACCCTGTGTAAAACTCTTTTCGCGTTCAACCTCCGCCCTGTACATCTTATACCCCATAAAACCCGATACCAAAATCAGGAGAACGATAATGAAATACAATACCCTTTCTTTTCTTTTTGATGAAGCTGCCATGTCGTTTTCTTTTATGTTTTAGCCTTAGGGCAAAGGTAACCCTAAATTTGGCAAGATGCAAACATCGCTTTGGCTGAATCTTAAATCTTTGGCAAACAGTTGCCTCCATTTTCTTTATCCTGAAACCTGCGCCGGATGTGGAAAGGAACTGCATACCAACGAACGGGTGCTCTGCTGGCGGTGCGCGGAACAACTGCCTTTTACAAGGTTCGAGAATGAAATACGCAATCCCGTCTTTATGGAACTTGCCGGACGGATAAAGGTGGAATTTGCCACGGCGATACTGGTTTTTAAAAAACAGGGCATTGTACAGA
Organism: uncultured Bacteroidaceae bacterium; assembly: GCA_964436335.1. Classification (GTDB taxonomy): domain Bacteria; phylum Bacteroidota; class Bacteroidia; order Bacteroidales; family P3; genus Pullibacteroides. The sequence goes on from CAYTCD010000015.1 coordinate 14,562, forward strand.
ACATGCTCCACGGACTCAAATACCACGGACGTTCCGAAACCGGACTTTTTCTGGGACGCATAACGGGAGAAAGACTCAAGGCCTCCAGTGCCTTTAGTGTTCCCGATTTTATGATCCCCGTGCCTCTGCATCCCCAAAAAGAGAAGAAACGGGGATACAATCAAAGCCTCCGCATTGCCGAAGGAATCAGCGAATATTTTCCAAAAATGACAATAGAAAAGACGTTGCTGAAAAAGCGGAATGTATCGGAAAGCCAGACTAGAAAGAACCGGGCTGCACGTTGGGAAAATGCCAAGGAATCGTTCTGTCTGTCGGATACTGCCTTGCAGGAGACACGTTTTGCCGGCAGGCATTTTTTAATTGTGGACGATGTATTTACCACCGGTGCCACGGTAGAAAGCTGCGCCCGCCAAATCCTCAGAATTCCGGGAGCACGGGTGTCGGTAATAACGATAGCCGCCCCTATTTAGCATCTCCGCTCCTGCAACCAGGATAACACAATACAGGATTTGCTTCAGACGGTTATTCCCGAAACATCGTGCCGGGGAAAAATCGTAACAGCGGGCAGGCGGGCATATCGTGTGTTTTAACTATCTTTGCTATTTGCTATAAAATTCAACAATCACCATGAAATATCTGATGCGGGCAGCCTTTTTAACAGCCGCCTTGATTTTAAACCTCAGCTTTATGAACGCGCAGACTTCTGCCTATCCGGCAAGCGAAACCGAACAGATTGCGGTTATCCACACGCCTTACGGCGATATGACCGTGAAACTCTACAACCAGACACCGCAGCACCGCGACAACTTTATCAAACTGGTAAAGGCGCAGATGTACGACAACACGCTTTTTCACCGCGTTATCAAAGATTTCATGATTCAGGGCGGCGACCCTAAATCGAAGAACGCTGCTCCTGGAGAAATGCTCGGCACGGGCGATCTCGGCTACACGGTTCCGGCCGAATTCGTGCCCGGCCTGCTCCATAAAAAGGGGGCCTTAGCCGCCGCCCGCCAAGGCGACAATGTGAATCCCCGCCGGGAATCATCGGCCTCCCAATTCTATATTGTACAGGGCCGCACCTATACTCCGCAAGAAATCGAGATACTCAAAACGCGCTATGGCGTTCAGTTAACGCCCGAACAGGAGCAGCTCTACTCCACCGTAGGCGGCACGCCTCATCTGGATGGACAATACACGGTATTCGGGGAGGTGATCGACGGTTTGGATGTTATCGACCGTATCGCCGCCCAAGCCACCGATGGCAGAGACCGACCTGTAGAAGACATTCCGATGACCATTACCCTTCAATAACCGAAACCGCATACGCCATGGCACTCAAGGAAAGAATAGACAGTCTGCTTGAAGAAGCCCGCAAGATAAAACTCGCTTCGCTTGAAGATTCGGAAAACTACCGTATCCGTCTTCTCGGAAAAAAAGGCGAGATGAACAAACTTTTCGAGGAGTTCAAGAAAGTGGAACCCGAATTGCGCAAAAGCATCGGGCAAGCGCTCAACGAACTTAAGACCGCGGTGCAGGAAGCCGTACAGAAAGCCAAAAACGATTTTGGCAAAGAGCTGTCGGCGAATACCGAACAGAATCTGGATTTGACCCGCCCGGTGGAGGACCGGATCGGACACAGGCATCCGCTTTCACTCATCCGCGAAGAGATTTACCGTATTTTCGGCAAAATCGGTTTCGATATTTCGGACGGTCCGGAGATAGAAGACGATTGGCATCTTTTCACCGCCTTGAACTTTCCACCCGAACATCCGGCACGGGATATGCAAGACACTTTCTTTATCGAAAAGAACCAAGGTGTCAACGATGTGGCCTTGCGTACCCATACTTCTTCGGTGCAAATCCGCACCATGAAAGAAAAGCCTCTGCCTATCCGCACACTGTGCCCCGGCCGGGTCTATCGCAACGAGGCCGTTTCGGCACGTGCCCACTGCTTTTTCCATCAGGTGGCAGGCCTGTACGTGGATAAGGGTGTTTCGTATGCCGACCTGCGCGAAGTATTGCTGTATTTCGCCAAGGAGATGTTTGGTTCGGACACCAAGATACGGCTCAGACCTTCATACTTTCCATTTACCGAACCGTCGGCCGAAATGGACATCGCCTGCACAATCTGCGGTGGCAAAGGCTGCCCGCTGTGCAAAGGCTCCGGGTGGGTGGAGAGTCTGGGTTGCGGCATGGTTGACCCCAATGTACTCGAAAACTGCGGCATCGACCCACAGACTTACAGCGGTTTCGCTTTCGGCATGGGCGTGGAACGTATCGCCAACCTGCTTTACCGCGTAAACGACCTGCGGCTGTTCTCCGAAAACGATATGCGTTTCCTGTCTCAATTCTAAAGCGTTTTTACCATGCGCGATATCCGGTTTCCCTTATGGATGATGATACTGTTGCCGCTTTGCGCTTGCCTGCTGGTTTCGGCCTGCGGACAGAAAAAAGGCGGAAACTCCTTAAAGCCCCGGACCGAACAGACCGCCGTTCCGGTATGCGATGCTGATTCTCTTTTCCGTTTTGCCGCCGAACAAGTGGCTTTCGGTCCAAGAACACCCGGATCACATGCGCAGAAAGCATGCGCAACTTACCTGCAATCCAAATTAACCGCTTACGGGGCCACCGTACAAGTGCAGGAATTCGAGGCTATGCGTTGGGACAATGTTGGTCTGAAAGGATACAATATCATGGCTTCTTTCAATCCCGGACAATCCCGGCGCATACTGCTCTGCGCCCATTGGGACTCACGCCCCTACGCTGACCGGGATACAGACGAAAAAGCAAGGAGAGACGCCATAGACGGAGCCAACGACGGGGCCAGCGGTGTGGCCGTGCTGCTCGAAATAGCCCGTGTTATACAACAACAACCGCTCCAAACGGGTATCGACATCGTGCTGTTCGATTTAGAAGATTCCGGCCGTCCCGAATGGGAATCACACAAGCCGGGTGATGAATACACATGGTGTTTGGGCGCGCAATACTGGGCCGAACACCTGCCTGTTGACGGATATACGGCCGCTTACGGCATCTTGTTGGATATGGTGGGCACCTACGAACCTTGCTTTACAATGGAAGCCACTTCAATGTACTACGCACCCGATATCATGCGCAAAGTTTGGGAAAAAGCCGCACTGATGGGTTACGGCAATATCTTTCAGAACCGCGCCACAGGTGCGTTGATAGATGACCATCTTTTTGTGAATGACCTTGTCCGGATTCCCACCATCGATATCGTTCACTACGACAACCGCGCCGGAACAGGATTTTTTCCGCATTGGCACACCCTTGGCGACAACATGGAACACCTGTCGGCTTCCACTCTCAAAATAGTGGGAGACGTGGTATTGGCAACCCTCTACGAATAACACAATCAACATGCAACTGAAGAGTTTGGCCAAACAGACAGTTATTTACGGATTGCCCTCCATTGTGGGGCGGTTCCTCAATTTTCTGCTGGTTCCGCTCTACACCTACAATTTCGCACCCGACCAATACGGCATCGTTACCGAACTCTACGCCTATGTGGCGTTCCTGCTGGTATTGCTCACCTACGGCATGGAAACCACCTTTTTCCGCTTCATGCAGAAATACAAGGACGACAAGCGCGTCTATAGCACCTCCGTGTGGTCCATTGCCGCCACCACCGCCGTTTTCCTGAGCATTGTGGCGGGCTTCCACGACCAAATCGGAGTCAAGATGGGCTATCCCGAAGCCGGACTATACATCACCTGGTTCGGCATCATCCTTTCGGCCGACGTGCTGGCGGCCATCCCCTTCTGCCTGTTGCGAGAACAGAACAAAGCCCTGCGGTTCGCCCTGCTCAAGTCGCTCAACATCGCGGTGAACATCTTCCTCAACCTGTTCTTTATCCTCTACTGCCCCGCCCGCCTGCAAGCCCATCCCGATTCGTGGCTGCGCCTTATCTACGACCCCGGCATGGGTGTGGGCTACATCTTTATCAGCAACCTGATCGCCAGCCTGTTCACGTTCATCTGCCTCGCACCCGAATGGAAACAGCTGCGCTTTACCTTCAGCGGCAAAATATGGCGGGAAATGATGGTCTATACGCTGCCCGTAATGGTGTGGGGCATGGCGGGCATCATCAACGGCACGTTCGACCGCATCCTGCTCAAATACCTCAACCCCGACCCTGCCACCGCCATGCATCAGCTGGGCATCTACGGGGCATGCTACAAGCTGTCGATTATCATGACCCTGTTCGTGCAGGCGTTCCGATTCGCCGCCGAACCTTTCTTCTTTAAGCAGATGGATTCGGGCGATGCCCAGGCCACCTACGCCAAGGTGATGAAATATTTTGTGATCACCTGCGCCTTTATCTACCTGGTCTGCGTGCTTTTCTTGGATCAACTCATGTATTTTGTAGGGGCGGACTACCGTCAGGGCGCCGACGTGGTGCCGATTCTGCTGATGGCCAACCTCTTTCTGGGTGTATTCTTCAATCTTTCGGTTTGGTACAAGGTAAGCGACAAGACCCGTATCGGCATGTATATCTCGCTCATCGGGGCGGCCATCACGATAGGCATGAACTTTTTGCTGATACCCGTTTTCGGCTACCACGGGGCGGCCTGGACCGCGCTTTCCTGCTATGTGGCCCTGAGCGTGGTTTCTTATTTCTGGGGGCAGAAATGCTATCCCGTGCCCTATCCGGTAAAACGGATCCTGCTTTACCTGGCGGTGGCCGTAGCCATCGGCCTGCCGGGGCTGTTCCTGCCTTTCGGCGCCGACTGGCTCAAAATAGTATATGGATTTGCCGGACTGCTGGTTTTCGGGGTACTCGTGCTCAAGAAAGAACCCGAACTGCCGGCCTTGGCCAAAGGTATTTTAAAACATGCCAAAGGCATGGTGCATAAACGATAAAGAAAATGAGCAACGAAACACTTTCGGTACGCATCGTCAACCAATCGGGGCACGCCTTGCCCGAATACGCCACGGAGGCTTCCGCCGGTATGGATATACGTGCCTGCTTGGAAAGCCCTGTCGTAATCAAGCCTGGACAGCGAGCCTTCATTCCCACCGGGCTGTTTATCGAACTGCCCATAGGTTTCGAGGCTCAGATACGCCCCCGCAGCGGTCTGGCCGCCAAACACGGCATTACCGTGCTCAACACGCCCGGCACCATCGATGCCGACTACCGGGGCGAAATCAAAGTGATTTTGATTAACCTCTCCCAAGAGGATTTTACCATAGAAAACGGTGAGCGCATCGCCCAGATGGTGGTGGCGCGGCACGAAAAAGTGGCGTGGCAGATTGCCGAAACCCTTTCCGACACCGAACGCGGCGCGGGCGGTTTCGGACACACCGGAAAAAACTAAGAAAATGAGAATCATTATCCCCATGGCGGGCATGGGCAAACGCATGCGCCCGCATACCCTCACCACCCCCAAGCCTTTGATCCGTTTTGCCGGTCAATCGATTGTGGAACACCTGATCGGACAGATCTCGCAGGCCGTGAAAGAACCGATCGAAGAAATAGCCTTTATCACGGGGCATTTCGGCCAAAAGACCGAGAACGACCTCAGGCAGGCCGCCCAAAATATCGGCGCCAAGGCTTCGATTTACTACCAGGAAGAAGTTCTGGGAACCGCCCACGCCATTCTGTGCGCGGCACCTTCCCTGCAAGGCCCGGTGGTGGTGGCCTTTGCCGACACGCTTTTTTACTGCTCCGCCCCTCTCGACACCTCGCGGGATTCCGTTATCTGGACCAAACAGGTGTCTGACCCGAGCGCCTTCGGCGTAGTGCTGACCGATGCCCATCGGCAAATCACCGGCTTTGTGGAAAAACCCAAGACTCCGGTATCCGACCTGGCCATCATCGGCATCTATTTCTTTAAGGACGGCGGCAATCTCCGGAACGAACTGCAATACCTCATCGACCACGATGTGCGCAAAGGCAACGAATACCAGCTTACCGACGCCCTGCAGAACATGATGGAAAAAGGGCTTCGCTTTTACAGCGAATCCGTAGATGAATGGCTCGACTGCGGCAACAAGGAAGCCACCGTGCAAACTCACGCCCGTGTGTTGGAACACCGGGGGCATTTCGTGGATCCAAACGCCCAGGTGGAGCAATCGGTTATCGTGCCGCCCTGCCATATCGCCGCCGGAGCCGTCATCCGCCATTCGGTGGTGGGGCCTTACGTTACGGTGGATGCCGGAAGCCAGATAGAACGCTCGGTGGTATCGGACACCATCGTGCAGCAAAACGCCCGTATCGAAAACATTGTATTGCACAACGCCATGATGGGCACCGAAGCGGTGGCCGCAGCGCATGCGGTATCAGTGAATCTGAGCGATTATTCCCGTTCGGATTCCTGACAAACATAAAGGAATGACGCAGATCAAACAACACATAAACCTTCGGACCGCAGCCGTACTTTTACTGCTGACTATCCTTTCGGTGCAAGGGAGTTGGGCGCAGAAGCGTTCCAAGAGCAAAAGCACACCGGTACCCGCCGTTGTACTCCCCCCCGCCACCGAAACTCCTATCAGTGGGGGAACTTTTGTTTACGGAAAAGAAGACCATTACAGGGATTCCCTGTTTTTGGAAGCCACCGCCCACTATATTTCCGACCGAACCGAAGATGCCCTGCAACTGTATCGCCTCTTGCTGGAAAAAGATCCCGAAAACGCCACGGCGGCTTTCCAAATCAGCAATCTGTTGGCAGACGGAAACCGTTTTGCGGAGGCTATCGTATATGCAGAAAAAGCCTGTCTGCTACAACCCGGCAACGAGTGGTTCCAACTTTTGCGTGCCCAACTTTACAAAACCACCCGTCAGTTCAAAAAGGCGGGAGAAACCTTTGCGCTGCTCCACCAACTCAACCCCAAAAATCTGGAATATGCCTACGAAGAGGCCAATATGTACGTGTTTCTCAAAGACCTTTCTTCGGCTATCGCCATTTACGACCGTTTGCAGGCGCAATTCGGTTATACGGACGAATGGAGCATGCAGAAATACAAGCTCTATGCGGGCATGAACAATGTAAAGGCCGCCCGTAACGAAATCGAAAAAATAAGCGCGGCTATTCCCGGTCAATCTAAATATCTGGAGATACTGGCCCAAATGCACATGCAGGAGAAAGATTACAAACAGGCTTACCGTTATCTCAAAAAGATATTGGAACTGAAACCCGATGATCCCTACATTCATGTTTCGCTGGCCGACTACTACCGGAACACGGGCGATTTCAACGCCGCTTACCGATCGTTAGAAAAAGCGATAGAGAATGTACATCTGGATTTCAAGACCAAACTGAACATCTTGAAAACCTACTATACCGAACAAGATGAGCGCAAGCCTAAAGGCGACTTGTTCAAACAGGCCCGCCATCTTTTTGCCGTGCTGAACCGCGTGCATCCGCAAGAGGCCGAAGGATTTTTTACACATGGTAAATTCCTCGTGTTGCTGGATGATGTTCCTACAGCCATTCCGTTGCTGAAAAAGTCTGTAACATTAGATTCAACCGTTTACGGCGCGTGGGAAATGTTACTTTTTGCCGCCAATCAGGTGGGTGATACAGCTTTACTTAAACAGGCCGGAAAAATTGCCGCCGGACGTTTTCCCGAACAGCCGGCCCCCTTTATGTATCTTGCCGTGGCCGCGATATTGGATGGCGACAACGAATCGGCTGTGGCTTTGGCCGAAAACTGCCACAAACGCAACATGGGCATCAATCCCTATATGGAAAAAGTGGTCTTGCAGATTTTAGGAGATGGATATTTCGTCTTGAATCAGCACGACAAGAGTCTGGATGCCTACCGCCGGCTTTATGCCACCGATCCTGCCGACAAATATGTGCGGAACAACTACGCGTATTATCTGGCCGTAACGGGAAGGGAACTGGAGATGGCCGAAAAAATGGCGGAAAAACTATGTCAGGAAGAACCGCAGAACGCCACTTTCCTTGATACCTACGCATGGACGCTTTACCGCAACGGCAATTACGGGAAAGCCAAAGAGATAATGGAGAAAGCCCTGAAGTACAGCGATGGAAAGGAGTCCACACTTTGGGAACATTACGGCGATATATTGCAACGTTCCGGTCAAACACCGCAAGCGATTGAAGCGTGGAAAAAAGCTGTTTTTCTACTTCCACAAGAGGAAAGAGCCCCGATTGAACGGAAGATTGAGCAACCCGATTTAACCGAATAGATGAAGACAAAACTTACATACCGCCTGTTTATCCTGCTTGCTTGCGGCATGCTGTTGCTTGTTGCCGGATGCCGACAAGACAGGGAAGACCGTGGCTGGCAAAACCAAAATTTTACCGTGGACGAAGACTTGGCGCGGGATTCACGCGACTCGGTGGATTTTATTATCCGCAAGTCTATGTTGCACAACACACAGTTTTCTACCTTTTCTGCCAATCTGGATATAAAATTGCTGATGGAGGACGAAAGCGGTAAGGATGCGATGAAAATAGGGCTTGGCGGACAGATACGGATACAGAAAGACAGTGTCCTTTGGTTCAGTTGCACCAAACTGTTTGAACTGGGCCGCATGCGCATAACACCCGACAGTTTGCTTCTTTACAGCCGATTCGGCAATACCGGCAGTGTTTATACCGATGATTCGCTTCAGATGATGCCGATGATGTTCAAATTGATGCAATGTCTTTTTATGCGGCAGACCGATTCGGTGATGCTGCGGGGAAAACGTGCGCTCACCGATTCGGATTCACTGCAATGGAGCATAGAGGGCATTGTGGCCGACAGCCTTACATGGCGGCTTTTCGTAAACAAAACCTCTTTCCGTCCCGATGCACTTCATCTGCAGATCACTTACCACCAAACGGCCTTACAGTTAAAGTTGCGTTATTTCGAGGAAAACGGTTTTGAACTTGCCGTGGCCCAAGACCGCAAAATTTTGGCAAAGGTTCAGATCCGCTATCTAAAACCGCGCTGGAATAACGAACTTTCCTATCCCCTTTCCTTTCCGCCTTCGGCTAAGATAGAAGTAAACCGGGGTTTGATGAAAAACATGCAAGGAAACAACCCTTTTTAATCTGAGAACATGCGCACCTTCGCTCCTTCCATACTATTCCGGCCTATTGTATGCCTGTTGTCGGCTTTTCTGTTTTCGGCCACCTTTGCCCAAGACCGCAAGACACTTGAGGCCAACAAGAAAAAACTGGAACAGGAAATAGAACAGACCAACAAGCAACTGAACCAGACCAATAAAAAGCAAAAAAAGACCTTGGCCGAATTGCAGTTGGTGAACAGCAACATCGCCAAACGGCAACAGCTCATCAAAGGGCTGAATCAGGAAGTTACTTTGGCAGATCGTGAGATAGGCAAACTGGAGGTAAAGATAAACCGCCTTAGCCGGGATATCGAAACCATGAAGAAAGAGTATGCCAAACTGATTGTTTCCGTACACCAGCACCGCAACCAGTATTCGCTTTTGATGTTTGTGCTTTCTTCCAAAGATTTCAACCAGGCATGGCGACGGTTGCGCTACATCACGCAATACAACGAATATCTACGCAAGCAGGTAAGCATCATTGCCGAAAAGCAGACCGTATTGGCAAGCAGCAAGGTATCGCTCGAAACCGAACGGGCCAACAAAAAACAATTGGTGCAGAATCAGGAAAAGGCCAAAAAAGAATTGGAGAAAGAGCAAAAGAGCAAGAATCAGATTGTTACACAACTCAAGAAACAGCAATCCGATCTAAAAAAGAAGCTGCAGACTCAACAAAAAAAGGTGAACCAACTCAATAGTCAAATCAAAAAAATCATCGAGACCGAAATACGTCAGTCGCAACAGAATCAAACCAAAGAAAAGAGCGGCAACAACGCCTATGCGCTCACACCGGCCGAAAAAACGCTTTCCTCGAACTTTGAAAGCAACAAGGGAAAACTTCCTTGGCCGCTCGAAAGAGGCACCATTTCAGGGCGTTTCGGCACACATCCCCACCCGGTGATAAGCAACCTCTCCATAACTAACAACGGAATCGATATCCTTACCGAAAAAGGCGCGACGGCACGGGCCGTATTCAAAGGGGAGGTATGCAACATCGAATCCGTTTATGGCCTCAAGTTCGTGATGGTGCGGCACGGAGCCTACATCACCGTTTATGCCAATCTGGATCAGGTGTATGTAAAAAAAGGACAGACAGTAGATACCAAGCAAAAGATAGGCCGCGTGTACTACGATGCCGATGAAAACAAAACCGAACTGCAGTTTCAGCTGTGGAAAAACACCGATAAACTGAATCCCGAACTGTGGATTGCCCGCTAAAATCATCTCCATGAAAACCCCCAAAAACATCTGCGTATATTGCGCCTCTTCGATGGGAAACGATCCCGTTTTTGCCGGTACGGCAAAAGAGGTGGGCACATTAATAGGCCGTTTGGGCCTAAACCTGATTTACGGCGGTGCCTGTTGCGGTACGATGGGCGTGTTGGCCGATGCAGCATTGGATAGCGGGGCCTATGTACACGGTATCATTCCCGATTTTTTTGAAGGCTACGACTTCGAGGTAGTCCACCCTGCCCTGTCTAAACTCACCAAAGTGCAGACAATGGCCCAACGTAAGGAAATCTTGGTGAAGGAAGCCGACATTTTTCTTACGCTGCCCGGTTCTTACGGCACAATGGATGAATTGTTCGAAACACTTGTATTGGTACAGCTCAAACAAATCCAGAAACCTGTTTTGCTGCTCAACCTAAACGGATTCTATACCCCCCTGTTGCAAATGACCCATACCATGCAGGAATGCGGATTTTTGCAATCCGGAAACCGCGAACTGTTACAGGTGGTGGATTCTTTGGATGAATTGGCGCAAGAATTGCGAAAACTTGTTTAATATTGCTTTGCGAAAACCTGAACGATGAAAAGATTTTTTTTCCTCCTGCTCCCGCTGTTCGCCTGCCTGTCCGCAGCCGCAGCGGACAATACCCAGTCCGGCATTGACAGACAAGACGGTTTTGAAATCAAGGTAAGAATCAAGAATTATCCTGATTCGTTGGGACACCTGCTCTATCTGGGCTATTACAACTGGTCGGCGCAATATATCTCCGATACGGCCGTCTATAATCCCAAGACCCATACCTACCTCTTTAAGGGCGACAAGGCCAAAGACGGCGGAATGTATATGCTCATCACAGAAGACCGCCAATACGTTGATTTTATCTTTGACCGCCACCAGCATATCGAGATAGACGTTACCTATCCCGACATGTTTTCCAGCATCTCATTCAAGAACTCACCCGAAAACGACATCTATCAAGCCTTTGCGGAAGTGGGTAAAACGGATTTCAAAACCGTGAACCAATTGCAGAGCGAATATCAACAAGCCGAAACAGCGGCCGACGAGACCCGAAAAGAGGCCTTGCGCGAACAGATCAGTTCAGTATACAAGAAAATAGAGCAAGACCGTATCGATTTCGCCCTTTCCAATCCCGAAAACCTGATGGCTGCTATTTTCAACGCCCAAAGAGAACCCGAGATTCCGGAGGCGCCCGAAAGTATCCCCGATTCGCTTAAACGCTCTTGGCAATACGAATACTACAAGAACCACTATTTCGACAATTTTGACCTTTGCGACGAACGCTTGCTACGCACCCCCCTGCTTCACCAACGTATCAAGTCTTTTCATGAAAAGGTGCTCTATATGCAAAGCCCCGACTCCATCAAATACGCATGGGAGAGGGTTATCGAAAAAGCCCGTTGCGCCGATTCGCACAGCGAGGTCTTCAAGTTTTTGGTGTGGTATCCGGTAGATGCCTATCAACGTTCCGAAATCATCGGACAGGATGCCATCTGGGTCTATCTGGCCAAGAAATATTATTTAAGCGGCGATGCCTTCTGGGCTTCGGCAAGCATTGTGGAAAACTTCCGCAAGCGGATTGAACGCGTGGAACCGCTGCTGATCGGAAATCGTCCGGCCGAATTCTATTGCCCCGACACCACCATCGAAAGCGCACATCCCAACTGGGTATCGGTATTCTCTTCGCCCAAACGCTATTCGGTGGTGATTTTCTGGTCAACCACCTGCGGCCACTGCAAAACCGCCATGCCGCTCTGGCACAAACTTTACATGGAAGAAAAAGACCGTTTGGATTTCGAGGTCTTTGCCATCTGCAAAGATTTTGATGTGCCGGTATGGAAAAAATACATCCGCGAACACAATCTGGAAGGCTGGTACAACCTAAACGGCAAGGAATCGAACCTTGATTACAACGATGCGTGGGATATCGTTACCACGCCCACCGTTTATGTATTGGACCGTGAGAAACGCATCGTTACCAAAAAGATCGATCCGCAATATCTTAAGGATTTTATCTTGAATTGGCAGGAGACGCACTATCCCCACGAATCTCCTTTAGAGTAGCGAGGTGCTTGGGGCCACACATAAAAAGTTCCGAGAGGCTACGAAAAAATTTCCCTTAGTACCGCCAGCGACTTGAATGTTCCTTCTGTGCCTGATTGAAGTTGACAATAACGCACCAAAGCCTGCAATAGCGCAAACCGCTCTGAAGAAGAAAACAATCTAAGGAAAGGAATATCACCCCCGCTACGGACATGCGTATCGAGAAGCCTCACCAGATCGGCCGCCGCACCGCCTTGCAAAAAATCGGCATGTATGGGTCTTTCCTGTACAAAACGGCCTTCCCGCAAATCGAAATAGGCTACCGACGCCCCTTCTGCCATCAAAGGGTAGAACCCTAATGCAGAAGCCATTTCCAACACAAAAAAAAGATGAAATTCGGCAAGATTGTCCGACTGCAGGTCAAACCGACGCAAGGCCCGGGCCACTTTGTCATAAAAGACCTCATCCTGTTCGCTCTGCGTAATGCAACGCACCATCATTTCGGCCAAAAAAAACGCCACACTGCTTTTACGCACATCGGCATACATTTCCCGATAAGCATACGCGATCTTTACTTCGCTCAGATAGGACATTCCCGCACCCGGACGGGCACTGCTGTAAGAAATCTCCACCTGGCTGAGCGGGAAAAAACAAGAAGAACGGAAACGGCCCCCTGAGCGGGAACCGCTCTTGAGCATAAAACTCTGCATGCCGCCCTGACGGGTATAAATCTTTACTACACTGCTGTTGTCGCCGTAACGGATTCTCTGAAGCACAATCCCTTCGGTACTTACTCTCATCGGATGTAGAAGATTTTACAAGCCAGTTTCTGCGAACCGTCTTCATCGCAGGCAAAAACAAACAGCACGCCCGAAGATGGCCGCCTGCCGTTCATTCCATAGCCGTTCCACGAAAGTTGCCCGCCGGTGGCGCGCGCCTGATAGATCAAAGCGCCTTTGGTGTCGGTTATCTTTACAATGGCATTTTGCGGCAAACCTTTCACATTGATAAAACCCTCATAGCCCGGCCGCACCGGATTGGGAAAGGCCCGGGCTTCTTCCTTGGGATTTCCTTCCGTACGGGTGGCTGTACCACGGTAGGATATCAAGCCGCCACCGGTCCCGATAAACACTTCGCCGGTTTTGTCGTCAACCGCCAAAGCGGTGATGGTATTGGATGGAAGCGGTGAATTTTCTGCCGTAAAATGGCATATCTCCTCCATACCGTCGGACGATACCAGATAAACACCATTTGATGCCGTTCCCAACCATTTGCGGTTGGCCCCATCCACGGCAATGGCCTTTACCTGTTCTGTATTGAGCAACTCTATCAGATAACCGTCTTTGGGCACACGGATGGTTTTGGCATTTACCGAACTGGTGTTGCCCACCGGACTGTCAAACATCTTCGCATGCTGATCAATTACCTTGACCCCGCG
>CAYTCD010000016.1:0-25980 GCA_964436335.1 uncultured Bacteroidaceae bacterium
ATCATCTCATCCATCAGTCGCTCCGCATACATCAAGTCCTCCCGTTCCTGCGACAAAGTTCTATATATCAAACGTATCCTCTCCCTGAGTGTATCCGGCAAAGGCCTTTCGGGTTCATCCGCCTGTAGAAAACTGCCACTGAGCACCACCCCACCTACGGTGTCTTTCCACGTCATACGCTGTATGCGGTCCTCCACCAATACATAGCGGCCGTCAGCTTCCCACACTATACCGGATGGCCGACCCGTAACCTGCGGATATTCCAAACGGATACGCATCAGCCGCTCGCTTACCGAATCTATCGCCTCACTCACGCGCAAACGGTTCCGCACCCGTGCCTGCCGCGAAGCCAACAGCCTTGCGTCTATCGCCCGTACTGCGTCTTCCATCGCCGCATCCACAGTGGCCGTCAGGAACTCACGGTTAAGCAGAAACATACGGCGGCTCTGATAATACTGCACCGAAAGCAGTCCCACCAACGCCATACACATGATGAGGGCGATATAGACAAGCGTCTTTTTCTTCACGGGAAAGAGATTAGGCTTTCAATACCAATTGCACCGCATTCCGGGTCCGCTGTTCCAGCAACACCAATCGTGTTCCCACAATACGGTCAATCACTTCCTGCGTATAGTGGATCACTGTAACCAATTCCAGATTTCATTTAAAACGGCAGTCATAGCGTTCCGAAAGTTTATCAAGCACTGCCTGCATGTCTCCCCTGTGTCCGTCCACACAAACCGAGAAGCTCAAGGCCGAGTTCTGCATCATATTCACCTTTAAGCCGTTGGCCACAAAGCAATCGAATATCTCGGAAAGATTGATCTCATCCACAAACGAAAAGTCTTTGGGATAAAGCGAGAGCAACACCTGATCTTTCTTGCAGATAAAAGACGGTATATCGCTGTTAGGCACATCGTCCAATCCAATCCATGTACCGGTTTCCTCCACATCTAAAAAAGAGCGCACATGCAAGGGGATGTGCTTGTTCTGCAATGGTTTTATGGTTTTGGGATGAATCACGCTCGCCCCATAATAGGCAAGTTCCGTGGCATCGTAATACGAGATGTAATCCAATTTACGTGTATTGGAAAAAAACTTGGGATCGGCGTTCAGTACCCCCGGCACGTCTTTCCAAATCGTCATGCGGGCCGCTTCCAGACAATAGGCGAAAACCGCCGCCGAATAATCCGATCCTTCCCGTCCCAATGTTACAGTTTCCCCATTTTCGTCGCAGGCGATAAAGCCCTGCGTAAGCACGATTTCACAACTATCCGAAAGAGCCTCCCGCACAGCCGAAACAATGTTCTGCCGTGTAGGTTCCCAGATAATCTTGCCTTCTCTGTAATGGCCATCGGTAAGCAACAGACGGGAAGCGTCCAATTCTGCATTGGAAATACCGTCCTGGGTCAGAGAAGCCGATATGATACAGGTGGAAAGGCGTTCCCCATAAGACACCACCTGATCGTAGGCCTTGTCGTAAGGCATGGCGGAGATACGGCCGAGGACTTCATACAACCGACCGAACAAAGCCTTTACACGGTTGTAAACCGGGTGAGCGGTATCGGGGAAAAGCCCATGCAATATCTCAATGTGCGCGGACATCACTTTCTTTAAACTTTCTTCCTTATTCTCCCTGTTCTGGTAAAAGGCTTCCAACACCGCTTCCAGTGCATTGGTGGTCTTTCCCATAGCCGAAACCACAACGCAAGTCGGACCTTCGCGCCGGGTGCGGAGAATCTCCGTTACATTTTTTACCGATTGGGCATCCTTTACCGATGCGCCACCGAATTTATATACTTCCATCGTTCAAATATATTTTATCAACAGCCTATTAAAAACCGTTGAAACTAAAAAACAAAGTAGGCAAAAGCAGCAGGAATCCCAGCACAATCAGGAACAGGATGAATTTATACACCCATTTGAACCAAACGGTGTAGGGAATCTTGGCCACCCCCAACACCCCCAGCAGAATGCCGGAAGTAGGCGTAATCATATTGGTGAACCCATCGCCGAACTGAAATGCCAGTACCGTAGTCTGCCGCGAAATATGAATCAGGTCGGCGAACTGGCTCATGATAGGCATCGTCAAGGCCGCTTTAGCACTGCCGGAAGGCATCACGAGATTGAGCGCGGTCTGAAAAGCATACATCATGCCTACCGAGGCAACCTCTCCCATTTCCGACATAGCCGAAGCCACCCCATGCAGAATAGTGTCGATTACCTTGCCTTCTTGCAACACGAAGATAATGCCACTGGCAAGGCCTATCACCACCGCAGGAACAAGGATATCCTTCACGCCGTCCAGAAACAATCCCGTTACCTTGTCAAAACCTTTTCCAGCCGCAAATCCGGCACAAAGCCCCATTGCCAGAAACAAGGCGGCGATTTCCATGGTGTACCATTGATATCCCAACACACCGACCACCAAATAGAACACCGTAAAAAACAGCAGTTGCATATTGAAGGCCGCCACTGTTCTGCGGCACGAAAACGTACCCCAAAGAATAAACAGAAACGTCAACACCGGCAAGAGGCAGATCCGGCACGTTCCCGTCCCCACCGAGATTTCGGTAAGGGGATATTTCCATGCAAAATACAACTGCACAGCCGATAATAATCCAAATACTCCATACACCGGAAATCCACCCTTTTCCGAACTCTCCTGCGAGGCACGTTCCCCTTCGTCAGCGCGTTTTCGCCAATAGGCATCAAGTGTATGAACCGGCGATTTTTCGGGATGTTTCTTGATTTTCCGGGCATACCGCAACACAAAAACCACGGCGATGGCCGTGAGCACGCCCCAACAGAAAATCCGATACCCCAATCCCGAAAAGAGCGGAATGCCGGCGATGCCTTGGGCGATGCCTATCGTGAACGGATTCAACATAGCACCTGCAAAGCCCACATGTGCAGCCAGATACGACACACATACGCCTGTAATGGAATCATAGCCCATCGAAATGGCCATCGGCACAAACACCACAATAAAGGCGATGGTTTCCTCACTCATGCCGAAAACCGCACCGAAGAGGCTGAACATCACCATTATCACCGCCAACACAAGCGTGTCTATATCCACTTTGGCCAACCATTTCTTTTTGCGGCAACGGTCTGTAAAACGCACAAACGACCGCACACCCGAATCAACGGCCCCCGTACTGTTGAGAATCCAGAAGGCCCCTCCCACCATCAGTACAAACACAATAATGTCGGCCTTATCCACAAAGCCTTTGTAGAGCGCATACAGAACCGAATACGTTTGTGGCTGCGGTTCCACATAATGAAAAGAACCGTCTTGCACCACTTCGCGCAGGGTCCCGTCCACCTCAACCGTATGACGCACATATTCGCCGCCAGGAATAAACCAAGTGAGTACGGCCGCAAGCAACACGATATAACAGACGATGGTAAAAGTTCCGGGTATCTTTTTCATCTTTTTTCAACAAATTTCGGCCACAACAAAGGTGCTGCCTCCCACATAAATAAAATCGTCTTTTCCCGCCTGCCTTTTGGCTGCATCCAAGGCCCGCCGTACCGAAGCGTATGCCTTTCCCTCCAATCCGTGGGCTGCCGCCTTCTCACGCATTTGATCAGCCGGCATAGCTCTTTCTATCTGTGCGTTACAAAAATAATACGAAGCCGAACGAGGCAACAATGCTAAAACCGAGTCGATATCCTTGTCTTTCACCATTCCCCACACTATATGCAGTTTACGATACGACACCTTGGCGATTTGATTCAATACCGACCTTATCCCCGCCTCGTTGTGGCCGGTATCACAATACACCCGCGGATTGGTGCCCAAACACTGCCAACGTCCCAACAACCCAGTTTTTTCACCCGTTTTGGCCAAACCTTCACGGAAAGCCATATCGGAGATGTCAAATTTCTCTCTCAATATATCCAAGGCACATGCGGTCCCGATAATATTCCGGGCCTCATAGCTGTCGCCCGTCAGATCACAGGACATGTTTTCTATATAGGGCCGGCCATATTTGTAGAGATCAAAATAAAACGCCTTTTCATCCAACCGGGTGTTCTGCAAGGAGAAAACGGTATCGGCGAATACGATAGGCGCGTTTTTTTCTTTAGCCGTGCGTTCAAACACAGAACGGGTCTGTACCTGGCTTTCGCTTATCACCACCGGAACATCGGCCTTGATGATACCGGCCTTTTCTGTGGCTATTCTGGCCAAGGTATCGCCCAAAAACTGCATATGATCCCAGCTGATATTGGTAATCAGGCTCAGGTAGGGTGTAATCACGTTGGTTGAATCCAGTCTTCCGCCCATCCCCACTTCGATAATGGCTATATCTACCCTTTCCCGCGCAAAATAATCAAAGGCCATAGCCACCGTCATTTCAAAAAAAGAGGCTTTCACTTTGGAGAACAGGGCCCTGTTCTTTTCGTAAAACGCCACCACTTCCTCCTTGGGTATCATTTGCCCGTCTATCTTTATCCTTTCCCTGAAATCGCGCAGATGTGGTGATGTGTAAAGTCCTGTCTTATATCCCGCCGCCTGAAAAACCGAGGCCAACATATGCGAGCAGGAACCTTTGCCATTGGTTCCGGCCACATGGATGCTTTTGAAACGGAGATAAGGTTCATTGAGCGCCTTCATCAACCTTTCTGTATTCTTCAAATCCGGCTTATAGGCCGCCGCTCCTATCCGCTGGAACATGGGAAGGGAACGGAACATCGTGTCCAACACTTCCTTGTATCGCAGATCTTCGGAAAAAGTGCGGCTGTCAACCAAACACACTTCCGGTTCTATCTCCACCTGAAATTTCTTATTTACACTCTCCTTGATCCGCATGGCCAAATCCCATATATCCTCACCGCTTGCCGAACCATGGTTCACCAATACCAAAGGTTGCTTTTCATAGACCCCCGCATCGCCCTCCCGATAGCCTTTCCATCCGCATTGGTCAATGAGCCATGCTGCCGAAAGTTTCATGTTTTTTCCCGCAGGATAAGCCGGCATACCGGGATAAGCCCTGGAAAGCGTTTCGTAATGACTTTTCGTAATCACAGGATTGGTAAAGAAACTCCCTACGCTACCCAATTGTTTCGGATCGGGCAACTTCTGCTTACGCAAAGCCATCACTGCCTGTACAATGGCTTTTTGGTCGGCACCTTCCTTCTCCGACAGACAGTGGTTCAAACCCGCATATGCCAGACGCGGTACCGGTACCTTGCTCAACCGCAGCAGCACCGACCATACCACCAATCTGTCCTGATGTTTGAAAAGACTCGAACGGTAGCCGAATGCACAATCCTGTACCGGGATTTCTCTGAAAAGAAAGGTTTCCTTATCAAATACTTCCACACTCTGTACCGCATCGGATATCTCCACACCGTAAGCCCCCATATTCTGCACCACTGCCCCTCCCACCGAACCGGGAATCTCCGACAGGTTTTCCACCCCCCACCACGCATGCGCCACGGTAGTCTTTACAAATTCTTTCCACACTTCGCCTGCCTGCACCCGTATCCGAACCGACATTCCGTCTTCTTCCACCAACTCCACCCCTTTATTGGCAAAACGCACCACCAGACCGGGAAAATCGCCGATAAAAAGCGTGTTACTTCCCCCACCCAACCAACAAACCGGCATATCCTTATAGGCCTCATCTTCCAAAAGGGCGGTCAGGTCTTCCTTTTTCTCCACTTCCGCAAAAAAGGCGCAATCCACGTCTATGCCCATGGTCTGACAGGATTGAAGCGGCCAATTTTTTTTAATTTCCATTTCTCCTCTTTGTTTTTTCCCCTTTCGGGTAGGCGCAACCAGTTTTTCTTTCAAGAACCGACCCGTATGGGAGGCCTTTACCTTAACCAAATCTTCCGGCGTACCTTCAAATACGATAGCCCCGCCGGCATCTCCCCCTTCGGGTCCCACATCGATGACCCAGTCCGCCAGTTTGACCACGTCCAACTGGTGTTCCACCACCAGCACGGTGTGTCCGCGTTCTATCAATGCATCAAAAGCAAGATGCAATTTGTGTATATCGTGAAAATGCAACCCCGTGGTGGGTTCATCGAAAATAAACAGTGTCTGTCCCGCTTCCTGTGCCACCCCCCGGCTCAGGAAATAAGCCAGCTTGACCCGTTGTGCCTCCCCCCCCGAAAGACTGCTGGAAGACTGCCCGAGATGAAGATATCCCAAACCCACATCCTGCAATACCTTCAGTTTGGCACACAGACGCTTGACCACCGTTGATTCTTTTTCTGCCGCAAAAAAAGCAAGCGCTTCATCCACGCTCATTTCCAGCACTTCCGCAATATCTTTATCCCGGTATTTCACTTCCAGCACTTCTTCCTTAAAGCGTTTACCATGACATTCATCGCATTGCAGATACAAATCGGCCATAAACTGCATCTCCACTTTTATCGTTCCCTCTCCCTGACAGGTTTCACAGCGCCCTCCCTGTACGTTGAACGAAAAGAAACCCTGCGTATAGCCCCGTTTTTTTGATAAAGGCAAGGAAGCATACAGCTCCCGTATATCATCAAAAGCCTTTACATAGGTAACCGGATTGGAACGGCTGGAACGCCCTATCGGATTCTGATCCACCAATTCCACGGCTTTAAGCCGCTTCCAATCACCTTCCATTTTACGGTACTTGATAGCCGCAGTGCCTTGAAAAATCCCCAATGCACGTTGCAAAGCAGGATAAAGCGTTTGCCGTATCAAGGAGGTTTTTCCCGAACCGCTCACGCCTGTAACCACCGTCATCACACCCAACGGAATCTGTACATCCACATTTTGCAGGTTGTTGCAAGTCGCTCCTATCAGCCGGATGCTCTGTGTCCAGGCTCTGCGGCTTTTCGGCACGGGAATCGACATTTCGCCCCGCAGATACTTGGCCGTGAGACTCGTGCCTTTTTCAATGAGTTCCCGGGGCGTTCCGGCAAACACAATCTCCCCGCCCTGCCGACCGGCCTGCGGTCCCACATCCACAATGTAATCGGCAGCCATCATCATGGATTCATCGTGTTCCACCACGATAACCGTGTTGCCCAAATCGCGCAATTGCCGCACCACACCTATCAGATGCTCCGTATCACGCGGATGGAGACCGATGCTGGGCTCCTCCAGAATATACAGCGACCCAACCCACGCGCTACCGATAGAATTGGCCAGATGTATCCGCTGTCCTTCTCCCCCCGAAAGCGTGGAGGCCCGGCGGGAAAGGGTGAGGTAGGACAATCCCACATCCTGCAGGTAAGAAAGTCTGTTTTCTATTTCCACCAACATCCGCGCGCTCACTGACCTTTCGTAGGCCGTAAGATGTATCCGTTTGAAATATTCCGCCAAATCTCCCACCTGCATATTGACCATTTCCGCTATGCTCTTTCCGTCTATCTTCACGTACTGCGCATCCGGACGCAACCGGTTTCCATGGCATTCGGGACAAACGGTAATGCCTCTGTAGCGTGAGGCCATGACCCGGTATTGAATCTTGTAAGAGTTCTTCTCTATAAACTTGAAACAATCATAAATTCCTTTGACATGCTTGCCTCCATGCCAAAGCAGTTCTTTTTCCTTTTCCGTCAAATCCTTGTAGGGACGGTGTATCGGAAAATTCTCTTTTTCCGCACGACTGATAAAATCCTTTTTCCATTCGCTCATCTTCTCGCCCCGCCAACAAGCCACCGCATCCTCATATACCGATAAAGACACATCTGGAATCACCAGTTCTTCGCTCACCCCGTCCACCGTTCCTATTCCGCCACAATGCTTGCAAGCCCCATAAGGGTTATTGAAACTGAAGAAATTGGGACTCGGCTTCACAAAAGTCATGCCATCCATCTCCAAACGGTTCGAGAATTCGAGAAATCGGGTCTTTCCCTCAGGCGAAGTGCATTCCAGAAAGCAACGTCCCTCTCCCTCGTTGAAAGCCGTCTGGACAGAATCGAAAACACGGGAGTAGAGCTGGCCTGGTTCTTCTTCGGTTTTTATCGACAATCTATCCACTAAAAGATAACAGCCTTTCAGATCGGGATCGGCCATCATGTCCGGGATTTCCTTTATTTCCGACTTGGCCGAATCCTTTTCATGTGGCTTATATAGACGGCTGTAGCCCATTTTTTCAAGCAATTGCAGGTATTCACGCACACTGAGCCCCTGCCGTAATACCAAGGGAGCAAGCACATACACCTTGGTACCCGCCGGCATGCTGGAAGCCAAATCCGCCACATTGCTTACCGAATGCCGCTTCACTTCCCGACCCGATACAGGAGAATAAATCTTGCCGATACGGGCGTAGAGCAACTTGAGGTATTCGTAGATTTCGGTAACCGTACCCACGGTAGAGCGCGGATTGGCGTTGAGGGTCTTCTGTTCAATGGCGATGGCCGGGGAAATGCCATCTACAAAATCCACTTCGGGCTTGCTCATGCGCCCCAGAAACTGGCGGGCGTAGGAACTGAGGCTTTCCACATAACGGCGCTGTCCTTCGGCGTAGAGGGTGTCGAACACTAAAGACGACTTGCCCGAACCCGAAAGCCCCGTCACCACAATCAGTTTCCCGGCCGGGAAACTCACATCCACATTCTTGAGGTTGTTGACCCTGACCCCGCGCAGGATAATCTGACGTTCCGCCGCATTTTTTCTATCCATTCCCTTGATGCCTTTTCTTTCTTCTTAAAAACAAATTTACGCTTTTTTTCCCGTTTCCGCCGCCAGTTTTTTCAAACAGGAAACGCAAAGGCAGCGTTCTCCATAATTTTTTTTCAAAAAAATACGCAAGGGGGCATCCATAGGAACTTTCGCACAATCGCAACGCTCAATATCATTGTGTCGGCATTCAAAAGAAGTACCGCAACGCGGGCAGATTTTTTCCATATTTGTCGTTTTTAGCAGTCAGACAGGGAACCTGTTTTTACGGGGCGCAAAATTAGTAAATCCGGTCTGTCACGTTCCGTGTTATTTCCTTTGTTTATATTTGCGGCCACCAAAATACGGCAGGGCACCTTCCCTGCTCTCTGCAAAAAACATCAGGATGTCGAAAAATTTAGTCATTGTCGAATCTCCGGCCAAGGCCAAAACCATTGAGAAATTTTTGGGAAAAGACTATCACGTGTTGTCCTGTTTCGGGCATATCCGCGATCTGCCTAAGAACAATATCAGTATCGATACCGCCCACGATTTTCAACCCGAATATATCGTGCAGCCGGAAAAGAAAGCCTTGATAAGCCAACTTTCCAAAGCAGCCAAAGCCGCCGATTACGTATGGCTGGCTTCCGATGAGGACCGCGAAGGAGAGGCCATCGCATGGCATCTGGACCAGGTGCTTAAACTCGACCCCGCCAAAACGCGGCGTATCGTCTTTAACGAAATCACCAAGACCGCCATTCTTCACGCCATCGAGAATCCCCGCCAGTTAGACTACGATTTGGTGGATGCCCAGCAGGCAAGGCGCGTGTTGGACCGTCTGGTGGGTTATGAAATCTCGCCCCTGTTGTGGCGCAAGGTCCGTCCCAGCCTTTCGGCGGGTCGCGTGCAGTCGGTGGCGGTTCGCTTAGTGGTGGAACGCGAAGATGAAATCAAGCGTTTTCAGGAAGAATCCTCCTATAAGGTAACGGCCTCTTTCGGCAATTTCACCGCCGAACTCAACACCCGATTCAAGACCAAACAGGAAGCCAAGGCCTTTTTGGAATCCTGCGGAGCGGCCTCTTTCAGCGTGGCAAGCCTGGATGTAAAGCCCGCCAAGCGTTCCCCGGCTCCTCCGTTCACTACCTCCACCTTGCAGCAGGAAGCATCCCGCAAACTGGGATTTTCGGTTTCCAAAACCATGATGGTGGCACAGCAACTCTACGAAGAAGGGTTGATCACCTATATGCGTACCGACTCGGTGAACCTTTCCTCCCTGGCTATCAACATGGCCAAGGAACAGGTGGAAAAGGCCTACGGCGCCAGATACAGCAAACCGCGCAATTTCAACACCAAGACCAAGGGCGCGCAGGAAGCGCACGAAGCCATCCGCCCCACCTATATGGACCGAACCGCCATTACGGGCGATGCCTCGCAGGTGCGCCTGTACGACCTGATTTGGAAACGTGCCGTGGCTTCGCAGATGGCGGATGCCGAAATCGAGCGGACACAGATCAACATAGCCGTGGAAGGCCGCCCCGAATACTTTGTGGCCAAAGGCGAAGTGGTGCTGTTCGACGGTTTTCTCAAAGTATATGCCGAAAGCAAGGACGATGAGGAAGAAGAAAACGGAGAACACCGCCTGCCGGCCCTGAAGCAAGGCGAGGTGCTGAGCCTCAAGCGCATGGGGGCGCGGGAAATTTTCAGCCAGCATCCGCCGCGTTATTCGGAAGCCTCATTGGTGAAGAAACTGGAAGAACTGGGCATAGGCCGTCCTTCTACCTACGCGCCCACGATTTCAACGATCATCAAGCGGGAATATGTGATTAAGGAAGACCGCCCGGGGCATGTGCGTCCCTATGTTGCATTCGAGATGCAGGGCGGCAGGATAGAAGAAAGAACCTTGCAGGAAAACACGGGGGCTGAGAAGGCCAAGCTGTTCCCCACCGATACGGGCGTTTTGGTGAACCAGTTCCTGATTAAATATTTTGCCGACATCGTGGATTACGGCTTTACCGCCGATGTGGAAAAGCAGTTCGACGAGATTGCCCAGGGGCAGATGAAGTGGAACAAGATGATTGCCGGATTCTACGCGCCTTTCCACAAGCAGGTGGAATCCACCGCGCAGAACTCCGAAAAGGTGAGCGGCGAAAGGCTGTTGGGCAAAGACCCCGTGAGCGGCCAGCCGATTTATGTCAAGCTGGGCCGTTTCGGTCCGGTGGTGCAGAAGGGAGATACCAAGAGCGAGGAAAAGCCTGCGTTTGCCGGCCTGAAGAAAGGCATCTCGATGGATGAGGTCACCTTGGAACAGGCTTTGGAAATGTTCAAGCTGCCGCGCGTGGTGGGGCAGTATCAGGGCAAGGAAATCACCGCCGCCGTGGGGCGTTTCGGCCCTTACCTGCGCTTTGACGGCAAGTTCGTTTCGATTCCCAAGACCGACGACCCCGTGAGCATTTCGGTGGAAAGGGCGGTGGAACTCATCAACAACAAGGCCGAAGCCGAAAGACAGAAGGTGATCCGCACCTTTGCCGAAGAACCTACCTTGCAGGTGCTCAACGGCCGTTACGGTCCCTACATCAGCTTTGACAACAAGAACTACAAGATAGAGAAAGGCACGGATGCCTCCTTGCTTACCCTGGAAGACTGCCGGCGGATTATCGCCGAGGAAAAGCCCAGCGCACGTTCCGCCCGCAAAGCCACCGCCATCGCCAAGCGCACCAAAACGGAAACGTCCGCCACTCCCAAGAAAAAAGCCTCTACAGCTAAAACAAAAACGGCTACAGCCAAGAAAACAAAAAAATAACCGACGGAAAAATCACCTCTATGAATCGCAACACGGTCCCCTCCGCAACGCCTTCCGTTCCCTCCTCCAGTCCTATCCGAAAAATCGGCGTACTTACCTCAGGTGGTGATGCGCCGGGCATGAACGCGGCTATCCGCGCGGTTGTGCGTACGGCCATGTCCGAAAAGTTACTGGCCGTTGGTATCAGCCATGGATACAAAGGGCTTATCAACAAAGAATTTTCGCCCATGTTCGGTTATTCGGTAGCCGATATCATCCACCGAGGCGGTACCATTCTCAAAACCTCGCGTTGCCCCGAGTTCAAAACCGAAGAAGGCTTGGACACCGCCTATCAGAATATAGTGGACGAAGGTATCGACGCACTCGTGGTGATTGGCGGCGACGGTACGTTCCGCGGGGCGCTGGCCCTTCATAAGCGGCATCCCGACATTCCCATCGTAGGGTTGCCGGGTACCATAGACAACGACCTTTACGGCACAGATTTCACCATTGGCTACGACACCGCCATCAACACCGTGGTGGATGCCGTGGATAAGATCCGGGATACGGCCGGTTCGCACGGCATGCTGTTTTTTGTGGAAGTGATGGGTCGTGACGCCGGTTTTATCGCGCTCAACAGTGGTATCGCCACCGGTTGCGAAGACATCCTGATTCCTGAAACCCAGACCGATATCGACAACTTGATTGCCAAACTCCGCTATGACCAACGCAAACAGAAAACCTGGGGCATCATCATCGTGGCGGAAGGCGAAGAAATGGGCGGAGCCTCGAAAGTGGCCGCATTGGTAAAGGAACGGCTTCCCGATTACGAAACCCGCGTTACGATTCTGGGCCATATCCAACGTGGCGGCACTCCTTCCTGCGCCGACCGTGTGTTGGCTTCCCGTCTGGGTTACGAAAGCGTAAAGGCCTTGCTGGCAGGAGCCGATTGTGTGATGATCGGTTCGGTAAACGGAAAAATCGTGCGCATTCCATTTGAAAAAGCCACCAAACACCACCAGCAAATCAATCCCGATATGTTGGCGGTGGCCAAAGTGCTCGCACTCTAATCAAGGCGACTTGGCATGTTCCGGATATTTTGCTATCTTTGTTCCCGACTTCACGAAAGGTAAAACCTTTTTCTTTTATTTTACATTTATGGGGTTTTTATTTCAGCCCTGCCCCGAGGCTAACTAAACTTTTGATTATCCTTATTCTATGCTGAACATTCTTGATCTCAACGCTATGGACGACGCCTCATTGCGTCAGAAAGCCGAAGAATTTTCCATTCGCCATGCAGACAAACTCTCAAGACAGGATTTGATTTATAAAATCCTAGACGCACAAGCGATTCAAAGGGTATCGCAAAAGGCCGAAAATCCGCGTGTGGAAGCCCAAACACCGGTTGCGGAAGAACCGGCGGTGGAAGAACCCGTCAAGCGTAAACGAGGCCGTCCCAAACGGAATCCCGATGCGCCGGCAACGCCCAAACCCGCTCCGGTTATCGGCCCCGACGGTCTGCCTGTACCCCGCAAACGCGGTCGTCCCAAAAAAATACGGGAAGAAGATCAACCGGCAGCCGCGCTTGAACAAAACGCTCCCGTTGAAAATACAATGCCGGCCATGGAATCTCCCGTACCCCAAATGGTATTGCCGCCCGTAAGCGGACCTATCCGGAAATTCAACAGCCGCTATCCCAACCGCAACACGGCCGAACGCAACAGTTATTACGACCGTAACCGGGCCATTCAACCGCCTGTACTTAAGAACAAACAGGAAAACGGATACGAAGACTATCCAGAACGGTCTTCCGAAGAATTTGAAGAAAACGACTATCGTTACCGCAATGCAGAACAAGGTGTTTCCAATAACCTTTCCCGCGAAATATTGCCGGAGGAAAACGCCTTTACACAGAAAGAAAACGAAAACGAGAGACTCAACCGCATCGATGACGACCAGATTTCCCGCGCCCTGCAAACCGAAAAAGGTTCGGTATCGGGAATCAAGCGGACACAATCGGACGCCTATAATTTTGAAAATTTCGTTACCTACGAAGGCGTGTTGGAAACCATGCCCGACGGTTTCGGTTTCTTGCGTTCCTCCGATTACAACTATCTCAGTTCACCCGATGACGTTTATGTTTCTCCGCAACAGATCCGCTTTCTCGGTCTCAAGACCGGCGATACGGTGGAATGTACCGTACGCCCGCCTCGGGAAGGTGAAAAATATTTTCCGTTGGGAAAAGTGCTTTCGGTAAACGGCTGGACGCCCGAAGAAATCCGGGATCGTGTTCCTTTCGACTATCTTACCCCCCTTTTCCCCAATCAGAAGTTCAAACTTACCGACGCGCCCGAAAACTCCATTTCGATGCGGCTCATGGATATGTTCACGCCTATCGGAAAGGGGCAACGCGGACTTATCGTGGCACCGCCCAAAACCGGTAAGACGGTATTGCTCAAACAACTGGCCAACGCCATTTCCCATAATCACCCCGAAGTGTATATCATCGTGCTTCTCATCGATGAACGTCCCGAAGAAGTTACCGATATGCAACGTAGCGTAAAGGCCGAGGTTATCGCCTCTACCTTTGACGAACCGGCCGAACGCCATGTAAAGATTGCCAACATCGTGCTCGAAAAAGCCAAACGATTGGTGGAATGCAAACACGACGTACTTATCGTGCTCGACTCCATCACCCGCCTGGCGCGTGCCTACAACACCGTAAGTCCCGCTTCGGGCAAGGTGCTTTCGGGTGGTGTGGAAGCCAATGCCCTGCAAAAACCCAAACGCTTTTTCGGTGCGGCACGTAAGATTGAGAACGGCGGTTCGCTCACCATCATCGCCACCGCCCTTACCGAAACCAACTCCAAGATGGACGAAGTGATCTTTGAAGAATTCAAGGGTACAGGCAATATGGAAATCCAGCTTGACCGCAAGATTTCCAACCGCCGCATCTTCCCCGCCATCGATATCGTGGCCTCCAGCACCCGTCGCGACGATTTGCTGCAAGACAAGGAAATCCGTCAGAAAATTTGGATTCTGCGAAACCATTTCTCTGACATGACCCCTGTGGAAACCATGGAATTCCTCAATACCCGCTTGCCGCAGACCTCCGATAACGAAGAATTTCTGGCTTCGATGAACAGTTAGGCCATGTTGTTTTTCCCGCCGGCCAAAATCAATATCGGGCTTCGGATCCTGCGCAAGCGGTCCGACGGTTTTCACGATGTGGAACTGTCTTATTTCAAGGTTCCTTCCCTTTGCGATATCCTTGAAATCACACCTGATACGCACGATAGTTTCGTTTGCGAAGGTTTGGCCATTCCCGGTGCGGAAAACGACAACCTCATCCTCAAGGCCCGCACACTCATAGACCGTAGAACAAATGGGAAACGCCCGCCCTGCCGCATCCATCTTTTCAAAAAGATACCGATGCAGTCGGGCCTGGGCGGCGGTTCGGCCGATGCCGCCTATACGCTGACGGGGCTCAACAAAACATTTCAATTAGGAATTCCTTCCGCAGAGATCCATGCAATGGCCGCCGAATTGGGTGCAGATTGCGCTTTCTTTACGCAAGACGCCCCCTGCATCGGCTACGGAAAAGGCGATATACTGCATCCGCTCTCTTCCAATACAAAGCCCCAAAAATTCAAATTGATAGTGGTAGTGCCGTCTTGGGGAATCTCCACAGCCGAAGCCTATCGAAATGCCCTTCCGAAAGAAGTTCCTTTTCCTTTGGAAGATGGATTGCGGCAGGATATCTCACAGTGGAAAGACCTTATCGAAAACGACTTTGAAAAAACGCTCTTTCCTCAATTTCCCCGTTTGTACGAAATCAAGCAATCCCTCTATGAAGCAGGTGCACGCTATGCGGCCTTAAGCGGTAGCGGCAGTGCCTTGTTCGGTATTTTTGAAAACAATGCCGAGACAAAGCCCTTAAAACTGCCCGAAACCTGCTTTATTCACCAAACCGATATCCAACTTCTTTGATATCGGCCACAATATGCGCGCCTGAACGGGTTTCCAACACCAACCTGCCATATTGGTCCACATTTTCTATTCTCGCCTCCAATCCTTGCCCTTTCCATTCAAAGGCCCGCCATTGCCGTACATACAGAAGCGCGGCAAGATAAACGGATTTCCAGCGGGCAAAGACCTCCTCCGGATCTTGCGTTCTCCACGCCTGCCGCAAAGCCGTGTATCTCTTTTGTACACATTCTGCCAAAACACGCACCTCTTGCGGCAGATCACGCGTCTTCCCGTCTATCTGCCGCAAAGACACCGGATTCGGAATCGTTAAAGGAAACACGTCTTGATTAATATTCAGTCCCACACCGAAATACAAACTCCGCAAGAGATTGTTTTCCCCTACCTGCGACGATAAAAGCAATCCTCCGGTTTTCTTTTCGTGCCAATATATATCATTGGGCCAGTTGAGGGAAAAGTCCGCGTGCTTTTTCTGCACATAATCCAAAACCCCCAAAGAGAGGGTCATGTTTATCAGAAAAAGATAATCGGCTGGTAAAAAACAAGGTTCCAAAACAAAAGTCGCCGCGATATTCTTATTTCTATCCCCGAACCACTTTTTACCTGCCTGCCCTATTCCCGCTTGCTGAAAAAAAGTATAGATTACCCTTATCCGGCTATCATCACCCGTCAAAGGCAGTTTCCTGGCCTCTTCCTGGGTGGATCCCGCCACCTGCGGCATATAAACCAAAGACAAGGGCATCAGTTCGATTTTCTGCTCAACATGGGAACAAAACTGAAATCGCCATGTTCAGTCACCTCCATTTCGGTTTCGGTCTTACGAACCACTTTGGTCATCACCTGGGTAGGTGAACCGAGCGGAATCACCATGATGCCCCCTATCTTCAGCTGGGCAAAGAGATCGGTGGGAAATACCGCCGCCCCGCAGGTTACCAATATGCGGTCAAAAGGTGCATATTGAGGCAAACCCTGATACCCATCACCGTAAAAACAATGCACCCCGCTGTTGAAATCGGCCAAAAGCGACTTGGTTTTCATATATAGGTTACGCTGGCGTTCTATCGAATATACTTCCGCTCCCAACCGGTCCAATACCAAAGCCTGATAGCCGGATCCCGTTCCCACTTCCAACACTTTCGCGCCCTGAAAAATCTCTATCAGCATGCTTTGTTGCGCCACGGTAAGCGGACGGGAAATGGTTTGTCCTTCTCCAATGGGGAAAGCCACATCCTGATAGGCGCGGGTATCGAAAACCGAATCGAGAAAACAATGGCGGGGAATACTCCCGATAGCTCCCAAAACGGCTTCATCGGCCACGCCCTTCTCGCGCAATTCCGTTATCAGGCGTTGGCGCATTCCCTTATGTCTGAATGTATCTTGTTGCATTTTCTTTTATTTCCCAACCCCATACACAATAACCCGGCATGTCCGGCCCAATATCCGCAAGTCTTCTTTCAACGACAGCCTTTCCATATAGGCCATATCGCAAGAGAGCCGCACTATCATCTGCGGCACATTCTCCGCATAACCGAAGGTGGTGATGCCCGAAGATGTGATACCGGGTTTAAGCGCGTACAGCAAGGTGTAATACGGTGCTTTTTCCACAATCCTTTCTATAAAATAGGCACGTTCGGGCCGATAGCCCACCACCGCCATATCGCCTTTCACGGCGTTCCATAACTGGGGGATTTCATCCAAGCGGTAACGACGCATGATATTTCCCCACGCGGTGATGCGCGGATCTCCCGAACTGGACAGGCAAGGCCCCTCCGCTTCGGCATCCGTGCGCATGGAACGGAATTTATAGATCCGAAAAGGCTTGCCGCCCTTTCCTATTCTTTCCTGACTATAAAAAACAGGGCCCTTCGAACCCATCTTCACCAAAACGGCGCACAACAGCAGAACCGGAGAAAGCACCAATAAGCCTACCCCGCCACAGACCAAATCAAAGAAACGCTTGAGCATACGTTGCACAAGGTTCATCCTGCAAAATGAAAAACGAAAAAAAACGGTTCCCTCTATTTCCGCCTTTTGGTCGGCGGGCAAAGGCAAACCGCAGTCTGCACACACATAAACCTCGTAACGGGGCCAAGACGACAGGCTTTCAAAGAAACAAGGCAAGGAAGCATATTCCGCCTTTGCCGGGAAAGCATAGATGCGTCCGAAACAGTTGGAATCCTCTCCCGTATTTTCTTCAGGCGTCAGTTCTTGCCACGATTCCGCATACCGTACTTTTTTCTCTCCATGCAAAGCCTTCTGCACAGAAAGAAATTCCGCCACACCCGCAGCCGTTCCCCATATTCCTATCGTATTGCTATTCATAATATCGCAAAGAACGGTTTATCTGTGCCAGCACATCCTGCAACTTACCGCTGTGTGAGAAATCGGGTCCTTGTTGATGTCCATCGCGGCATGCAGCGGCAAATTCCCGCAAGTCTTCGGAAAGAAAGCCTTCGGCAAAACGCGCGGTTTCCTGTGCTAAAGAAAGCCTTTTTTCCTCTGCCTTATCCGCTTCCTCCGCCCTAAGTTCAAAGGTGAGGAAATCCAAATCCACCACCGCTTCCGGCCCGATGCAACGCATCTTTTCCGATACCGATGCCGAAACATTATCTATCCAGAATTCAGCCAAAAGCCCCGAATTGAACTCTATTTCGAGCCACACCGAGAAATTTCCTCTCCCGCCCGTTTTCACCTTACGGGAACGAACCCTTTTGAGCGGTTCATCCGTTACCGAAAGCACCCTGTCTATATAAGGGTGAAGCATATCTTCAAAACAAAAATCACCCGTACAATCAAAAGGACGGCAAATATCGGTACGTATCAAACGGGCATTTTTCCAATACGGACGGGCAGCCTCCCAAAGCGGATGCCGCCGCCCGTCATGCGCAACCTGATTGCATACCTTGGCCTCTTCGGCCAAAGAGGCCAGTTTGCAGGTTTCAGCATACAGCGTACTTACCGGCCAATCCGACCATACGGCCTTTCCTTTCCGCAAAAAACGCGACACGTAATAAAACCGGCACGAAGGAACACCGCCCACCACCAATAAATCGGCCATATCCGCCAATCGGTCGGCCGAAGAATAGAAAGCTGGTAAAACCGCCCGCTCGGCTTCCGAAAACGCATCGGATTTTCCCGAAGTAAGGAAACTGCCTACCCATTCGTCTTCCTGCAAAGGAGCGAATCCCCGCGCATAGCGCAAAATCTCGTAATCGGCGGCAAAGAGTGCTATCTTCATAATATTGTTTGCAAATTTAGAAGATAAGCCACGTCCGCTCCGACAAACAAACGGCTTCTTTTCAACCTACCCATGTGTATAAAGTACACAAAAGATATTGGCAGGCTCATTTAGTTTTTATACTTTTGCGGCTACAAACCCTAAAAACTCGAATAAAATGGCTTACAAAATTTCTGACAGTTGCGTAGCTTGCGGCTCGTGCATCGATGAATGCCCCATGGAAGCTATCAGTGCCGGTGACATCTATTCCATCGATCCGGACAAATGCACCGAATGCGGCACTTGCGCCGGCGTTTGCCCCAACGAAGCTATCGCACTTGCCTAAGGCAAAACCGATTATCCAATAAAAAAAGCGGCACAAATGTGCCGCTTTTTTTATGCCCTAGGCAACCCTACCGGATAAGTGTCACCCTACCGCTTGTTGACAAATCACGGCTGCCGTCTCTTACCTTGGCCACACAACGGTACAGATAGATGCCCGGCGGACAAGGTTTTCCCTTGAATGTACCGTCCCATTTCTCGTGCAGCTTGTCGCTCGAAAATACCACTTCCCCGTTTTTATCGAAAATACGGAACCAATATACAAGTTGATCGGGCTCGGCAGTGGTCAGCGGACCGAACTCATCATTGATACCGTCTCCATCGGGCGTAAAGGCCGTGGGCAGATAGAGATTGGAACAAAATTCTTCTTTCACATATATCTCGGCAAAGTCCGTACAACCGCCATTTTCCACAAAAAGTGAATACGGACCTTCTTCCTTTACCAGATAGGAGGCTCCGGCATGACCGTCCTGCCAACGATAAACCGCCATGCCTTCGGGGCCTTCCAACAAAACGGAGTCTCTCTGGCACATAGCCGTATCGGAGGGGAAGCCGATATGTGGCGAAGGCCGCTCATCAACCGCTATCACCTTTTCGGTCTGGCATCCCCTGTAGTTGAGTCTCAGCCGATAGTTACCCCCGACGGTAACCGTAGCCCTTGCCGAATCAACCCCCAATTCCGCCCATGCAAACAAGGCGCCAGGGTAACGGGAATCGGAGGCGTCCAACACCAAGGGATATCCCGAACAAAGGAAAGTATCCGCGAGGACGATTTGCGGCATCACACGCACATCCACATTCACACTGCTGTCACCATTGCAACCGTTGCGTTTCACCACAAAAGCATATCGGCCCGCATCGGTCAAAGAATCCGACTCTATACGGTAGGAACCGCTTTCGGATCCCGGCAACAAGGTATTGCCAAAGTACCAGGCCATCGTATCGCTGGCCATAAGCCCCCGTGAACGTAAGGAAACAGGCATGCCTTCACAGAAATACATATTACCGGCCTCCATCAATCCACCTTCCACATAGATATCAGGAATAGGCAGGGAACGGACTTCCAGACGTTTGGTCAAGGTATCCGAACAAGCCCCCCGCATAATCACCAAAGATATATCCGCATTGTCGGCCATCTGCAAAGCCGGCACCACGGAAACGGGAGAGGTGCTTTCGGGCAATATCCCCGATCCCATGTACCAACGATAGATCGCACCTGTGCCTTGATCTTCGGCCTTAAGCTCAAGCTGATCCCCTTCACAATAAAAATCGGCCAAATCAAAAGCCGGATGCGTATGGGCATCCACCTTTATTGAAAGAGCGTTACGGTACGTACAAGTGTTCACCCGCAACTGCAACACAATTACAGCTCCGCTATCGGCCGTTGACAAGACCGCGCCTTCTAACGAAGTGCGTCCCTGTCCTGACAGAAGTTCATTACCCTGTTCATCGTACCACGAAAAGACACTTCGGTTTATTTCCGTCTGATTCAAATCCGTAACGGCATCCAGAAGCAAACTTTCCCCCTCGCAAAACAATCCGTCCTGAACAAAGCCCAATTCCGGCACAGCATACATCGAGAATTTAACCTTCATATCGTCCGAACATTCTCCCCTCGTGAACCGCAAGGTATAAATACCGGTATCGGCAGGTTCATACGGAGCGAACTGTATATAGGAACACTGGCAGTCGAGCGGCTTTCCATCCGGCAAGAACCATTGATAGCCCACTCCCGCTTCAAGATTCACGGAATACTGCAAGGTATCGCCATAACAGGCAATGGTATCGCCCGTCTGCGGATGGGAGGCATAGAGGGTGATCTTTACCGAATCCATGGCCGAACATTGGTGAACGGATTCCACCCCCATCACATAAAGAACCGCATCCTGATCGCCCTGCCAGCTAAAGGAACTTCCTGACCTCGAGGGGGTTCCCTGTATTGACCACGTATAACTGTCGGCGCCGGAAACATTAAAGGTATGTTGTTCATTTTTCCTTACACAAAGGGTATTGCCCGTTGTCTTGGGCGTAATGCGCACCTCCGGCAGTGTCCATGCATACAAAACGATTGCATCCCGGTTTTCACAGCCTGTATTTTTATCCCTTACGGAACATTCCACATTTATGCTGCTCCCCGGCCGCACATCAATCAAAGCGGAAGACGGACGCTGTCCGTTCACCCACCATGCCACATCATTAACGGAGTCTATCGCGGTTTTATCATAGTTCACTTCCAGACGTACCGGTTCCGAACCGCATACCGAGTTATCCGCAATCTGCAAAGTAGGCAACTTATGCGGCGTGGCACGGAAGGCTATCTGCATTTTAGATCCGGGGCAGACGCTTTGCGAAATAACGGTGTAAAGCACCGTGTCCTTATCTACTTGATCAATGGGCTTGGCTTTATCTGAATAAAACGGTTCGTTAAGGCAAAGGGTGTCTTGATCCGAATATCCGCCTCCTGAGAACAGCACACGCCGGAACCAGCTCACACGTCCGTTGGTTGACACCGCAAACCTTACAGCGGAGTTCGGGCAGACCGAGGTATCCCGCTTCGGATCCAGGTAAACGGGAGATTCGGCGATAATACGGATGTTTTCCATAAGGGGATTCATTCCCGAAGCACAACTATACGACATCTGCGCCCGCGCCGGATATAAATCATCGTCTTTTGTTACATTGTAAATCAACGAAGAAGGTGTCAGCACGGAAGCGACAGCATCCCAATCGATATAATCGCTCATATCTATGGTGGAACCCTTGCAGGCATATAGCGTATCCTGAATCCATACATGCGGCTCTTCCCTTACTTCAAGCCGCAGGGTATCTTGCCGCATAAAGTCTCCTATCTCCTGATTATAACGGTTTTTCAAGCGGGCATAGGCACGGAATGGATAAATTCCCTGCAAACGGGCCTTAACCTTGTAGCGCAGAATCTTTCCGCCCTTTATATTCGGATCCGTATCCTCGCTGATCAATTCAGGCAGTGCGTATCCCGGAGCCAGATCCCACTCTATCCGCTGTAACATCTCATACGTATTGCCGCATCGGATAGCCACCTCCACCACATCTTCCTCACAACATCTTGCACCATCGTTTTCTTTTATCAAACTGCAGGAAGATGACATTTCTATAAAGGAGGGTATGGAAGAGGTTATGGCGGGTGGGTTCGCCGTATTCCACTTCACCAAGGGCAACGAGTCTATCCTGTAAATGGAATCGCCTTGATTATAGGTAACGGCAATACGGTAATTCAGGTTTACCAACGGATAGTTTTCTATATCGAAATACCGGGCCGACGACGTAATGTTCCATTTTGACCGATTTATATAGGGTGTGGCATCCACGATAAAATCCACTCGTGAACGGGTCGTGTCGAGTGATGAATTATTAAATTGAAGTTGGGAAAAAACCGAGGTCCCCGGACATACAGGCGTGGTAAGTTTAGTTACACTACGCACTTCCGGCGGACAGGTCTTTACCTTGAGTATGCCTTCTGTGGTTTTACTGATTACCGGTGCACCGGCACCGGTATGGTAATACAAGGTGGCCGAGATATTTCCCTCCTCCCTTTCTTTCTTGTCCGCTCCCGGATAATAAGCTTGGAAAGAGAACCTGCTGAAATCGGCATTCCATGAACCGGGTGCAAGGGCAAAAGTAGCGTTCGGAGCAAAGACAACCGAGTCGGGAATAAAATTATCCGGCTTATTCGAAAGGATATAATATTGTTCATTCTTATTTCCGATACATCCTTCGGCCGTATTCACCTCAAACCCCATCTTACAGTTCTTCTGCTCCAATCTTACCACTTTGGTTTCCCTTACCGGAAAAGCGCAGGATCCCGTTTCCACCCTATAGCTGGTCCGGAGGGTAAGCGGGGTATAATCCGAGGCGGAAGATTCCGAAACAGCCACTTTGGTCTTATAGGAAAGGAGACTGTTGGGGCTGGGCGGTTCCACTTTCTGCATTCGCCCGCTTATTCCGCTGGGTGCTACAAATTCCACACTCGCGTCCTTGATGATTTTCAAATCTCCGATTACCTCGAGATTAGCCAATTCATCGGGGCAATATTCGTAGGTATAGGTAAGATAAGACGTATCTATGCAGGTTTCAACCGATGTAGAGAATGGAAGGGTTAGGGTCGGTTGTTTTTTACTGAGAGGGCAGGTTTGCGTATAATCACCCTTTATTTGCAGAACAGGCGTTTTTCTCCGACCCGTATAGTTCTGCCACGTAAGATCCCAGGCCCGGATATCCCGGTTCGGATCGGGGACTTTTTCTTTGGGCGCCCCGGTTCCGGCCAAATCGGAATCATCGGCAGTAAGCGTAAGTGCCGACAATGTACTGTTTTTTTGAGATATAACAGTTACACGCGTAACCGCACAAGGTTTCAATGACACGGGATTAGGGTTTACGGTAGGCGTGATCGATATGCCATCGTATCTGACAATGAAATTCGTATCATAGGTTTTGGTACCCGAAACATCCGCGCACTTATTTCCGTTTATTTTCATAACTGCATGAAGGCGCACGCCCCAACGGTTAACCCCTGATTGAACCGTCTTCTCTACATCCGCGCCCGGATCGTCTTGCCAAGACAGCGTGGAAGCGGTATAGTCCACCACCGCTCCACCGGTAGCGCCTTTGAGCACCTGCCGCACATCGGGCCGCAAACTGCATCCCGTAGCCCCGCCCCCGCTGATTACCGTATCGAGAATCGGACGGACAGAAGACAAATCGGGTTTGTCGGCCACCGTAACAACAAAAGACTGCTCTACGGCTCCGCATGCCCGATTATAGGATTGCGCGTTGATTCGACAACTTTCCGTTACCGTGTATTTGAAATTGTCCGTCTGTTCAGCCTCCGACCTACCGGAAATCGTCCAACTGACCGGTTCCGTTTTGCTCTTTACCCGGAACACAAGTTCTGTTCCCTCGCATACCACACCTCCCGAAAGTATCTCCGGATGGCTTGTCTCTACAACAAATACCGGCCTGCCCCACACAATCACCGTTGCCTGCTTTGAAACCGTGGTGCCTGTTTGCGTGTTTTTGCAATTGACAGTGTACTTATTCGTACCCAACGGCGGCGTGATACGTGCTTCGGCTTTGATATCCCTATTGCCCGGATCCATTACGGATACCAATTCGTATCCCTCGTACACCCGGTACAGACTGCTTGGCTGGATCGTCAAACCTTCGCATATCTCGTAATCAAATACGTCCACATCCTGTGCCCGAACAGACACCAAAAGCAGAGCAAAAAAGGCGACAGCGAGAACCGTCATGCGCCGGACAGAACCATTCATTCGACTATTCTTTTTTAGTAAGATAAAATAGGTGCAAAGATACAAAAAGTCGAGAGCAGAGACAACGTTTTGCTTAAGCCGAGCGCAGAGGACAAGTTTACTTGGACTATGCCGAGGCGGGAAAAACGTCGGCTTTGCCGAGACGCCGTATCTTCTGCGAAGCAAAAGATACAAAAAGTCGAGAGCAGAGACAACCGAAAGCCCCGCTTGGGAGAGAAAATATTTATTGTTTAAAGACACCTAGACCATGTAGAACCGCCAAAGCGTGCAAACGAGGTTTCCCGTTTGTTTTTTGTCCGGAATTTTATACGAAAATTTGGCTATCTTTGCGCCCGTGTACGCAAGGATACACAGATCAAACCGAATAAAAGAAAAACACGATATGGCTAAAAAAATCCCTCATGTGGACAAACAGACTGTGGTTGTCAAGTTTGCGGGAGATTCGGGCGACGGCATGCAGTTGATCGGCACCCTTTTCTCCAACGCAGCCGCTCTGGCGGGCAACGACTTGTCCACTTTTCCCGATTATCCGGCTGAAATCAGAGCCCCCCACAACACGGTAGCCGGCGTATCCGGTTTTCAGGTTCATGTAGGTGCTACCAAAATCCGTACTTCAGGCGACCTATGCGATGTTTTGGTCGCTATGAACCCCGCTTCGCTCAAAGCAAACCTGAAATGGGCGAAAAAAGGCGCCACGGTTATCGTAGATGCCGACACCTTTACCGACGAAGCGTTGCTCAAAGCCAATTACGATACCAATCCGCTCACCGACGGTAGCCTGTCGTCCTACAACCTCGTTCCCGCGCCTATCACCAGCATGTCGCGGAGAACGCTCGAAAACGACGGCTTGGACAACAAAACCATCGACAAGACCCGCAACATGTTCGCCTTGGGGATGATTTATTTCATCTTCGACCGTAGCATGGATTCCACCTATCACTTCTTCGAAACAAAATTCGCCAAGAAGCCGCAGATGATCGCCATCAACAAGAAAGTGCTGGAAGCCGGTCATCACTATGCCGAAGCCGCCGAAATCGTAGAATCCACGATTCATATCGGTTCGGCCTCGATGGAAAAAGGCCGCTACCGTAATATCACCGGTAACGTAGCCACAGCCTGGGGATTGCTCGCCGCTTCCGAGAAATCGGGCCGTCCCTTGTTCCTTGGGTCTTATCCCATCACGCCGGCCACCGATATCCTGATTGAGATTACCAAACGTCGTGACCTCGGCGCCAAAGCGTTTCAGGCCGAAGACGAAATTGCAGGTATCTGTTCCACCATCGGTGCCAGTTTTGCCGGTTCATTGGCCTGTACCTCCACTTCCGGCCCCGGTCTTTCGCTTATGAGCGAAGCCCTCGGCCTGGCAGTCATCACCGAACTTCCCATCGTGGTGGTAGATGTGCAACGCGGCGGTCCTTCCACCGGTCTGCCCACCAAATCCGAACAATCAGACCTCTACCAGGCCTTGTTTGGACGCAACGGCGAAGCCCCGCTTATCGTCATCGCCTCTTCGACCCCGGCCAACTGCTTCAATTTCGCTTACGAAGCGGCTAAATTGGCCATGGAACACATGACGCCCTGTATCCTCCTTTCAGACGGTTCCTTAGGCAACGGCTCGCAGTTGTTCCGCATTCCCAAGATGGCGGATATGCCGGCCATCAATCCGCCGATTGTTCCGGCCAATGATCTCAGCGAGATCAAGACCGACATGGATGTGGAACGTCTCCCCTCTGGGAAATTTGAA
>CAYTCD010000017.1:0-9741 GCA_964436335.1 uncultured Bacteroidaceae bacterium
TCCGTTTCAAAGGAGATTCTGTGTACAATTACGTCAAGTCTTGATTTTATCGAAACCTAGGAACAGCTCGAAGTGTTTGCGGCTGAACCCGCTCCGGAGTGGATGCCGCCACAAGCACAGCCGGAAGAGGTTCTGGAACTTCCGCAAGGGAATGAAAAAACAGAAAATCCGGATAGCCTTGAAGATTTGAAACAGGCGGAACAGGCGAGCCCGAAAAAGAAGCGGACCACAACGGCGCGGTCTAAGGCGAAAACAACGGAGAAACAAACAAAAACAACAGATAAAACCAAGAAGACAAAAGAGAAGAAATCTGAATAAAAAGAGCTCTTGGTAAAAAGAAAGGCGGTTCACTTTACTTTTGAACCGCCTTTCTTTTTTGTTGTAAATACAAGGCCTACTTGAAAGTCATGTTTTCTTTGGTGGTGAACTTTTCACAGAAGCGGCATTTGAGTTTGACCGATTCAGAATGGGGTATTACGGTAAATGCGGTTTCAATCACTTCGTGGTTGGTGATGCAGTATGGATTCATACATTTTACGATCCCCTTGACTTCTTCGGGAAGTTCCACCTTGGTTTTGCGTACCACCTCGAAATTGCGTATCTCGATAATAGTGGCTTTGGGGCTCACCAGCGCGATCTTATTGATTTCTTCGGGTTCAAAAAAACGGTTGGCAACCTTGATGATGCCTTTTTTACCGAATTTCTTGCTGTCTAAGTTGGATCCCATATACACGGTGTCTTCGCTCTTGTCGAGATTAAGCAATTTAAGGACCCTGAATACCTCATTGGAGGCGATATGATCGATAACGGTTCCGTTTTCAAGTGCGGAAACGATTAACTCTGTTTTGACCATGACATATAAAAATTAAAGGATGAATGATAATTGGATTTTTCTGTTTTAGGCTTTGGCTCCTAAGATGAGCGCCATCAATGCCTGTCGTACAAAAACACCGTTCTTGGCCTGTTGGAAATAATACGCGTAAGGTGTGTCGTCCACATCGGTGGCGATTTCGTTAACACGGGGCAGAGGATGAAGAATCTTCATGGTGTCTTTGCAACCCTTGAGCATCGATTGGTTGAGGATATAGGCGTTCTTGACCCTTTCGTATTCCATCAGGTCGGCAAACCTTTCGCGTTGCACACGGGTCATATAGATAATGTCGGCAAAGGGAATCACATCGGTAAGTTCTGTGTATTGGTGGTATTCCAGATTGCGGTCTTTGATGGTTTGCTTTACATAACTGGGCAGTTTGAGTTCGGTTGGCGAAACCAGATGGAAAGTGCAGTTGAAATTGCAAAGTGCCTGGGTAAGTGAATGCACGGTGCGACCGTATTTGAGGTCACCTACAAAAGCGATGTTGAGATTATCCAGACGTCCTTGCGTCTTGCGGATAGAATAGAGATCAAGCAAGCATTGGGTGGGATGCTGGTTTGCACCATCACCGGCGTTGATGACCGGTACATGCGCCACTTGGGAAGCATAGCGCGAACTTCCTTCTTTGGGATGCCGCATCACGATGAGGTCGGCATAGTTGCTAACCATCAGAATGGTGTCTTTGAGCGTTTCTCCTTTGGTTACACTGCTGTTGGATGCATCGGAAAAACCGATGATGCGGGCACCGAGCCGGTTTGCCGCACTTTCAAAACTGAGGCGGGTTCGGGTTGAGGGTTCAAAAAACAAGGTGGCTACCACCTTGTCCTCAAGAATGCGTTGTTGCGGATTCAGTTCAAAACCTTCGGCTACGTCTAGAACATGCAACTGTTCTTCTTTGGAGAAGTCGGTAATCGAGATGAGGTTTTTGTTTTTCATATTGCGCTATTGTTGTAGGGTCAATAATCGTGTAAAAGCTTTAATCGGTTAAAAAAAAAGCGACTCCAAACGGAATCGCCAAAAGAAACCAAAAAGGGGAAAATGCTTTACAAGATGTAAAATCAATGATTTCCGGATGTTCTCTTGCTTTTGCATACCGGAGTGTAAAGATAGTGGCTTTTGTCGGGTTCTTGTCGGGTAAGGGGGATAAGTTATCAACAAATTGTTACGGAGTTGAAAACAGCCAAGGGGAGAGGATGTGGCATGCACA
Source organism: uncultured Bacteroidaceae bacterium (assembly GCA_964436335.1). Classification (GTDB taxonomy): domain Bacteria; phylum Bacteroidota; class Bacteroidia; order Bacteroidales; family P3; genus Pullibacteroides. Next base: position 2,082 of record CAYTCD010000017.1, read on the forward strand.
CGAGGTCTCTCATCCCTTGACTGTCGGAAGCCTGTTTCAATCCTTTCTTCTCTCGGATTTCTTTTTGTATTTGCGCCCTATTGACTTCTCCAGAATATACAAATCTTTCCTCTTCATTTTTTTATCGAAAGCCACCATCGATTCGATCGACATTAGTTTCCGTTGGAGTTTTTTCATCACAGTGTAATAACGGCTCATTACCGTTGAAAGCGGTTTTTCCAGGATAAGGCTCAATTCCTTGAAGGTTCGTTGGTGTTGATGATGTTGCTTTATCAACCATCGGTCGGCCTCTGAAATGTGCAGGATCCTGAAGTTGCTTTTCATCAATACCTCGATATTAAGGCTGATGCGGCTTTTTCTCCGGTCGAGTGTGTCGAAAATCCGAAGGCTTCCGTTTTTGTCGCGGTTTACGGAATAATCTTCCGTGGCGGGTAGTCTTGTCCATCCCAGATTATCGCAGATCTGATTTTGATTCGCCTGCATCAGCGCGTTGTGGATGGATTGCGTCCGGTAATAGCCGATCAACCGGTTTTTGGCCACTTTCTGCAACCAGAACCAAGTGGAACCTTTTTCCTCGAAGTTACCTTTGTGTAGTTGTGCGTGCGCTTCTATCAGGGTTTCCTGCATCATATCCTTACTTAAGTCTTCGTCTCTGCATTGGTAATAAAGATAGGCATACAGCCGCTTGCAGTAACACATTATGTTTTCTTCAAACAAACGGTTTTTGTCGGCAGTCAGGCTGAGCGTGGAAGTCTTACTATCGCTGTAGGTCTTTTCTGATTGCTCCGGAGTTTTTTGTTTCGGAAGTCTCTTTTGTTGCTTTTTTTTCATGCATTCACGTTTTCTGTTTCATAATGACGGTTTTGATCAACACACATTATCAAAAGGGTTAGTACTTGCTCCTTCTCCATAGTAAGGATGCGGAGCGTTGATTCGATCCGGATGGGTTTCCGGTTAGACGGATTCTTTCCGTACAAGGGGGCGTGTTTTCGTTTTTCTTTTCTCCTCCTTTCGCTAAGGGTGCGGTTTTATCGCTTTTTTCTCTGTTGATAATTTGTTTGTTTTTTGTTGTCGTGTACGCTTCAAAGATATACGAAATTTTATTAATGACAATGTAATAAGGTATGTTTTAAGGAAATTTATGAAATATTAGGATTTTGTAACAAATTCAAAGTATGCATATCGTTTAATAATTAATTTATTTTGTTTTATTTGTTAATTAAATTAAAAATTATTTAATAAATAGTGTATAATATGATTTTCTAAATTTTTATTCATTTTATATGGAAATATGAGGCAAGCAGAAATGCAACAGAAGGCTCGAAATCTTTTTCGAGAAAAATTTTGCTTTCTTACGAAAAAGGTCTATCTTTGCAACCCTTTTCGATGAAACCCGAATATAAAAGTCGGTAAATCGGAAAGCGCTTTCATGACACACCATATTCCGGAGGTCACGTAGCTCAGCCGGTAGAGCACATCCCTTTTAAGGATGGGGCCCTGGGTTCGAATCCCAGCGTGACCACAAGACAAAAAAAGAGGAAGTTGTAACAACTTCCTCTTTTTTTATTCATTGTTCAGTTGGTTTCTGTCGCGTTTTGCGATTATTTCCATATGATGGTGGGCATGGCGATATCGTTCAGGTCGATTTGCGGTTGGGACTCCAGATAGTGGATAAAGACATCGGTGGGGTTGCGTTGTGCGGCAGGAATTTTTGAGAATTCCGTTTCAAGGGGTGCGAACAATTCGGTGGGATATCCATCACCGCCCGAAGACATGAAGTGTTCGGTAATGATGGTGCAGGGCGTGTTGTCTTCGATAGGCGTGCGTTTGCCATTGCGCACATACACCATATCGGTGATTTTTCCGTTTTCGATGGTAACCTCCATATTGTGGTACTGCATCCAACCGGCCTTGCATTCAATGCCATATTGGAAAAGCGCGCGCAACCGGCTTCCGTTGATACGGAACGCCTCGAGCACGCCGCCGAAAGGAACGATGTTGCCGGCCTGCAATTGTGTGATCTCTCCCTGGGGCAGTATGGTGCGGATAGATCCTGCATTACATACGCCCAATATGATTTCGGTGGAATCGGCCTTAGTTCCGTGGCGGTAGCTGTCAGCGTAAGATTGGGTGAACAACGCACACAATCTAAACAGGCCTGTCCAATCCAGTTGGCTATACGGGTCAAGTTCCTGTAGGTTTTGGGTAAGGATACGGCTAAAGCCATAGGTGGGATTAGAGAGAAAACTTTCCACGAGTGCCTCTATTTCTGTATCGGTGGAATGCCCGGTCTCTATCAGTTCACCGGAGAGGAAACGGTGTGAGAGACGGCCTTTTTTGTCGCGGCTCACTTCATATTGCAAACGGGCGATTTTGCGTCCGTAATTCTGTGCCTGTATTACCGGAATGCCATCTTTCAATCCATATACGCTTTTGTGCGAGTGTCCACTCAGAATCCCGTCCACACCTTTGATACGGCTTAGTCCGTCCACGCCCTCATCGGTAAAGACAACCGAATCGTTCCGCATCGCTGTGCCGATGTGGGTCAGCAGGATATATAGATCTGCGCTGTCTTGTAGCGACTGCATGATTTTTCGGGTTGTCGCCACGGGATTGGCAAAGTCGAGATGAGCCACGATAGACGGCAATGCCGCCGTTTTGGTTTCGCAGGAGGTGAGCCCGATAAGGGCGATGCGTACTTGCGTCCCGTTTTTGAGCGCGCGGTGTTCGATAACGTAGGGAACGGCCCATTCGGGGCGCTGTCCGGAGAGGGAATCGGTAAAAATATTGGCGGCTATATAGCGGGTGTTGCCCCAACGGAGGCGTTCCTGCATCGCTTCGATACCCCAGTCAAATTCGTGGTTTCCGATGGCCGAATATTCCACGCCGCAACGGTCGAATACGGTGTTTTGCGGGAGTCCTCCTGTCATGCGTGGAAAATAACCGCCACTGTAGTTATCTCCGCCGGCCAGCACCATCACATTAGGTAGCGAGGCACGCAAATCCAACAGGCTGGCGGTGAGCCGTCCCGCACCGGGTACGCTGCCGGCGGCTTGGAATGAACCGTGAAAATCGTTGAATGCAAGAAAATTGATGGTATCCTTGCTCGGTTTTGCGTTTTTGGAAAAACCTGGGGAAAAAAGTAAAAAAGACAGAAAAATAGGCAGCAAGCGTTTCATGGTCAAGTGGATTAGAGTTTCGCACCCAATTTTTCAAGCACTTTCCAAAATCCGGGGAAAGACTTGTTTACGATATCTTTTTCTTCTAAATGAATTTGTCCGTATTTCATGGCCAGCAGAGAAAAGGAGAGGGCCATGCGGTGGTCACCGTAGGTGTGTATAAGTTGGTCTTGCGGATGCAGTGTGGAAGGCTGGATATGGAGTTCGTTGTCGTCTTCGCTTTCGGTGAGTTCCACTTCTGCCCCGATTCGCTTCAGTTCGTTATAAAGGGCTACGATGCGGTCTGTCTCCTTGTATTTGAGACCGAAGATGCCCGTTAGATGCGCTTCGATACCTAAGGCGGCGCAACAGACGGCCATGGTCTGCGCCAGATCGGGATGATGGAGGAAATCGTATTCCTTAGGGCTGCGGTCTATTTCCACGCCGGCTTGTTTGCGCAAGATCACGCGGTCTTCCAGAAACTCGGTCGTCACGCCCAAATCTTCGAACCATTCGCATACGATACGGTCGCCCTGTACGCTTTCTTCAAAAAGCAGGGGGAGTTCTATCTCGCCCCCGTCCGAAAGCGCCAGCAATCCGTAGAGATACGAAGCCGAACTCCAGTCTGATTCTACAAATGCGAAAGACGGACTGTGCAAAGTTCCGTTGATGAACATGTTGTTGCCGTCTATGAACACTACGTCCGCGCCACAGGAGCGCATCAATTGCGCCGTCATCTGGATATAGGGCAAAGACACTTTGTTTTCGCCCAGCATTTCGATATGCAGACCGCGAGGAAAGAGCGGAGCGGCCAACATCAGCGCCGACACAAACTGGCTGCTTTGGCCCGCATCCACGCTTACCATGCCGGCGGTTTCCAATACTTCCGGTTTGCCTTTTATCCGCAGGGGGGGATAGCCATCCTCTTCCATATACTCGATTTCCACGCCGAGAGAGCGGAGGGCCTCCACCAAAGACCCGATGGGACGAACTTTCATGCGTTCGTTGGAACTGGTCAGTATCCATGTGCCGGATCGGAAGGCCAGCTGTGCGGTAAGAAAACGGATTACCGCACCCGCGTTATGGCAATCCAGTTCCGTTTCATTGTCGGGATCCTCATCCTGGCGGTCTATTTTTCTAAGCAACTTGCGCATCAGTTGCGTATCGTCCGAATCGGAGAGGTTTTTGAGTTCAAATTCTTCCTCGGCCAAAAATTCCAGCACCAGGTAGCGGTTGCTGATACTTTTGGAACTCGGCAAAGGCGCTTCGCCAGCCAGAGTCTTGTTTTTGAATCGTATGCAGATGTCGTTCATAATCGTTTTATCTTAAATCCGCTTCAAACGGATATCCATACAAGGTGTTTACAATGATTTCGTCCGCAACAGGCTTGTCGTACAGGCAGTTTCCCGCCGCATGCAACAAAATGGGAAAAATTTGTCCGTTCCGGTTCTTCTTGTCGTTCCGCATATAGCCGATCAGTTCAGGAATATCCTCTTCCCCATAGCGGAAAATGCCGTAGTGGCGGTTTATCATTCGGGCGGTTCGTACGAACAGATGTTCGGGGCAGTCCGCCAGAAGGCAGGAGAGGTACAGTTCACAAACTATGCCGTAGGCAACCGCCTGTCCGTGCGTGATGGGGCGGTTTTGCTTCAGGGCCAGCGCCTCGAAGGCATGTCCGAAGGTGTGTCCGAAGTTGAGCGTCTTACGGATGTTCTCTTCATGAAAATCAATGCCGACAATGCGGGCTTTTTCGGCGATGGCCCAATGCAGGAACGGCAAGGGAAAGGTTTCGGTGTCGAAACATTTTTCCATCTCTTCAAAATCCAGTCCGGGGTTGCCGATAAACAGCATCTTCAGGATTTCCGCCACCCCCGACAAAAATTCCGGATAGGGGAGCGTTTTCAAAAAAACAGGATCAATCCAGACCTCTTCTGGGCGACGGAAGTTTCCGAGAATATTCTTTACCGCCCCCATATCCACGGCATTTTTCCCGCCTACGGAAGCATCGGCCATGGCCAGAAGTGTGGTGGGGATAGAATAAAAGGGAATCCCCCGTTTATACACCGAGGCGGCGAATCCTCCCATATCGCAGAGAACGCCTCCCCCTACGAGTATCACGGCTGTGTGGCGGTCAAGTCCGTCTTTCGCCCATTCATTCCAAAGGGGCAACAAGGTTTCTATCTGTTTTGCCGGTTCAGAGGCATCGAGATAATACAAAGGAAGTTCGTGTAAACGCGGACATCTTTCAAACAGCGGCGGCAGTATCAGCGGAGCGGCATGGCGTTCGCAGAGCAATACGCATTTCCCCTGCCGGCGTATCGGGATTTCATCGGTGGAGAGCAGGCTGCCATCGCCTATATGGATGACGCATTGTCTGTCGAGAACGGTTTCCATCAGCAGGGCTTTTCGGTAAAGGTTTCAAGTGAATGCATGCGGTCTGCCACTGTCTTGCGGGCCGAGATTTGGCGCACACCTTTGTCATCTACTTCGATAGATACCCGTACATAGCGGTCAGGCAAGATTGGCTCCACGATTTCCGACCACTCCAAAAAGCAGTAGCAACCGCTTGCCAGATATTCGTCGATGCCGATATCGAAGGCTTCCTCAGCGTTTTTAAGCCGGTAAAAATCGAAGTGATAGACTGGTTCGTGGCCGGCCCTGTATTCGTTGACACGGGCGAAAGTGGGGCGTACCCCGTGGTCTTCCACGCATATGAAAGCGCAGAGCGACTGGATAAAGGTGGTCTTGCCCGCCCCCATGGGCGCAAAGAAAGCGAAGATACGTTCCTCAGGGAAATGTTCCAAAAGGCTTTTGGCCTCCGGAGGCAGGTCTTCGGGGGTAGGCGCCGTGAGTTGACACACGGGTTCTTCCATCTTACTTAGGTTGAAGTACAGCGTAAGGAACCATCAATTCTTCCATCGAGATACCGCCATGCTGAATGGTGTTGCGGTAGTAGTTCACGTATTGGTTGAAATTGTTGGGGTACACGAAAAAGTCGTTTTGCCGACAGAACACAAATGAGGAGGTAATCGTTGTCTTGGGTAAGAAAATATCACCCGGATTACGCACGCTGAATGCTTCCTTGGGGTCGAATTCCAGATTGCGTCCGATTTTAAAACGCAGGTTCACGCTCGTATCGCGGTCTCCCTTGATGCGGACGGGGTTGTAGATACGGATTGAACCGTGGTCGCTGGTGATGATGACAATGGCCTTTCTGCCGGTAAGGTTCTTGATAAGTTCCAAAAGCGGAGAGTGGTCGATCCAGGAACCGATCAGCGAGCGGTAGGCGTCGTCATCGTTGGCCATCTCGCGCAGCAACTCGATTTCGGTGCTGGCATGCGAGAGCATGTCTATAAAGTTGTAGATGATTACATTGAGAGGGGTGGACATCATCTTGGGCAGATAGTCGAGAATCTTGAAGCCGTAAGATTGGTTGAGCACTTTGTTGTACGTATAGTTCACCTCTTTGCCGAAACGTTTGAGGTATTCCTCAAGCAGCATCTTTTCGTTTTGGTTCTTGTATTGCACCGAATCTTCGCTGATCCAGTAATCGGGATATTTTTTTTCGATTTCGGAGGGCAATAGACCGGCGAACATACTGTTGCGGGCATAGTGTGTAACCGAAGGCAGGATGCTCATGTAGGTGTCTTCGCTCAGCGTGGTCAGATAGGGACGGAGATGCTGTTGCAACACTTTCCAGTGGTCGTAACGGAGGTTGTCGATAAGAATAAAGAAAACGGGGAATTCATCGTTCAGTACAGGAAAAAGCCGCTTCCGAAGTACGGTGTGCGACATATCGAAATCGTTTTCCGAACCTTTCTTGAGAAAGTCGATATAGTTCTTTTCCACGAATTTGGAGAACAGCAAGTTGGCTTCATCCTTTTGGTTGCGGAGAATTTCCTTCATGCCCTCATCGTCGGTCTTGCTGAGTTCCATGTCCCAGAATACAAGTTTTTTGTAGATGTTTTCCCATTCCTTGTAGGAAAGGTTGGGCGAAAGGTTCATGCCGATTTCGCGGAACTCCTGTTGGTAGGAGGAAGTGGAACGCTCGCTTTCCAGACGTTTGGATTCGAGTTGTTTCTTGATGGCCAGCAGTATCTGTCCGGGATTGACGGGTTTGAGCAGGTAATCGGAAATTTTTGATCCGATGGCCTCGTCCATGATGCGTTCCTCTTCGCTTTTGGTTACCATCACCACTGGAATGGCGGGGAAAAGCGTTTTGATACGGGAGAGCGTTTCCAATCCTGATAGTCCCGGCATCTGTTCATCAAGAAAGATAATATCGACCGGTTGGTTTTTGATGGTGTCAACGGCATCCACGCCGTTGTTAAGTGTGATTACTTCGTATCCTTTCGCTTGCAGGAACATGACGTGCGGCTTGAGCAAGTCAATCTCGTCATCTATCCAAAGAACCCGTGTAGGCATAAGTCTTGATTGTTTGTTTAACTTTCAAAGATACGAAGAGTCGAGCGCAAAAGCAAACGGAGTTTGATTTTGCCGAG
>CAYTCD010000017.1:9841-21042 GCA_964436335.1 uncultured Bacteroidaceae bacterium
GGTTAAAGATACGAAGAGTCGAGCGCAAAAGCAAACGGAGTTTGATTTTGCCGAGACCGAAGTATCTTCAACTAAGGTTAAAGATACGAAGAGTCGAGCGCAAAAGCAAAAAAAATGTACAATCTTTTGGGTGGGACTTGTTTGTTAAAAAAAAAATACCGACCTTTGCACTCCATTTTCGGCGGTAGGTCGCAGCGCGGCCCTGTTTACGCCGCGCAAATAAAAAATTTACAGCCATGTCGAAAGTTTGTGAAATAACCGGAAAGAAAGTGATCAGCGGAAACAACGTTTCCCATTCCAACATCAAGACCCGTCGCAAATTCTATCCCAATTTGCAGACCAAGAAGTTCTATGTACCTGAAGAAGACGCGTGGATTACCTTGCGCGTATCGGCCAAGGGTATTAAGAATATCAGCAAGAAAGGCATTATGGCCTGCTTGCTTGATGCCGAAGCCAACGGTCTGATCCGTCTGTAATAGGATTCTCTTCAAAAAGCAACTTTACTAAAAAGCCGTTTGCATTTGCAGACGGCTTTTTTTTTTGCACACTGTTTGCGTATCCTATCGCAGGCTGGCAAACCGTTTATCGCACCGCCACTTTCCGGCTGTAGGTATGTTTGCCTAAGCCGAGCCGTAGAATATAGATCCCGGCGGTCGGTAAAGTGTATCCGAAATGATCTTGCCTTACCGTGGAAAGGCAAATACGTTGCCCCGATACATTCAAGAGTTCGGCCCAATCAAATCGTCCGCCTTTGTAGTGTACTTCCACATAGCGTCCGTTTACCCTGAAATCGCACTGCATCCAGAATCGTTCTTCCAGACTTGTGGTATCCTGCGGTTTTTCTCCGAAGGCCACGTTGTCGTCTCCCCAAATCTTTTCCACCAGTTCGGGGTAGTCGATAAAGGGATTGCGGTTGCCTTGGAGCACAAATACCGAGTCGTTGCGCCGGGTTTCCTTTTCGCTCACCGGATCCTGGCGGTGCCATTTGAGCAGGAGTTCCTTGGCCCAGTCGCTGAAATCATCGGTGTCGTTGCCTGCCAGCATATCCGATTCCCATGTGGCGAAGCGGTCGTGGTAGCAGGTAGCCATATAAAAGTAGCTTCGCGCCAAGTCGCCCTTGTATTCGTCGATGGGTTCAAAGGCGGTTCCCGTATAGCCGGGAAAGGTGCAGTTGCCTAATTTGCTGCCGCCCGTAAAGGTTTGCTCCGGCTTCTCCACTTCGCCGAAAGGATGGTTGTTGCGCCGTGTGTTCACATAGCCCGAAACGGGGTAGAGATGGAACAGGTCGGTGTACATCGGCGTGCCTTCCTTGCTTTCGTGAAACCAGCTTTTGGGAAACGAATGTTCGCGGTTGTATTTGAGGCAGTCGTTTTCCTTGTTGCCCGAACTGCCCGTGCTGTGTTGGTCTCGCTTGAACTTGAACGGACAGTTGTTGTACATATCGATGATATTGCTGTCCGCATCGGCGTCGGTACGCAGGTAGGCATCCCAAAGGTCGTTGTATTTCAGCTTTGTGTGTTCGTTGATAATGCCGAAAAGGGCTTCTTTCAATGCCAACCGGCCTTTATGCAGGGCCGAATTGTAATACCCTTCGGGCTCTTCCGCGCGGCAAACCCACGCAAAACTGCATAATATAAGCAGAAAAACGGCGAACCTTTTCATGGCGGCGGTTTTTATCGGTGTTTTAATGTTCAGGAGCGGTCGATTTGAGGAAAAGCTCGTCCATCTGCGCATCGCTGATAGGCGAGGGCGATTCGCTCATCACGTCGCGGCCCGAATTGTTTTTGGGGAAGGCGATATAGTCGCGGATGCTGTCCGAACCGCCGAAGAGCGCGCAAAGACGGTCGAATCCGAACGCCAGCCCGCCATGGGGAGGGGCGCCGAATTCAAAGGCGTTCATCAGGAAGCCGAACTGGTTCTGGGCTTCTTCTTCGCTGAACCCGAGGGCGATGAACATGCGTTTCTGTAGGTCGCGGTTGTGGATACGGATAGAGCCGCCGCCCACTTCCACGCCGTTGATCACCATATCGTAGGCGTTGGCGCGCACCTTGCCCGGATCGCTTTCCAGCATGGCTTCGTCTTCAGGCTTGGGCGCGGTGAAAGGATGGTGCATCGCAAAGAAACGCTGTGCTTCTTCGTCCCATTCCAAAAGCGGAAAATCCACAACCCAAAGCACCTTGTAATTGAACGGGTCGCGCAATCCCAGGCGGTTGCCCATTTCAAGGCGCAGTTGCCCCAGGGCAGTCTTGGTTTTGGCGGCTTTTCCGGAAAGGATCAGAATCAGGTCGCCAGCCTTGGCGCCGCAGGCTTGCGCCGCCTTCTGTAGGTCTTCGGGGGTATAGAACTTATCCACCGACGATTTGAAACTGCCGTCGGCATTGCATTTAATATAAACCAAACCGCCCGCGCCCACTTGAGGCCGCTTGACAAACTCGGTGAGTTCATCCAGTTGCTTGCGGGTATATTCGGCGGCGTTTTCCACACAGATGCCGCCAATCCATTCGCTTTGGTCGAACACGCTGAATTTGCCTTGCGGAAAAATGTCCTTGAGTGCGTTGAACTCCATGCCGAAGCGGATATCGGGCTTGTCCGAACCGTATTTGTCCATGGCCGTCTGCCAGCTCATGCGCGGCAGGGGGGGCAGTTCGATGCCTTTTTCCACCTTGAACAGATGCCGGATCAGGCCTTCGAAAGTCTGCAGCACGTCTTCCTGTTCCACAAAAGACATCTCGCAGTCCAACTGCGTGAATTCGGGCTGGCGGTCGGCGCGCAGGTCTTCGTCGCGGAAGCAGCGCACGATCTGGAAGTAGCGGTCGTAGCCCGCCACCATGAGCAGCTGTTTGTACTGTTGCGGAGACTGTGGCAGGGCGTAGAATTCGCCCGGGTTCATGCGGGAAGGCACCACAAAGTCGCGCGCGCCCTCCGGGGTCGATTTGATCAGGAAGGGGGTTTCGATTTCCATGAAACCCAAGTTGTCCATGTACTTGCGGATTTCGATGCCCAGTCGGTGCCGCAGGCTGATATTCTTGCGCACGCAATCGCGCCGCAGGTCCAGGTAGCGGTATTTCATACGCAGTTCATCGCCGCCGTCGCTGTGGTCCTCGATTGTGAAAGGAGGCGTCTTGGCCGCGTTGAGCACCTGGAGTTCCGAAGCGATGATTTCGATTTCGCCCGTGGGAATCTTGGCGTTCTTGTTGCTCCGTTCGGCCACCTTTCCTTTTACCTGCACCACGAATTCCCGACCCAAGGAGCGGGCTTGCGTGCAGAGGTCCGTATTGGCCTCCATATTGAAAACGATTTGCGTGATGCCGTAGCGGTCGCGCAAATCCACAAACGTCATGCCGCCCAGATCGCGGGAACGTTGCACCCATCCGCACAGGCAAACTTCCTTGCCGGCATCGGCCAGCCGCAGTTCGCCGTTGTTATGTGTCCTGTACATGGTTTTCTTTTTTTCCTCTTTGGTTATTTGGTTTTGCCTTGGTTGGCCACGGCTTCCATCAGGGCCTTGATGGTTTCGGAATCGCCCAGGAAGCGGTCGCTTTTGAGCTTCATGTCGTCGTCGAACTCAAACAGGTAGGGAACGGCGGTAGGCAGGTTCAACGACACGATGTCGGCATCGGAAATACCTTTGATATACTTGATGATGCCGCGCAGGGAGTTGCCGTGGGCGGCCACGATCACTTCATCGCAATGTTTCATCGAAGGCACGATGGTTTCCGTCCAGTAGGGCACGATGCGGTTCACGGTGTCTTTGAGCGATTCGGTGAGCGGCAGGTGCTTTTTGTCAACGCCGGCATAGCGGGCATCCTGAAACGGACTGCGCGGGTCGGATTCTTCCATCGGATTGGGGGCCACATCGTAGCTGCGGCGCCAGATCTTTACCTGTTCTTCGCCGTATTTCTGAGCGGTTTCGGCCTTGTTGAGCCCTTGCAGCATGCCGTAATGCTTTTCGTTGAGCCGCCAGGTCTTTTCCACGGGAATCCAGAGCTGGCCCATTTCTTCCAGCACCGTGTTGAGGGTCTTGATGGCGCGGGTCAGATAGGAGGTATAGGCCATATCGAAGCGGAAGCCTTCTTTTTTGAGCAATTGTCCGGCCTGACGGGCTTCTTCCACCCCCTTGGGGCTCAAATCCACATCGGTCCAGCCGGTAAAGCGGTTTTCCTTGTTCCAGGCGCTTTCGCCATGTCTGATCAAAACAACTTTCTTCATAATCGTATCGTGCTAAAATTTTTATTCATGGATAGACAGCAGCCTGACCACGCGGCGGTTGTTGGGCAGAACGAATTCCACCAGATAATCGTCGGGCGGCAGGATGGAGGCATCGATCAGGTTGGGGCAGGAGGGGAGGCAGTCGGTTTCCTCTTCCACCAGCACCAGATGCCCGTCTTTGGTGTATATGTTGTAACTCAGCACATCTTCTTCGGGAACCACTTCGAACGTATAGGCGTTCGGTTTGTCGGTCTCGTTGAAGTAGATGCGGTAGTCGGTGGCCAGCAGCGCGCTGTCCTGCCCTACGTAGTCGAACCAGATGCGGAGTGTGTTCAGATAGGCGTCGGGCGTATAGACATTAGGCTTGGTCTCCAGCCCGATAATGAGGTAAAGCGTGCCGGTATGGTTGGTGGCCACGATGGCGGGCGCATCGTAGTTTTGGGCAAAGAACCGCCGTGCCGTGTCGTTTTTCTGCAGATGGAGGCTGCCCAGGCAGAATAGGTCGTGCCCCGATTCGGCGCCTTTGCCTTTGGAGAAATTGGGACGGCCCGAATTTACCTTGGGGCGTATCGGAGTGCCGCCTATCTTGAGGTGTATTTTGCCCGGCTCCAGGCTGTCGGTTCCCGCTATGGTAAAGGAAGAAACCGTGGAGATACGGTAGAGGGAATTGGGTCTGAGCCCGCCGAAGCCTTTGAAGATAAACAGAAATTCACCCGCGCCGGTATGCGAACTCGAAAAAAGCATTCCTTTGCCCGCCGAGTCGTTTTTGGGCAAGGGCATCCAGCCTACAAAAGGTTTTCCCTCCCGGCTCTTGGATTCGCTGGCCGCCATGCCGATCCATTCTCCATCGCCGTTCTTGAACATCCAGGAATAGACTTCGGTCTGCGCCATGAGCGAAAGGGATAGTCCGATCAGCAATCCCGGAATCAGAAAGAGGCGGATATGTTTCAGAACATTACACATAACGGCTCATTTGTTGTTGCAGACGCATGGCTTCCTGCGCGGCGGCCTCTGCGAAGTCCGGTCCTTGGGAGGCGTAGAGGATGCTGCGGGAAGCGTTCACCAAAAGACCGATTTCGTCCTGAATCATCCCGTTATGGCAGACATCTTCAAGGCTGCCGCCCTGCGCTCCCACGCCCGGCACCAGCAGGAAGTGTTCCGGCACGATGCGCCGGATGTCTTTAAGCATGTCGGCTTTGGTGGCGCCCACCACATACATCATGTTTTGGGGCGTTCCCCATTGCTTGGAAACTTCCAGCACCGTTTGGTAAAGAGGTGTGGAACCGTCTTGGGAAGTTTGAAAATCGGCGGAACCGGCATTGGAGGTCAGCGCCAAAAGAATGACCCATTTGTCTTTTTCCTGCAGGAAAGGCAGCACCGAATCCTCACCCATGTAGGGGGCCACGGTCATGGCGTCGAAATTGAAATCTCCGTCAGGGCTCAGAAAAGCCTTGGCGTAGCGGGCGGAGGTGTTGCCGATATCGCCGCGTTTGGCATCGGCAATCGTAAACACATTTTTGTTTCGCAGGTAATCGACGGTCTTCTGCAGGCTGTTCAATCCTTTAATGCCGTAAGCCTCGTAAAAGGCCGTGTTGGGTTTATAGGCCACGGCATAGGGCAGGGTGGCGTCGATAATCCGGCGGTTGAACTCGAAGATGGGATCGCTCTCGCCTTGGATGCAGGCGGGCAGTTTTTCCATATCCGGGTCAAGCCCCACGCACAGGAAGGATTTCTTGGCGTGTATCTGTTCTACCAGTTCTTTTCTGTTCATGGCTCTTGGTTTAACCCACCGATTCTTTCATCTTTTCGGCGTTTTCCGCCAATTGCAGGGCATCGATGATTTCCTGGATGTCGCCGTCCATAAACGTGCCCAGGCTGTGGGTGGTAAAGTTGATGCGGTGGTCGGTGACGCGGCTTTGGGGATAGTTGTAGGTGCGGATCTTGGCCGAGCGGTCGCCGGTGGAAACCATGGTCTTCCGTTTGGAGGAAATATCGTCGAGGTATTTCTGGTACTCGATTTCGTAGATACGGGTACGCAGCACACGCAAGGCCTTTTCGTAGTTCTTTATCTGTGATTTTTCATCCTGGATCGCCACCACGATGCCGGTGGGAATGTGCGTGAGGCGCACCGCCGAATAGGTGGTGTTGACCGACTGCCCGCCGGGCCCCGACGAACAATAGGTGTCTTTGCGGATATCGGAGGCCTTGAGCTCCACGTCGAATTCATCGGCTTCGGGCAATACCGCCACCGAAGCGGCGGAAGTATGCACGCGCCCCATTGTTTCGGTGGCCGGAACGCGCTGCACGCGGTGAACGCCCGATTCGTATTTGAGGATGCCGTAAACCCCGTCGCCCGAAACGTTGAAGATAACTTCCTTGTAGCCGCCGGCCGTGCCTTCGGTGTAATCTACGGTTTCCACGCGCCAGCCTTTGGCATCGCAGTAGCGTGTGTACATACGGTACAGGTCGCCGGCAAAGATGGCCGCCTCGTCGCCCCCCGTTCCTGCGCGGATCTCCACGATGGCATTCTTTGAATCCTGCGGGTCGGCGGGAATGAGCAGGATGCGTATCCGTTCTTCCGTTTCGTCTTTCTGGCGCAGGTAGGTGTTGAGCTCGTCTTTCGCCATTTCGCGGAACTCTTCGTCTTTTTCATTGTTGAGCACGTCTTTCGCCGCCGCGATATTGGAAAGCAGGTTGCGGTATTCCTTGTGGGCGGCGATGATGGGCTGCATATCCTTGTAGTCCTTGCTCAGCTTGATGTACCGTTTCATGTCCTGCATCACTTCAGGGCGGTTCATCTCTTCTTCGATTTCCTTGTACCTGACGCTGAGCGCGTCCAACTTGTCTAACATATTGTCCATGGAATCTTCTTATGCAAAGATGCAAAGATACGAAAAGTCGAGAGCAGAGACAACGTTTTGCCTAAGCCGAGAGCGGAGACCAAGTATACTTGGACTCTGCCGAGGCGGGAAAAACGTCGGCTATGCCGAGACGAAGTATCTTCAACGGAGTTAAAGATACGAAAAGTCGAGAGCAGAGACAATCGCAAGCGAAGCCGCGGGAATACAAACTAAAAGGTGATATCGAGCTTGAGATTTACCTGCAAGGGCGTGAGGGTCTGCGGAATGGCGTAACTGGTGCCGTCAACGGTGGGAATCCACATATAAGAAATTGTATTGCGCATCTGGAACATATTGAAGAGTTCCAAGGTAAGCCAGATATCCTTGAGGTAGGTGAAAGGATTGCGGGGACCGAACTTGCGGCTTTCCCCCTTGAGCAGAAAGGCCAAACCGAGATCCACGCGCTTGTAGTCGGGCAACTTTACCTTACGTCCTTTCAACAGAGAAGGATCTTCCAGACGAGTGGAGTCGCCTGACGGTAATCCGGTGGCATATACGGCGTTGAGATATACCTTGAAATTCTTCTTTTTGAAAAGAAAGTCCAGATAATCCTGCACATAGAGGTTGATGGAGAAAAGTTGGTTGGTGGGGCGGGGAATCCAACCGCTGGTGTGTTTGATGTTCGCCTTGTCGTAGTAGGTGATGTTTTCGCGCGTGTTCATGAAGGAAACACTGATCCAGGAATTCACGCCCTGCACGAATTCCCCGTCGAGGCGCAGATCCACACCGGCGGCATAGCCTTTGCCGTTGTTGTTGGCCATGTAACGAATCCGCACATTGTCTATTTCGTAGGGATTGAGGTCGTAGAGGTATTTGTAGTACGCTTCCGCGGTAAACTTGAAGGGGCGTTCCCACCACTTGAAATAGAGGTCGGAGGCAAACACGGCATGGATGGATTTCTGGGAACGCACGTGCGGGTTCAGTTGCCCGTGGATATCGCGCATTTCTTTGTAGAAAGGGGGTTGCACATAAAGACCGGCGGCGATGCGGAAGTGAACCTCGCGTTTCCAATCGGGGTGGATGTTGAAGTTAATGCGCGGACTGGCGGTGATTTCTTTGTTGAAAGTCCAGTAAGAAAAACGGACACCGGCATCCAATACGTAACGGTCGGCGGAATTGAAGTCGAAACGTGCCTGAACGAAGGCATTGAAGCGGTGCGAGCGGGTCTGATGGTCGGCGCGGTAAACGTTTTGCAGGGAAGGTGCCGTCAATCTGTTTTCTTGTCCGTCCGGTTCCTTTCCTCCCACGGGTAGGTTGTAACCAGCCGAGTCTTCCATATGCCATTCGTTCAAATGGTCAATGATATCCTCGTATTGATATTTCGCGCCCCATTGCACAAAGGCTACGGGGGTGGTTTGCGAACCTTGGTAGTTGAGCGAGGTGATGATGCCGTTGAGGTAGTTGCGGGCGTGATCCATATAATGTCCCGTGCCCAAAACGTCGCCTTCCACAGCATGGCCGTTGTTGTCGCTCATGGTTTCGCTCAGGCGGTAAAAACCTTCTATATCGAAATTCTCGCGTTCAACGGTGTTGAAAAAACTGTAGGTGAGTTTATGTTGCGAAAGGGCCGAAGGTGTATGGGTCCAGCTGAAGGCCCCGAAAAAAGTGGTGAAACGGTCTAATTCGAAACCGTCGAAAGAGACCCAGAAAGATTTGGGATTGCCTGAAGTGCCGAATTTGGTCTGCTGGCTCTTGGGGGTGAACTTGTATCGGTTGTGCGAGATGTTGCCGAGCAGTTCAAAGTTGTTCCGTTCATCGGATCGGTAGGCGAGCAGCATTTGGAAATCGGTGAAGGAGGGTTTGTATTCGCCCCTTTTATCGAGAGACTTGAGTACCAGTTGCGAATTTTTCTGACGGACACCGGCCAGATAGGTGAACTTCTTGTTTTGGGAAGATCCTTCTATATGCAGATGTCCGCCCATAAAACTCAAGCCTACTGAACCTCCGAACTGCTGGGGCTGCTTGTAGCGGATATCCAGCACGGAACTCATCTTGTCGCCGTAACGGGCGTCGAAACCGCCGCTGGAGAAGGTAAGGGTCTGCACCAAATCGGGATTGACGAAACTCAAGCCTTCCTGTTCGCCCGAACGGGTAAGGAAAGGCCTGTATATCTCGACCCCGTTCACATACACGAGGTTTTCATCGAAATTGCCGCCCCGTACCGAATATTGCGAACTGAGTTCATTATTGTTGTTTACACCCGGAAGCGACATCAAAAGCCCTTCCACGCCACCTGTGATGCTGGGAAGGTTCTGTCCTGAAAGAGGAGATAGATTGACATAGGCGGTGTTTCTCCGGGCTGCGCCTTCGATGGTAACCGCTTCCATGTTTATGCTGGCGGTCTTGAGCGTGATTTGCAAGGTTTGCGTGACACCGGAACCAAGACGGATTTTTTGTGTGAGGGGTTGATAGGCGGTGTGGTGAAACAATACCTCCAGTTCGCGATCGGCCGGTACAGAAAGCGCAAAGACGCCCTTTTCATCGGTGGTGGTTCCGATAGGTTTTTCCAACTGCCGGATGCCCACCGCCACCAAGGCGATGCCGTTGCCATCCTCGTCCACCACCTTGCCGCGCAGGGTTTGGGCGCAAAGGTGGTCTGCCAACAAGCAAAACAAGATCGGGATGCCGATAAGGTAAAGGCGAAAAAACCTAATCTTCATTATATTCCGGATAATCGGCAGGCGTAACGGATTCATATTGGCGGTATCCCTCGCTTCTCGAAGTCTCCGCTTCCACTTCTTTGCGGCGCTTTAACTGCTTTACGAACTGCGCCCATGCGAAGGGGTTTATCAGATTGTTGGGGGCCATTTGGTTTTGATAGTAAAGCCGTGCGCTTTGTTGCTGCATCAAGCTCCGGTAGTTCATTTCGGCATTCATCTTTCCGTTGCGGGCTTGTTCGCGGACAGTGGCCAAATTAAAGTTTTTCTGTAAGATATCGGCTTCGGTTTCGGGGAGTTTCAGATTCACGAAAGCCTCCCTGAACTTGTCTTTGTCGGGCCATGGGTAGATCACGGTTTCCATGAGCATGATGGTGTCCAGTTCCAAGGGAACGACCAACGAATAGGCGTCGAAACGTATTGTGTCGGGAATAACAACCATGCGGGGCTGGTAGCCAACGGAAGAGAATCGTACGGAGTCGCCGCTCACGGCAACGAAAGAAAAGAATCCCACAGCATCGGAAATGGAACCATGTTTGTGGTTGAGGTTGACAATTGTGGTGAAAGGCCATGGATTGCCGTCGGTCGCGCGTAACACCACGCCCGAAAACTGCACCACTTTGGATCGCGAAAAAAACAGGCGCGATTGCCCTTGGACCATACCCACCAGAACGCAGAAGGCAAGAATTGCGCCCCAACCGAGTCCGAGACGGCGTAAACAGAATTTCAAACCGAATTCAATACGTTGCATAAGTGCGAAGTTACGCTTTTTTTGCGTCTTTTGGGTCCAAAAGCCCCTTATGCGAGAGAATCAACACCGCGATTCCCAACAAGATAAAGGGAATACTCAGTATCTGTCCCATATCCAACAGGTGTCCGGCTTCCCAACTAACCTGCACTTCTTTGAGGAACTCTATCAGAAACCGCATCCCGAAGCAACCGATAAGAAACCAGCCGAACAACAGCCCGTTGCGTATGTGCCCTTTCTTTTTCCAGAAATAGAATAGGAGGGATGCAAACAGCAACAGGTAACACAATGCCTCGTAGATTTGGGTGGGGTGTTTGGGAAGGAGTTCGGCTTCACGCACAAACACGAATCCCCAAGGCAGGGTAGTTACGTGCCCGTAGATCTCGGAGTTCATCAGGTTTCCCATTCGGATAAAGAAGCCGCTCAGGGCCACCGGTATCACCACGCGGTCTAACCAATACCAGAGGGAGGTTTTATATTTTCTTGATAGAATCCATAAAGCCAGCAGTATGCCGATGGCCGCCCCGTGGCTTGCCAACCCGCCGTCGCGTATCTTGAGTATATCCAAGGGGTGGCTCAGATACCATTGGGGTTCATAGAACAGGCAATGGCCCAAGCGGGCACCTACAATCACCGCAATCGCCACGTACCAAAGCAGCACGTCTGCCATTTCGGATTTCTGGCCTT
>CAYTCD010000017.1:21052-25693 GCA_964436335.1 uncultured Bacteroidaceae bacterium
GACAGCAGCCACCATCCCGAAAGAAATGCCACGGCAAACAGGATTCCGTACCAACGGATTTCCATTCCGAAAATACTGAAAGCAGTGGGATCACAGTTCCAGATAACAAAGTTCAGCATAATTCCTTGAGTTCTAAGAGAAGTGTTTTGATACGGCGCAGACTTTCGGCAATGCCCAAGGTGGCTTGCTGTCCTTCAACCGGTTTGCTTTTAAGTTGTTCCTTGGCCCCTTGCAGAGTAAAACCTTGTTCCTTTACCATACGGAAGATATGATGGAAATTGTCCACGTCTTTCTGGGTAAAGAGACGGTTGCCCTTTTTGTTCCGTTGCGGTCGGATAACATCGAACTCCTTTTCCCAAAAGCGGATCAGCGAAGTGTTGACCTGAAATATTTCAGCCACCTCCCCAATGGTATAGAAAATTTTTCTTGTTTGATCTTCCATGATTTAGGAAAGGCTTTGGTTCACTTCTTTCGCTTTTTCAAAGATTTCGAGGTATTCTTCGGGCGAAATGTCGAGGAAGAAATAATAGACAGGGTTCGTGTGCTTGCCGTTCACCAATACTTCATAATGCAGGTGCGTTCCTTTGGAAGCACCTGTGGAACCCACATAGCCCACGATATCCCCGCGCTTTACCTTTTGTCCGGGACGCACCGCCAGCTTGCTCATGTGCGCGTAGAGGGTTTCATATCCGAAACCATGATCTATCTTGCATACGATGCCGTATCCCGAATAGCCAATCGGTGTGTTGTCGGCCACCGTTACCCGGCCGTTTCCGGTGGCGTAAATGGGCGTCCCCATGGGGGCGGCGATATCCGTGCCGGTATGCATACGCAAGGTTTTGTAGATAGGGTGGAACCGATATCCGAATCCGGAACTCATGTGGCTCTTTTTCTTGTTGAGAGGATAAATGGCCGGCTGGCATTTCATGAATTCCTCTTTTTGCTTGGCCAGTTCAAAAATCTGATCGAGCGAGAGGGATTGCGCGTAGAGGTCGTTGGCCAGCTTGTCCACCTTCTCGGATGTTGAAATGATAGCTTTAGCGAGTGTGTTCTCTTTAAATTCGTTATAGTTGTTGCGGAGCACATTGTTCGGGGTTGGCGGTTCGGCCTCAAAAATCATGCGGTAAAGATTGTGGTCCCGTTGATGAATCTCGGACAATACGCTGTTGAGTTGATCCATCCTTTCGGAGAGATAGCGGTAGCGGGCTTCAGCCACCGAAAGGTCTTTCTCCAACTGTTTTTCTCGGGGGGACTCAAAGAAGTTGATGGAAACGATCAATGCGATTCCGAAAAGAAACGCACCCACAATCAGATACCGGAGCCACTTGAGCAAACGTTGCCGCATGCTCACCTTTACCTTCTTTACAGAAAGCGAGGCGGTATCGAGATAATAGATTTCGTTGTTCTTCTTTATTGCCATGAGGTTGCCCCCTTAGTTTAAGGGATAATCCAATTTAAGTTGACTGAACACGCTTTGGATGGCGTCCGGCAGTTTGCCCGGCTCCGAACCCGAACCGGTGGCGAAACCGGCCTGACCGCCGCCGCTGCCGCCCATCTGCTTGCAGGCTTCCTTGATGATATTGCCGGCATGGGTGCCTTGTTGGGCAAGGCTTTCGCCGATAAGCAGTTGCAGGAAAGGTTTTTCGTTCCAGATGCCGGCGATAAGCGCCACACCGTCGGGCAGGTCTTTCTTGAAAGACATCGCCAGCGACTTGGCTATATCGGGTTTGTAAGGATTCAACGAGAACACTACGGGAACGCCGTTCACCACCTTTTTCGATTCCAGCAGGCGGTCGTGTTTCTGGGCGATTTGCTCGTTGAGAAGCGTTTCCATCTCTTTCTTGAGCTGGGCGTTGCCATCGATGAGTTTCTTGATATGCCCCAAAACGTCGTTGCCGGCCTTGAAAAGTCCGCTCACTTCATCCAAGTGGTCAAAGGCCATATAGGAGAGCTCTTCGGCGCAGGCGGCGCTCACGGCGGTGATGCGTCTTACCCCGGCGGCAATCGCCCCTTCGCTCAGAATCTTGAACGACCCCAACTGTCCGGTGGCCGCCACATGGGTTCCCCCGCAGAATTCCACAGACTCACCGTAGCGGATCACCCGCACCTTGTCGCCGTATTTTTCGCTGAAAAGCGCCATCGCGCCTATTTTACGGGCTTCTTCGATGGGCATGGCGCGGTGTTCGTCCAAGGGAATGTTCCGGCGGATGAGCCGGTTCACGATGCGTTCCACCTGGCGTATTTCCTCGCGGGTCATCTTTTGGAAATGCGAGAAGTCGAATCGCAGTTCCTTGTCGTTGACCAGCGAACCTTTCTGCCCCACATGCGTTCCCAGCACCTGCCGCAGGGCATAGTGCATGAGGTGGGTGGCGGTGTGGTGGCAGGCGGTCTGGATGCGAAGGTCGTTGTTCACCACGGCTTTGAACGAGGATTGAGGAGTGGCGGGCAGTTTCTCCACCCAATGGATGGCGGTGTTGTTTTCTTTCACCGTGTCGATCACCGAAATCTTTTCGCCGCTCTGCAAATCTTCGAGATAGCCCCGGTCGCCGATCTGTCCGCCCGATTCGGCGTAGAAAGGCGTGGGCGAGCACATGATCTGGTAAAGGTCCTTGCCTTTTTTGTTAACCTTGCGGTAGCGCAGAATCGAAGTGGGGGATTCGAGCGTGTCGTAGCCCACGAATTCCACTTCCGTGCCTTCGTGCACCACCACCCAGTCGTCGGAAGAAACGGCGGCATCGGTGCGGGAGCGGTTCTTCTGCTTCTGCATTTCGGCCTCGAAGCCTTTCTGATCCACTTTCAGGCCTTTTTCACGCAGCATGAGTTCGGTCAGGTCGAGCGGAAAACCGTAGGTGTCGTAGAGCGTAAAGGCGTTCACGCCGTCCAAGGTGTCCTTGCCCTCGGCGCGGAGCTTGTCCGCCAACTGGTCCAAGAGGCGGTTGCCGGTTTCGAGGGTCTTGAGAAAGGTATTTTCTTCTTCTGTGATAACCTTAACAATCAAATCTTTCTGACGGACGATTTCGGGATAGGATTCGCCCATCTGCGCCACCAGCACTTCTATCAGACGGCAGATAAAAGGCTCGTGCAGGTTCAGGAAGCTGCAACCGTAGCGCACCGCGCGGCGCAGGATACGGCGGATTACATAGCCGGCCTTGTTGTTGGAGGGCAACTGCCCGTCGGCGATGGCGAAACTTACCGCCCGGGCGTGGTCGGCGATGACGCGCATGGCGATGTCGCTCTTGGGGTCTTTGCCGTAAGGAATGCCGCAATTCTGCGACAAGGCGGCAATCAGCGGCTGGAACACATCGGTGTCGTAGTTCGACTGCTTGCCCTGCACCACCATGCAGAGGCGTTCAAAGCCCATACCGGTATCCACGCATTTGGCGGGCAGTTCCTCCAGATGTCCGTCCGCCATGCGGTTGAACTGCATGAACACCAGGTTCCATATCTCGATAACCTGCGGATTGTCTTTGTTGATGAGCTCACGGGCATCTATCTTGGCGCGGTCTTCGTTGTTGCGGATATCCACATGGATTTCCGAACATGGGCCGCAGGGGCCGCTTTCGCCCATTTCCCAAAAGTTGTCGTGCTTGTTGCCGAACAAAATACGGTCTTCGGCGATATGCTCCATCCAGAAACGGTAGGCTTCCATGTCTTTGTCGGTGCCGTCCTGGGCATCGCCGCCAAAAACGGTGACATAGAGGCGGTCTTTGTCGATTTTCATCACCTCGGTGAGGAACTCCCATGCGTAGGCGATGCTTTCTTTCTTGAAGTAGTCGCCGAAAGACCAGTTGCCCAGCATCTCGAACATGGTGTGGTGGTAGGTGTCGTGCCCCACTTCCTCCAGGTCGTTGTGTTTGCCCGAAACGCGCAGGCATTTCTGGCTGTCGGCCACACGCGGATATTTGCGAGGGGTGTTGCCCAGAAAAATGTCCTTGAACTGGTTCATGCCCGCGTTGGTGAACATCAGTGTGGGGTCGTTCTTGACCACCAGGGGCGAGTAGGGTACGATCTGATGCCCCTTGGACTGGAAAAATTCGAGAAAGGCTTTCCGTATCGATTGTGAACAGGTTTCCATTATTCGTGCGTGTTTTGAGGAAATGAAAAAACTTGTAAAGATAGCATAAAAAAGCGTGGTGAAAAAATCAGGTTTTTTTCTCGAAAAAGTATTACCTTTGCAGGCTTAAATTTAGCCTGCGTATGTTAAGACAAGGAAACGAGTACCGTTTGGAGTTTTCCGGGTTGAAAGAAGGCGGACATGCTTTTGAATATACGATAGGCGATGATTTTATGGCGCTTTTTCCCGAAGCTGACACTTTCTTTTCTCCTGAAATAAAGGTGTCCCTTTTATTGGAAAAAAACGACAGGATGATGACGCTCAGCTTTCATTTTGAAGGCAGTGCGGCCACCCGTTGCGACCGTTGCCTCCGCGATTTGCGTTTTGCGGTGGAATGCAGGGAGGAAATCATCGTAAAGACGGCTTCGGAGGCGGAGAAAGGGGCAGAGGACGAAGAGAACCTCTGGTGGGTGTCGGAAAAAGACACTAAGTTGGATTTGGCTCCGTATTTTTACGAAACCATTGTTTTGTGACGTCCTTTACAAATGTTCTGTGCCGAAAAGGCAGACGGAACACCGGGGTGCGAC